>JBBPYC010000013.1:0-26776 GCA_038200275.1 Burkholderiales bacterium
GATCCGCGATGAGGTGTTCTCGCGTCGCGGCGGCCTGTACTTCGGCATCGCCCACCTGCTCGGCTATCCGGCGTCGTATGACCAGCCGCTCTACCGCTTCGCCGACTTCAACGCCGGCCAGTACGCGAGTCGCAACGCCGCGTTCCAGAGCGCGGTGAGCACGCTTGCTGGGGTCGCGCTTGACCTCGACGGCGACCTGGTCGTGCCCGGCGGCGATGCGGCCAAAGTGGGCAGCACCGAGGCCGCCGTACGCGCGATCGGGCCGCGCCTGGGGCTGACCGACAGCCAGATCCGGCAGGCGCTCGAGCAGGAAGGGCAAGCGGCGTTCGAGCAGACGCGGCTGTGGACGCGGGTCTTCGAGCTCGCCGACGCGCAAGCCCGCCGGCCGGTGGCCCGCGCGCTGCTGCCGCGCATCCGGCTGCACAGCCCGAAGATCACGCGCGCGCTGACCACCGAATGGTTTGCGCGGCGTGTGGACGAGCGCTACCAGCGCTGCCGGGGCAAGGGCGGCTGAGTCGGGACGAAGCGGCCGTCGAGTGGGCGTTCAGGAGAGAGTGGTCTGATGATCCGCCACCGACGCGCTGGCGCGTTGTGATGACCATCGATTCCTGTCGAGGCAGAGGTGCTGGGCAAAAGTCGGCTCGGCTGACGCGGGCGCAGTCGCCAGCACCGCCCGCGGGATCACCTCCCGTAGGGTTTGCACGCCGCGCTGCGCACTTCCACACTGTTGGACATGAAGCGCATACCGATCCCAAAGCCGCCCGCCGAGTCGTCGGCGCATGCAGGAGCGAAGGCCACATTGACACCGAAGCAGCAACGGTTCGTCGACGAGTACCTGACCGATCTGAACGCGACGCAGGCCGCCATCCGGGCCGGCTACAGCGCGCGCACGGCGCAGATGCAGTCCAGTCGCCTGTTATCGAAAGTTATGGTTCAGGCTGCCGTCAGCGAGGGCCGCGCCGTTCAGCAAAACCGTACTCAGGTCAGCGCCGATCGCGTTGTGCTCGAAGCCTGGCACATCGCCACTGCAGACGCCCGCGAGTTGGTCGAAGTGTGGGTGCAGGCGTGTGCCCACTGCTGGGCCCACAAACCATCGGGCGATTCGGCAATCGATCGTGATCGCTCCCCCGATTCCGCATGCACCGAGTGCTTCGGCGATGGCGAGGCGCAGGTGGTCGTGCACGACGTGCGCACGGTGAGCCCGGCCGCGGCGGCGCTGTACGCCGGCGCCAAGCAGACGCGATACGGCATCGAAATCCAGATGCACAGCAAGCTCGATGCGATGGAGAAGCTGGCCAAGCACCTGGGGCTGTACGAGAAGGACAACCGGCAGAAGGCCGATCCGCTGACGTCCCTGTTGCACACGATCGCGAAGGGCAACGGCAACGGGTTCAAGCCGGTGGCGGATGATCCGGAGCGTGGATTTGAGGTTGAACCTGAGGCTTCAAAAAAGATTAGCTAGGTTTCGATCGCAATCACTGAACCATGACTGCAACTCGGCTGCGGCCACACGAACTGAGTCGGCTGGCCCTCGACGAGACAGATCGGTTTTTGAGGCTGATCTCCGGGTCTTGTAAGACCGCTTTCGACTGGTTGACGCCCTTCGCTGTCACAGGCCTTCCACCGCGCCCCCGCTTGAAGCAAGCAACGCCTTGCGTCTTTCGAAATCCGGCATTGCTCGTTCCACGCGCCGCCAGTATTCCGGGGTGTGGTGCGGCTCATGCAGATGGGCCAGTTCGTGCACTACCACGTACTCGGCAACCGGCGCCGGCAGCAAGATCGTCTTCCAGTGGAAGTAGATCCATTCGCCCTTGCCGCATGAACCCCAGCGGTAGCCCAGGTCTTGCACCCGCACGCCGGCGGGACCGACCTCCATCCTGGCCGAGAAGTCATGCACCTTGGCGGCAAGCCAAGGCTGCGCGTGCGCGCAATACCAGCGGATCAAGTGTTCGCGGCCGTCAGGCGCCAGCGCTTTGGGCATGACGAACCGTCCGCCGACCAACTTGATGGGCGCGTCGGATTCGGCCACGAGTCGAAGCCGGAAGTTTCGGCCGAGGTACGCGAACCCTTCGCCGTCGGTGAACATCTTGCGCGGCGTGTCCTGGCCAAGGGCCTCCTTGCGGGCGAGCTGCTTGTAGACCCACAGGCGCTTGCGCTTCACGAAGTCGCGCAGCCTGGCTTCCGACACCTCGGACGGCGCTGACAGGATCAACTGGCCGCCGCGGTCGACGATGATCTCGAGTGCACGTCGTTGCTCGCTGCGCCGAACCTCGAAGCTCAGATCGTCGACGGTGAGCATGTTCACACGCGCATCAGCCGATCGTGGTTTGCCCGCGCCAACTCCATCAGCTTGTCGACCAGCGCTTCGATCTGCGGCGTCGGCATCACGCGCGGCCTCATCAGCAGTTCGAAGATCCGCGTGTTCAGCGCATCCTGGGCCGGCTGCCGGTTCGGGCGCCAGAAGTTCGGCACCAACTCGGCGGCGATCGAGTCAACCAGTTCGACCGTCACATCGACCAGCCGCTGGCGCTCGAGGTCGGTGATCGAGCCGTCTCCCGCCGCCGCATCCACCACCAGACGCAGGAACGGACCGTAGTGCTCGGGTAGGCCCGGCAGACCATCGTCCGGCGCCACATGACCCGCGCGAAGTTCGGCAACCAACCCGGCCAATGCCTTCGCCAGTTCGGCCCACTGCTGGTCCAACTTGCCCAGCACATCGCGCAGCCGCTCGCTGAGCTTGCGGTAGGCCACCGGGTCCTGGTCCAGGTGTTCGCGGATGTGGGCGCGGATCGCGTGCTCCATCTCGGATGCCTTGGCGCGGTCGTTGGGCTCGCGCGCCAGCTTGCCGCCGAAGTCGGCATCAGTCAATGACATCGGCGGAATCTTCGGGTCCACGCCCATCGACACCACATGGTCGTCGATCAGTTTGCGCACCTTGGCGCCCACGTCCTTGCCCAGCACGGGCGTGTCACGGTAACGGTTGCGGGTGCGGGCGTAGATGAACGCCAGCTTCTTTGCGTCGGCCGCAAAGGGTAGCCCCTCGGGCCGTGGCAGCACCACGTCCAGCGTCGTCAGGAACGCCTTCAGCTTGACCGCGAACTCCGCGCGCAGCCGCTCATCGGCCAACGCTTCGACGCAAGCTTCGGTATCGGTCAGGCTGGTGATCCCGCGGCTGCGGAACAGGTCCATCACGCGCAGGTGCCGGTCACGCAGCACCGGGATCTCGTCCTTCAGGCTCTGCAGTGCACCGTCGATGTCGTCCTCTGCGTAGACATTCAGCGCCTCCTTCAGATGGTGCGCCAGTCCGTAGTAGTCCACCACGATGCTGAACTGCTTGCCGTGGCCGGTGCGGTTCACGCGCGCGATGGTCTGCAGCAGCTCGGCTTCACGGATCGGTCGGTCTAGGTACATCACCCCCTCGATCGGTGCGTCGAAGCCCGTCAGCAGCATCGACTTCACGATCAGAAAGGCCAGCGGGTCGGCCCTGGTCGCGTCGGCGTGCAGCAGGGGCTGCTTGAAGCGCTTGATGCGCTGCTCCTGCGCCGGGCCGTCGGTCCACGGCTTCCAGGCCGGGTCATCGTTGTTGCTGCCCGAGATGACGGGGGCGAACTCGATCCGGGCCAGCACCTCACGCCAGCGCCAAGCCTGCACCTGGGCCTGCACCGCGGGCGGCCGCATGCACAGCGCCTCATCGTCGAGCGCCTTGTCCTCGGGGCTCAGCGCGTCGGCTTCGGACAGCAGGTCGTCGCGCGCGGCGACGAATGCGTTCAGGTAACGCACCACCGCCAGCCGGCTGTAGGCAACCACCTGCGCCTTGAAGCCGTTGGGCAGGATGTGGGTGACGTAGTGACGCAGCATGTCGCGCGCTTTGTCGCGGATCAGCTGCGGCGCTTCAAAAATCTGGCCCTTGGTGGCGTACCTGGCCTTGATCGCCTCCAGTTCTTCGGGCGTGTGTTCGCGAAACAGGTCCTCAAACAAATCGTCCAGGCTGGCGCCGTCCTTGACCGCACCGTGCGCTGTGCGGCCCTCGTACAGGATCGGCACGATCGCGCCGTCGGCCTCGGCTTCGCGGATCGTGTAGCGATCGATGAACTCGCCGAAGATCGCGTGCGTGCGCTTCTTGTTGCCCATCAGGATGGGCGTGCCCGTGAAGCCGATGCGGGCGCAGTTGGGCAGACCCGCCAGCAGCGCGGCCTGCATGTCGCCGGCCTGGCTGCGGTGGGCTTCATCGACCAGCACCAGGATGGCCTCGTCGTCGTTCAGCACTTCAGGTAGGTAGGGGCTTGGTCCCGGCTCGTGGAACGCACCCTTCGGCAGTTCCTCCACCTTCAAGCCGGGCTCACCCACCGCATCCCCGCCGCGCTGCTTCTGAATCATGCCGAACACGATTTCGGGTCCGCGGCGGCGCAACTGGCGCTTGAGGTCCTCGGTCGACGTGGCGCGCAGCACGTTCTGGCCGGTCAGCGTGGCGGTTTCGGAGAGCTGGCGTTCCAGGTCGTTGCGGTCGGTCACCACCACCACCTTGAAGCGGCGCAGCAGCGCGTCGGTGCGCAGCCTGCGCATCAAAAACACCATCGTCAGGCTCTTGCCCGAACCCTGGGTATGCCAGACGATGCCGCCGCGCCGGTCGTGTTCACCGTCCTGGCGCCGAGTCGGGCCGGTGCGCAGCCGGTGAATGGCGCGGCTCACAGCGCGGTACTGCTGATAGCGGCAGACCGACTTCACCGTTTGCCCATCGGCAGCCATGAACAGCATGAAGTGCCGCACCACGTCCAGCAGATGTGCGGGGCGCAGCAGGCCGGCCACCAGCCGCTCCTGCTCGGAGAGCTGCGCCTTGCCGAGCGCGGCGGCCACCTCGGCCTCGGTGCCTTGGCCGTCGGGGCCGACCACGGTCTTCCAGGCGGCGTAGTGGCGGAACGCGGCGCCGATGCTACCGACGCGCGCCTCATCGAAGCTGGTGGCGATGAGCAACTGATTGGTGTGAAACAGCGGCTCGTTGCCCTCGTTGTCCTCCACCTCGCCGCTCGCGCGCCGCTGGTTGCTGTAGCGGCGCAGCTGATCGATCGCATCGGCCAGCGGCTCGGGCACGCTCGGGCTCTTGCATTCCACCACCACCAGCGGGATGCCGTTCACCAGCAGCACCAGGTCGGGCACGATAAACGCCTTGCCGCGCGTGTAGCCCGGCGGGCAGTCCACCCGGCACTGGTTGACGACGGTGAACGTGTTGCGCTCGGGCTGCGCCCAGTCGATGAAGTGGACGGTCTGGCTGCGGCCGCCGTCCCAGCCGGGCAGGCCTCCCACCGTCACACCGCCCAACAATAACTCCGTCGCCGCCTGGTTGGCTTCCATCAGCCGATGCGCGGGGATGCGGGTGATGGCGGCCACCGCCTGAGTGAGTCGTTCGTCGTCGAGCCAGGGCCGGCCTGCCGCATCGAGGTTCAGCGCGTGCACTTGCCGGCGCAGCTCGGCCTCTTGAATAACGTCAGCGAAGCTGGTGCGGCCTGTCTTGGCAGGGGTGTCGATGTCGCCCTCGACATAGCGCCAACCCATCGTGAGCAGTTGCTCAACAAACGGTTTTTCAACGGTTTCAAGTTCCCAGCCCATGCGCGCCTCGCGTTATATGCCAGGAGCCCATAGCGGCTCATAGAGGCTCATAGGAAGTTCATAGGAGCCCATATCAGCCACCCGCCACTGGCGTGTAGCTGGCCCAGCGCCGCTCACCGTGCTGCACCAACAAGCCCTGCGCCTTGAGACGCTTCAACAGCTTGGCTGCCTGGTCCTGCGAAATCCGGCACAGCGTCACCACTTCCGCGCGCGCCACACGACCATGCTGGCGCGCGTAGTTCAAAACCAACTGCTCGTGTTGCAAAGCGCTGAAACCTGCCTGCCGCGTATAGGCGGCCTTGTCGCCACTGGCCCCGTAGACACTTGGCGCCAGGGTGTACGTGCGCCCTTTGGTGGCGCCATGGGCCTGCACCAGGCCCGCCTCCAGCAAGGTTTCCAGGGTTCGCTTGGCCTGGGTCGCATCGCGCTGGATGTGCATCGCAAAGTCTTCGGAGGTCAGCCGCTTCAGCTCACGCAAGGCGGCCAGTGCGATCAGGCTGTCGATAGGCAACGCCGTGCCGCGACGGCCTTCTTCGGCCACCACCAGCTTCAGAAACGCTTCGTCGGCGTCCACCGTGGCCAGCCGCAGCACCACGCTCTGCGCATCGGTGCGGCGATAGTCCGGCTCGGGCCGGCCGAAGCGCAGCATGCCGCGGTAAATCTTGTCGACGCCGCGGCCCGAGCGTTCCACCACGCCCACCCGTTTCATCGCATCGGCCAGCGCACGGTTGCGCGGTCGTGGCTCGGTCGTCAGCAGGTTGGCCAGTGTCACGCCGTCCACCAAACCACCGGGATTGCTGATGGTCAGGCCTTCGTCGTCCAGCCGCACATGCACCGCGCCCAGGCGGTGGTAGTCGCGGTGCACCAGCGCATTCGCCACCGCCTCGCGGAAAGCGCCCAGGTCCACGCGCGGCACGGGCACGCGAAACAGGCCCACCTGAATCTCGCGCTCGGGGTTGTAGGGGCGGAAGTTGGTCTCCAGCCAGTCCAGCGCTTTCAACAGCGGAAAGCGGCGGAATTCGTTGAAGCCCACCGCTTCGCGCGCCAGCACTTGAAAGGCAAATTCGTGCGTCAGCACCAGGTCGCGCAGGGCTTGTTCACGGCCCACCAGCAGCAGGCCGGTGAGCGTGGGCACACGCGTGCCGTCGGCTTGGCGCACGGTCAGGCCCAGGGCACCGTCCAGCGCTTCGTCGTCCAGTTCCAGCAATACCCGGTCGCCGCCGTACTGATGCACGTTCTGGCGCAGGCGCTCACGCTCCAGCGGGTCCAGGTCCCCAAGCGTTGCGCCGGCCACGGGCTGGGCCGAGACATCGGCCAGTCCGAAGTGCGCGGCGCGGCTGGCGCGGTCGTGCGGCAGCATCGGCGCGCATTCGGGTTTGCCGTCGTGTTTCAGGCGGCGACGCAGGTAGACGCCGCTGCTGGTGGCCACCTCGGCGCTGGCCTTCGGCACTGCGATGTGAGCCACGGCCACTCCATGCAGATCGACCGATGTGACGGTGACAGCCACCGACGGCGAGGTGCGGGCCGCCACCAGACCACTCAGGCCGGCTAGCTGCAGGTGCTCAGCATGCAGGCCGGTGGGTGTGCAATCGTCTTCCACGCCCAGCCACAGCTCGCCGCCTTCGGCATTGGCCAAGCAGACCACGGCCTCGACCAGATCGTTGTCGGACAGGCGCTTGCGGTCGCTCTTGAACTCGACTGTCAGCGATTCGCGCGGAGGCAGTGGTGGCGAAGTCATGCGGGCGCGGCGGTGCTCAGGAGCGGGGTGACGCGGACGCGACCGGTGAGCAGGTCGCCCATGAGGCCAGATTTCAGGCACCTAAACTTGATTGCCTCAACATCCAAATCCCGTTGAACCGCCTCGTGCGCAGCTACTACTCTGACGATCCGCTCCTGTTCTTCCGTCTGCGGTCTTGCCACCATCAGCGGATGAATGTCATTCCGGTTGAGCGATGGCGAACCAGACTTGGTGCCGTATCGGCCGAGTTGCATGTGATCAAACAGGTGAAACACAAACCTCACCGCATTGCCGAAGAAGTTCGTGACGAATAGGCTGGTGTCATGCGCCCAGAAGTCGGTTTCGACATAGTGGACAGTACCGATGGAGCCCTTTCGCCCAACGATCACGTTAGGGCCGCGTGAGGTTGCGACGCTGTGGTGCCCGATGACGCCAGACGACGAAATGACTGGGTACGGCCCGTGCCTGAAGTTTGTAGCAACGATGTCGTGCCCCCGCTGCAGACTCGCCAGCTTCCCAAGTTGCACTGGCTCCCACTCCCTTGGAATCCATCCCAGCGGCGAGTCCTTGTAGAGATGGGGCGCTTGGCTCTGCGGCGGGCGCAGTTCGCCGTTGTCGTCGATGCCGCGGGTCAGGAGGTCGTGCAGCAGCCCCTGCTTGACCTGCTTGAGCTTCTCGACGATCGCCTCGGTCTGGCGAATGGTGGTGTCGAGGGTGTCGAGAATCTTGGCGATCTGTCTTTGCTCTCCTACATCGGACGGGTGGTCGAACGCAATCCGCTCGATAGATCGAGGGTCAAGCATGAGTACAGTCGTCCCGCGGGCGTGTTGCCGGAACGCGGCGCGTAAGCGTGGCAAGCGCAGTAGGTGAAATAGGAACCGAGCATCGCAATCGTCGGTGAAGCGAAGCGCCGTGACGTGGTGCGAACAGACCACATCAAAGCCTCCGAGGCTTGATGGCACCAGTGCCGGCGCTCCGATGATGTCGCCATTCCTGGTCACGTCGGTGTTGGCGATGACCAAACAGTTGTCACCCAAAATATCGGCTTCGCTCACGGCGCCGGAGAAAAACTTCAGCCCGCGCTCGTTGTAGCCGCCGTCCTTCAAAAAGGATTTCATGTTCAGATACGGCCGCGCGCCATCGGCAGAGTCCGAGAGCGTGCTTAGGTCGTATGAAAGGCCGCGACGAAACCTCGCCTTCTGCCCAAGAGTGGAGGTCCGCTAGGGAGAGTCAGACATAGCCTAAAGCCCTGATAAAACTCCGTAGCCTGCTCGACACAATGTCCCGCTCGGCTTCGATGTCAGTCAACGTCACGCGATACCTGTCCCACCAGTTTTCAAACTCCGCGACGACCTTCTGCCGCTGCATGCTGATGTATCGCTCCAGGATCACCCGCATGTCGTCGCGCAGAATCGCCAGCAGCAGCGCGGCAGCACCGGCTTCGTCCAGCGCATCGACCGCCATATTCAGCCGCTCTGCAAAACCCAACTCCTGCGTCCTGACTTCCTTCTTCAGCGCCGTGAGCTGCTTCTTCCATTCCTTGAGCTGCGCCTCGTCGACAGCCGGCTCGTCGTCAGCAACCTCGGCATCGTCACCCTCCTCGCCCGCACCTTTGCCCGGCGTCGCTGCCTTGAGCTGACTGTCCAATCCGGCCTTGCGCGCCTCCAACTCGGCCAGTGCCTCTACAAACTCGCCCATCAGGAACTTGACCAGCTTGTGCTCCAGCGGGTTGTCCTTCGCTTTTTCGTCGTCCATTGCGGTCAGGATGCTGGTGCGCCACGCATCGACCACGCCCTTGGCGCCACGCGCCATCAGCGTCATGAACTCGTACTTCGCGTCTTCCCAGAATCCGGCCACGATGCCACGCACCTGAAAGCGGCCCAGCACGCCCGCCGGCTCCAGCGCGGCGCTGAAGCTGTGCAGCAAGTCGTTGCGCAGGCCGACGAAGCCGCGCGCGCCAGCACCCATACCAGCCAGCGCGGTGATGCGCGGGCTGTGCGCCTGCCACCACGCATCGAAGGCATCGCGCATGGCCTGCTCACGGGCCATCAGACCCGTGTTCGTCTCGACGGCGGGCTTGATGGCCTGCCGCGTTGCCAGGTCAGGCTGGAAATCGAAGTAGCCGGCATCGCGCTCGACGAACAGCGCCAGCGGGTCCAGACCGTGCGCGGCGAACAGCGCCGCCTTGGCCTGCACCTCGGCCTTCGGCACGCCGCCGGCCAGGTGCGCGCGCACGTCGTGCGGCTCGGGTGGCGGTGCGTTGTCGGCGTAGCGGCGGATATTGAGGTTGCAGTCGTTTTCGCGCAGCGTGGCGTTGGGCACGATGGCGCTGAAGCCGGGTGACTCGGCAAAGTTCTCGAAGGTGTTGACGATCTTCTCGATGTGCTCTGGGGCAAGGTGGTTCTGCGCGCGGCCCTCGAAATACTCGCGGTCGGCGTTGATGAACAGCACCCTGCCCTGGCGCTCGGCCGGCTTGCCGCTGTGGTTGCCTTGCCGCTGGCGCAGCACCAGCACGCAGGCCGGGATGCCGGTGCCGTAGAACAGGTTGGCGGGCAGGCCGATCACGGCTTCGAACAGGTCGGCTTCGATCATCGCGGCGCGGATGGCACGTTCTTCGCCGCCGCGAAACAGCACGCCGTGCGGCATCACGGTGGCGACCATGCCGCCGTCGCGCGTGACCGCCAGCATGTGCTGCAGGAACATCAGGTCGGCTTTCTTACTGCCCAGCGACACCTCGCCGTAGCGAAAACGCTCGGAGCGGAACTTGGGCGCCCAGACCGGCTGGCCCGTGCGGTCGGTGTCGGTGGTGCCCCAGTTGATCGAAAACGGCGGATTCGACAGCACGCGGTCGAAGCGCATCAACTCGCCGCCTTCGGCGTGCTGCGGCTCGGCCCGGGTGCCGTCGCCGCCGTGTTCGTCGATGTATTCCTTGGCCAGAATCAGCATGCCGCCCGAGCCGACGCAGGGGTCGTAGATGCTGTGCTGCTGTTCGGGCTTGACCAGCCGCACCATCATGCGCACCACCGAACGTGGCGTGTAGAACTCGCCGCCCTTCTTGCCGGCGGAGTCGGCGAACTCGCCGATCAGGTATTCGTAGGCGGCGCCCAGCAGGTCGGGAAACTCGAAGTCCTCGTTGCGCAGCCGGTAGTTGCTGAAGTGGCTGATGAGCTGACGCAGCTTGATGTCGGGGATCTTGCTTTGGCCGACCTTGCGCGAGAAGTCGATGTGCTCGAGCACCCCGGCGAGACTGGAGTTATTGCTTTCCAGGCCACCCAGGGCGCGATTCAGAAAGCCGCCAACGTCGGTGTGGGCCTCATCGACCAGATGCTGCCAGCGCGACGTGGGCGGCACGTAAAAAGATAGGCCGTACCAGCGTTTGAGTTCGGCGCTCTCCTTGGCCTCGGCCGGTGTTCTGCCGGCGGCGATTTCCCGCGAGATGACCTGCTCGCGGCGCTGGTCGAACACGTCGGAGCAGCGCTTGAGGAACAACATCCCGAAGATGTATTCCTTGAATTCCGACGCATCCATCTTGCCGCGCAGGATGTCAGCCGCTTTGAAAAGGTGGCGTTCGAGTTGTTGGAGAGTCAGAGGCATGAGGCAGAAACGGTTAAGCGGGCGATACGCAAACCGTTTGCTCCGGTCTGCCAACGACCCATGACGATGAGAGCCAGCAAGTTGAACCGCACTTTGGAAACGCGACGATGGATAACGCCCGAACCTGACCGAGCAGTGATCCGCGCAAGGCACAGTGATCACCAAGCAAATCGCGCTGTGGGGGCAAATGTGGGGGCAAAAGTGCCTATGCGATCGACAAATGGAAACGGGCTAGCCCCCGATGAGAGCTAACCCGTTGATTTTGTTGGTGCGGCTGGCAGGAATTGAACCCACGACCCCTTGGTTCGTAGCCAAGTACTCTATCCAACTGAGCTACAGCCGCAACGGGTGGAATTGTAGCAGGCACACTACCAAGCTTGGTCCAGCGACATCCGCTGCGCCGCCAGGCACGTACTTGTGCAATGCAGCTTGAAATCTTCGCTTTGTGTGCACGCAGGATTGGCGCCAGCGGACGGGTCCGCTCGGAATTGGCTAGGCGCACTCGCCCGAAATCAAGCTCAAAGGATTTAAGCGGCGAAGGCAGGCTGTCGGTCACAGATCAACAACGCTTTGGCCATCATTTATCGCACAATGCGCGGATGAATCCGGCCACCTCCGACACCAACCTGATCGGCTTACTCGACCGCATCGCGGCACACGATCACGCAGCACTCAAGCTCTTGTACGAATGCACAGCGCCTCGCTTGTATGGACTGGCGCTGCGGGTGGTTGGCCAGAGGGAATCTGCCGAAGACGTGCTGCAAGAAGCATTTTTGACGATCTGGCGCTCCGCCGCGGACTACCGCGCGACGCTCAGCCCGCCAATGGCGTGGCTCGGCTTGATCGTGCGAAGCCGCGCACTCGACAGCCTGCGGCGACTCGGCGCCAGCCGCAGTCACCTGACGCAGCCAATCGATGAACACCTCGCCGCAGTACTTGAGGGAGATCTACCTAGCCCCTTGGCATACGCAGACGCCAGCGAGCAGGCTTCCGCTCTGCACCGGTGCCTGAGCCAACTCGATCACCGGCAGCGGGACGTGATCACTTCTGCCTACCTGCGTGAGCTCAGCCACAACGAACTCGCCAAGCAGCTCAAGTTGCCCCTCGGTACCGTCAAGACCTGGATTCGCCGAGGTTTGGAGCAACTGCGCGGCTGCCTCGCACATTTCGCGTGATGCAGTTCGCTGTCGCGCAATCGATGCGAAAAGACTGATCTATGCATTTGCCTCATCATCCGCAATTGCTTGACCGATTGGCAGCTGAGTACGCGCTTGGCAGCTTACAGAATGGCGCGCGTCGGCGCTTCGAGACGCAGGCACGGACGGAGCCCTCGGTGCAGGCCGCGGCACTGGTGTGGCAGGCACGATTGGCGGGTTTGAATGAGCTGCAGCCCAGCGTATCGCCAGACCCCGTGGTCTGGCAACGCATCGACAATCTGGTGTATGCAGAACAGGCACAGCGTGCGCAGCGGGCTGTGCGGTCAGCGTCAGTTGCAACGCTCGAGCGCGCCACAGGCTGGCGAAGCTTGGCGCTCTGGCGCACATTGGCCTTTAGCGGCGTGCTGGCCACGGTGCTGGTCGTGCTAAATACTGGACAGCTGGAGCGTCGCCACAGTGCCACGGTCGCGAGCCTGCAGAGTCGACTCGATGCGGCGCCCTTGATCGAGTACGTGGCGGTGTTGTCTGGCCGCCCTGAGGACAAACCGATTCTTGTGCAGTTCGATCCGAAGAGTCGTCAGCTCACGCTCAAGCGCGCGGGCTCAGCTGGGGTCGCTGGAGACAAGTCACTGCAATTATGGGCATTGGTGGCAGACCAGGCGCCTCGCTCGCTCGGCGTACTCGGCGACGCTCCGGTCGAACGGATCAGCGCAAGTGCGGACGCTGTAAGCAACGTGCCAACACTTGCGATCAGTCTGGAACCGCGCGGTGGCGTGCCCAGTGAAGGCGGGCCAACCGGGCCAGTGCTCTACAAAGGCGCATTGCTACACACGGTTCTGTAGGCCATCGGGAGCAATCACTCAAGCGCCTGACTCGCCTCCGCCCGAGCTGGCGGGCTGCTGCGTAGCAGCGGTGTCGAAGCGGATCCGATCGGGTGTCGCGTAACAGAGAAATCGCCGGTTCGTTGCACGCCCCACGGCACACAAGCCAAGCCGCTCCGCAAGGTCGAATCCCATCTGCGTGATGCCGCTGCGGGAAATCACGATCGGCACGCCCATTTGGGCAGACTTCATGATCATCTCGCTGGTCAGTCGCCCGGTCGTGTAGAACACGCACTCGGCGGCAGACGCAGCGGACGGATCATCTTGCTGAAGCCACATCCAGCCTGCGATGGTATCGATTGCATTGTGGCGCCCGACGTCTTCTACGAACAGCAGCATTTGCGCACCCCGAAACAACGCGCAACCGTGGACCGAGCCGGCAGACTTGTATGTGCTCTCCTGCAATCGAATTGCGTTGACAATTCCGTACAGCGTGGCCTGCGTAATGCACGCTTGTGAGGCCGGCGGCAAACTGATTGAGTCGATGTCGTCCATCAGACCACCGAAGACGCTGCCCTGACCACAGCCCGTGGTGATGACGCGGCGCGCCGTGCGCTGTTCGACCGCATCGATTCCCTCACGGGTCTTGACCGCCGCAGCGTTCACGTCCCAATCGACGGTAATGGACTCGATGTCGCTGAGCGCGTCGATCAGCCGTTGGTTGCGCAGAAAACCCAGCACAAGCCACTCTGGCTGCGCCCCGAGTGTCATGAGCGTGACGAGCTCTCGGTTATCGACATAGATTGTCAGTGGCCGCTCAGCCGGAATGGAGACAACTGTGCGGGCGCCGTTTTCATCCGTGACCGTTACCGTTCCCGTAGTCGGCGCCCGAGCATGCGTTAGACGGGGCGCCGCAGTCATGGCGGGCGAATCGATAGTCAATGCCGCGGTCCGATCAATGGGTGCTGCCAAGTGGCAATTTCTGGGCTTTGCAAGCCAAACCTATTGCAGTTCAGAACTGGAGGTCATGAAACATCATCGACGAACAGTGTTTTCGATCGAATCGCTCAAAAACTCAGCAGCTGATCATGATCTAAATGCCACGTCTCAGATATGAACGCCGGTCATCTCGGCCTAGAAATGGAACCTCAGGGTTTGGACGGTGCGCTTGTCGTAACTGCATTGGCGGACGGTGCAGAGGCGGTTTTGCTTGCAGCAATCTCGGCCGCAGCAGTTGCCGCAGCAATCGCTGCGTCGACCGATACGCCAGCCTGTGTTTGTGTAGATACCGCAGGCATCATGGCCGGTACGGAAGCTGAGGTCGTCCCAATGGCACTTGACGACGTCGTGCGGCCTGTACTGTTCGGCGTCCCTGGCGCGCTTGCGGCTGGAGTCGCGACAGGCACAGTCGGTATTGACGAGGCTGGTGCGGTCATTGCGGGTGCCATTGGGCTTGGCGATATCGAAAACGGTGTACTTGTGACCGCCTGCGGCGCAGCGGCACGTGCTGCTGCGCTAGCCGCTCCTTGGGTCGGTGCTGTTTCTGCCTGGGGCAGAGCCGGCATCGATGCACGGAACAGTGGCAAATGCGCAGTTGCTGCATCGATCTTGCCCACACTGCTCGCTCGCGCGGGGAGACTTGCTGCTGTGGCAGAAGCAGGCGACGTGGAAGGTGGTGCGACCGCCGTTGCTGCAGGCGAATGTGCACCCGATGCTTCAATCGGTCGAGACACTGCCGGCGCCGGCTGACCGACCGAGGCTGCCTTTGACGCTTCTGCGGGATCCACCGCATTCTTGCGTTCGCTGATGACAGGGGGTGAATCGGCTGTCGAAGGTGGTGAGTGCGCGCCAGCAGCTTCAAGTTTTGGTGCTGTTGCAGACGCAGCCAATGCGGGTGCTGCAGCCGTTACCGCCGCGTAGGGACCAGGATCAACACAACCCGGGAGCGGCTGGTCAGGTTTGCTCAAATCGGCCAAGTTGTGGCTCTTCCGGTAACTACTCACCACATCATCTTGTGCGGTGCACAGCTTAAAGGACTCAACCTTGGCACTCCAGACGGCTTTCGCTGCTGCGTCAGCAGCCTTTGTTTTGCCACCTTCGTCCAAAGGCGGCAACTTCGCATGCGCTGTTGCTGCAAGCAGCGCCGCCGCTGCGGCCATCTGAATCGTTCGCATTAAGTCGGGTCCTTGTTGTTGTCAAGTTCTAACGGACGGTGCCCGTGAGGCACTGCTGCTGGAGCGCACCAACGGCCGGGAACGCTGCACGGGAACGCGACCACTTCGCACGTCCTGATACCAGTAGCCATGATGCTCACGCGCCCAAGTCTCGTCGACCCACCCTTTGCGCATGGCGTGATACGCGCCTTCCATGCCCAACGTGCCAATGTAGATATGACCTGCGATGGCTCCCATCATAAGTAGCGTGGCGATGGCATGCACCATATGACTGAGCTGCATCGTTTGCCGGTCATAAACCAGGTTCGGGATCAAATGATCCAGTACCAACCCGGAAGCGACCACAATGCTGCCCAGAAACAGCACCGCACCCCAAAACAGCAGTTTCTCGCCGGCGTTGAAGCGGTGCGACGGTGCTTCCGCACCGCCGAACATCCCGCCACCTGCTTTGATCCATGCCCAATCCCCACGCTGCGGAAAATTGTCCTTGATAAACGTGACGATCACGACCAACAAAGACACCACGAACAATGGACCAACAAAGTTGTGCACCGTCTTAAGCACATAGGTAACCGGTCCGAACACCGAATTCCCAGCCCACGGAGCAATTAAGTACCGACCGAAGATGATTGTCAGTCCGGAAATCGCAAGAATGACGAAGGCAATGGCATTGGCCCAGTGGGCGGACCGCTCGAACGGCGTAAAGCGCTCGATGCTTCGGCCTGTCTTACGACCATGGGTACGCATCGGGCCCACTGCGAAATACATCAGAAACAACGCACCCAGCACGATCAACAGCAAAGCGCCGCCGTACGGAATGATCCAACGATTGCGAACTTCGCGCCAAGCTTCGCCAGCGGTCGTTGCACGCATGCCGAAGTAACTCACCGGTGGTTGGATCAGTACGCCAGCTTCTGGAAACTGGTCGGCTGGCAGACTGCTGTAACCTGCCACGCCGCCTTGTGCTTTACGCCACATCGGCGCGTTGTTGAGCGGTTGCACCTGCGCGCGCGCTGCATTGGACTGGGTGCTATAGCCCGGCTCGGTGCTGGCATCAGGCCGCACCTCAAAAATACTTTGACTCTGAATGCCGCCTGTGGCCGCCACTGTCCCAGGCGCCTGGGACCAAGCCCCCGAGATCAAACCGATTGCGGCAAGAATGAAGACAATAATTGAGCGCTGCACGAAAAATCTCCTGGCCGCGTCTACATGCGGCTGTATTCGTTTTGACCGCGCTGCGTTCGCACGCGCAACTGTTCCCGCCAGCTCTTTTCGTCACCCGCAGTCCAATCGGGTGCCGCATACGGATACTTTGAGCCTGCGTACGGCACCTCATCGGCGACGCGGCTGCTTCCAATGGTCTGCGGCTTCTCAGTGCAGGCAGTTGCAGCAACAGCCACCACAGCCAGAGCAATCAGCTCCCAAGTCATTTTCACTTCTTGGCTCCCATGGTGGCCGTAGCTGCATCGGGCTGGCCAGCCTGCTTTGAGGCATAGGCAGTACCCCAGCCCCACACTTCGGCCCCTTTACCACGATGCACCACCCGGGTACGGAAGATGTCGGCCACCACATCACCATCGCCAGCGAGCAGTGCTTTGGTCGAGCACATTTCGGCACAGGCCGGCAGCTTGCCTTCAGCCAGCCGATTTCGTCCGTACTTCTCGTACTCGGCCTCGCTGCCGTTGACCTCTGGGCCACCTGCGCAGAACGTGCATTTGTCCATCTTGCCGCGCGCACCAAAGCGCCCGTCAGACGGAAACTGCGGCGCGCCGAATGGACACGCATAAGAGCAGTAGCCGCAACCGATGCAGATGTCTTTGTCGTGCAGCACGACGCCCTCATCGGTTTTGTAGAAACAGTTAACCGGGCACACCGCCATACAGGGTGCGTCTGAACAATGCATGCATGCAACCGAGATTGATTTCTCGCCTGGCACACCGTCGTTCATCGTCACGACACGCCGACGGTTCACACCCCATGGGATGTCGTGTTCGTTTTTGCAGGCGGTGACGCAGCCGTTGCATTCGATGCAACGCTCTGTGTCACAAATAAATTTCATGCGGGCCATCAAAGCGCTCCTGTCAGGCTTTCTCTACATTGCAGATCGTCGTCTTGGTTTCCTGCATCATCGTCACGCTGTCGTAGCCGTACGTGGTGCCCGTATTGATCGCCTCGCCGCGCACGATCGGCGCGGCGCCGTCCGGGTAGTGAGCAAGCATGTCAACGCCTTGCCAGCGGCCGGAGAAGTGGAACGGCATGAACGTGGTGTCTACACCGACCCGCTCCGTAACGAGGGCCTGCACGTTGAGCCGGGCGCCATTCGGTGTGCTGACCCAGACCCGGTCGCCATTGCGAAACCCGCGCGCCGCAGCAATCTTTGGATTGACTTCGATGAACATCTCTTGTTGCAACTCGGCAAGCCACGGATTTGAACGTGTCTCTTCTCCGCCGCCCTCGTACTCGACAAGACGACCCGAGGTGAGGATCAAAGGGAATTTTTCGAACATGCGATCGGCGATCGCCTTCTGCTGCACCGACTTGAACAACGTCGGTAGACGCCAGAACGCGGCCTTGTCTTCATGCGTTGGATACTTGGCTGCAAGATCCGGCCGCGTACCGTAGAGCGGCTCGCGGTGGATCGGCACGGCGTCAGGAAAATTCCACACCACTGCGCGCGCCTTCGCATTGCCAAACGGATAGCAACCGTGGTTTTTCATCACGACACGGATGATGCCGCCAGACAGATCGGTCTTCCAATTCTTGCCTTCGGCTGCTGAAGATTCAGTGGGCGTCAGTTCGCCCCACCAACCCAGCTTTTTGAGCAATATGTGATCGAATTCGGGGTAGCCGGTCGTGATGTCTGCACCTTTGGAGTGTGACCCATCGGCCGCTAACAGGCTGACACCCTCACGCTCCACACCGAAATTGGCGCGGAAGTTGCCCCCACCCTCCATCACGTGCAAGGACGTGTCGTACAGATTCGCACTGCCGGGATGTTTGAGCTCAGGCGTGCCCCAGCACGGCCAAGGCAGTCCAAAGAAGTCGCCCGTCAAATCGTAGCCAGTCTCCTTATCAGTGCCTGCCTTGGCACGCAGACTGGTCGGGTCGAATGCGCTCATGTTGCGCATATGCGCCTTGAGCCGCTCCGGCGTCTGACCGGAATAACCGATGGTCCAAACCGAGCGATTGATCTCGCGCAGGATGTCTTCCACCATTGGTTCGTCCAAGCCGCCCACCTTCTGCAGCTTGATGTTCTTGACCAACTCGGTGCCGAAACCCAATTTCTGCGCGAGCTGATACATGATCATATGGTCGCTGCGGCTCTCCCACAACGGCTCGATCACCTTCTCGCGCCACTGGAGCGACCGGTTCGATGCCGTACACGAACCGGTGGTCTCAAACTGCGTGGCAGCAGGCAACAGATACACCGCCCGATTCGGGTTCAAGTCCTCCGGCCTGCCGGGCATCGCGGCCATTGCAGCTGTTGCGGAAGGGTACGGATCAACCACGACCAACAAATCGAGCTTGTCCATCGCCCGTTTCATTTCGAGCCCGCGGGTCTGTGAGTTGGGCGCGTGCCCCCAGTAAAACACGCCGCGAAGGTTCGAATCCTGATCAATCAGGTCGTTTTTCTCCAGCACACCATCGATCCAGCGCGACACGGTAATGCCGCTCTTGCTCATCATTCCAGGCGTCGCGAACCTGGCCTTGATCCAATCGAAATCCACATCCCAGACTTTTGCGAAATGCCGCCAGCTGCCTTCTGCCAAGCCGTAATAACCGGGCAATGAGTCAGGGTTCGGGCCCACATCGGTCGCGCCTTGCACGTTGTCGTGGCCACGGAAGATGTTTGCACCTCCGCCCGATTTGCCAATGTTGCCAAGTGCCAGTTGCAGGATGCATGACGCACGAACAATCGCATTGCCAGTCGTGTGCTGCGTCTGCCCCATGCACCAGACGACGGTGCCAGGCCGGTTTTCATTAAGCCATGTGGCAACCTTGAGCATCTGCGCTTCGGGCACCCCGCAAACCTCTTCGACTTTGTCCGGGGTCCACTTGGTCAAAACCTCTTCGCGCACCTTGTCCATGCCATAGACGCGGTCGTTGATGTAAGCCTTGTCTTCCCATCCGTTCTTGAAAATGTGGTGCAGCAAGCCAAACAAAAACGCGATGTCAGAGCCAGAGCGGATGCGTACGTACTCGTCGGCTTTGGCCGCAGTGCGCGTAAACCGTGGGTCCACCACGATCATCTTGCAGCCGTTTTCCTTCGCATGCAGCATGTGCAACATGCTGACCGGATGCGCTTCCGCTGCATTGGAGCCGATGTACATCGCCACCTTGCTGCGCTGCATGTCGTTGTACGAGTTCGTCATTGCACCGTAGCCCCAGGTGTTGGCTACCCCGGCAACGGTGGTGGAATGACAGATGCGCGCTTGGTGATCGCAATTGTTGCTGCCCCACAAGCTCGCGAATTTGCGCAGCAGGTACGCCTGCTCATTGCTGTGTTTGGAGGAGCCAATCACGTAGACGCTGTCCGGTCCGCTGGATTTTCGCAACTCTTCCATCTTCGCGGTAATTTCGCTGAGCGCCACGTCCCAGCTGATACGCTGGTACTTGCCGTTCACGAGTTTCATCGGATAACGCAAGCGGTGTTCACCGTGCCCGTGTTCGCGCAATGCCGCACCTTTAGCGCAATGTGCGCCCAGGTTGATCGGCGAGTCGAACACCGGCTCCTGCCGAACCCATACACCGTTTTGCACCACCGCATCCACAGCGCAACCGACAGAGCAGTGCGAGCATACGGTGCGTCGAACCTCAATCTTTGCATCGGACACCGCAGGCGTTTTGTCTGCAGCGCGAGCGCGCTGGACCAGCGTCAACCCGGAGGCCGCAACCCCCACACCGACACCAAGGCCAGAGCGGCGCAAAAAGCGACGCCGATCCATCGTTGGCAGCGCGTGCGAGAGTTGACGTTGCAAGCTGCGCAGCATCGGTGCGTCGATAGAGGCGCCAGCGGACTGCGGCGCAGAGGTGGTGACTTTTCTGGTCAGCAACATGGCGATCGACCCGTTAGATGAGGGTGGTTTTGTAATAGCGTTTGATGTGCTCGCTGGCGTGGTAGCCACCACCACGCTCGGGTTTCGGTCGAACAACTTCAGCGACTTCCGCAACTGCGGACGACGAGGCGACGAATGGCACGGCCGCAGCAGCTGCAACCGCGGCACCTGCAGTGGCCGACATCGTCACAAATCCGCGACGCGACGATTTGGGTGCAGAAAGTTTGGATTGCGACATAGTGACTCCAGGCCTCGGCAAACGGATTGGCCGTTGCCCGGCGGGACAACGGAAGGGCAGCATTTACATCGGGCGATGATGCCTTAGTTCCGCGAGTGATCTAGTACAGGATAACCCCCACATCGAGGACTTTCGGCTGAAGCGTTCACCCGATTAATTCTTCGTTAATGATTCGGTATTGAGTTCCATCATCTCGAACGCCTGCCGCTCGATGGCGACAAATACCACCAGCAAATCGGCCAGGCGTGCATAGAATTCCGCCTTCGGATGCTTCGACACGATCTCGCAGACGGTATCGCTCCAGCTTGCGATATGTCGCCCGAATAAGGTGTGCTGACGATCCAGTGCCAAGTCGGCAGTACCTGCCGTTGCGCCGTCCTCGCTCCGCTGGAGACCCTGCACACTTTCATCAGCAATCAACTGCTGCATCGAGCCAAGCAGGCATGCAATGTGGTCTTCTGTTTCGAGCACGCGGTCGGACCGCTCCAAGCCGAAACTGCGCAGATCATCGCGCAAGTCGACCAGCGGCTTCTCGTTCAGAAACCCTGCCAGATGGTGGGACCCAAACAGGTAGATATCGGGTCTCCCGACACCGCCGAAGAGCGTGTCGTATTCGGCTTCGACCCTAGCGCGGCTCAGCCGGTCGACCACATTGAGGAGTGCGTGCCAGGCCACCATCAGCTCGGTGTGCGCGTCCGGGGTGCTGCGCGGTGCAGCCCGAAGTTGAGCGTAAAGGTCAGGGCTCGGCGCACGGTAGAACAGCGCCGAGAGCAACCCGTACCACGCAGCCCGTCCGGCTTCTATACCGTCCGGGTCGGCCGCATCGGCCAACGCAACATTTGAAGTATTCACAAGTCGGTGATCCGGGCTTCGTCGTCCGACGAGTACAGATCGATCACACGGCAGTCGCTGCACATCTTGAGACGATGCAACGCTGCACCCTGGAACATGGAGTGGCCGACCAACCGGCCGAGCATGGTCTCGATCGCCTTCTGGGTGCCGAAAGGTTCGCCGCAACGCACACAGGAAAACGGCGCCATTTCGTTGAGCACGCGAGGTTGTTGGCGCTCCCGTGTGGTCAACAGACGTGGCACCAGCGCGATCGCGTCCTCCGGGCAGGTGCTTGCGCACAGACCACACTGGACGCAATTTTTTTCGATGAAGCGCAACTGCGGGGCTTCCTTGTTGTCTGCGATCGCAGCAGCCGGACAGGCGCTTACGCAGCTCAAGCACATCGTGCAAGCCTGCTTGTCGATGTCGATTGCGCCGAATGGTGCTCCGACCGACGGCAACGCAATCGTGTCAACGCGGACCGGCGCTTGAGCAATCAGGTGATCCAGTGCGAACTCCAGGGTCGCCCGCTTGTCGTTGCCGATCGCAAAACGTGCGGCCTCTGCCGGACCACGCAGGGACTGCCTGGCAACCTGCGTCAGTTCGGTGTCGAGCTCAGTCGCCGATCGCGCCGTGATTTGCACCACACGGTCTTTGCCGTATCCGAGCCCCAACAGCAGCGCCTGCGCAACTGCCATCTGCTGATCCAGACCCACGCGGTAATCGGGCGCCTCTTCATCGGTCGACAGCACGACGACGCGCGAAGCACCCATCGCAATTGCCGCAAGCCACAGCTCAAGTCCGACCGACAGGGTGTGCCAAAGCGCCACGGGAATAACGTTTGCAGCCAGCCCAGACGCGCTGCGCAGCTGGGCGGCACGCCCCACTTGCTCGATCAGCTGGCGACCGCGCTGTTCGCTGTGCAACAGCAACACCGGGTCGCGCCCACCGGCCTGTGCGTAGGTCGTCAACAGGGTTTTAAGCTTGCCGCCCTGGTCTGTTGCACGTGGCCATGTGAAACCGATCGCACCCGTCGGGCAGACCGTGCTACAGGCGCCGCAACCGATGCACAAATGCGGCTCGACAACGATGCGCTGGCGCACCTTGTCGCTTGAGATTGCCGCAGCTGAACAGATGTCAATGCAGGCGTGGCAGCCGACTTGGTCGTTGCGGCTGTGTGCACAGAGCTTCGGTCGGTAGTCAAAGAATTTTGGTTTCTCGAACTCGCCGACGCGCTGTCGCAGTTCGATCAGCGGTGCCGGATCATGCCCATTCCAGCGCAGATAGCCGGGCGGCGGCGCATGCTGCTCGAATGCAGACGTTTCGCGAAGGTCAAGCACCAGATCGAACGTTTCGACTTCGGTGCGCCCTGCCCGGTTGAAGTCAATGGCCGCTGCCGCGCCGCACGCGGTCACGCAGTCGCGGTGCCCGGTGCAGCGGGCCATGTCAATCTGATAGTCGAGTCCAATCGCTTGTTCTGGACACACCGCGAGACACGCGTTGCAGCGGGTGCATGCGTCCAAGTCGATCGGGTTCGCGTTCGACCACGACAACTCGAACGCGCCAAGCCAGCCAGTCAGCCGCTCAATCCGGCCACTCAGTACAGGCCAGGCGCGATTCTGCGCACCGCTGCCGCCGAGTACAAAAAGCGTGGGTGCCAACGTGTCGCTGAGCATGGCAGCGGCGCGCTCGGCATGGTCGAGCGCGCCGATGATCAACAGCCGACCCGCACTGCGATAGCCGACGGTGGGCACCGGCTCGGGCGGCGGCCGCTTGGCAATCGCCAGCAGCGCCGCAATCTTGGCGGTGGCCACCTGCCCGCGCGCATTCCAGCCGCCGGTCTCCCGGATATTTACAAAGCTGACGGTGGCGGTCGCCGCCGGTGTCTGCGTTGCCAATTCGGTGAAGAGTCGTTGTTCCTGCGTACACGCGACGAGCAGTTCGTCACTGGATTGAGCCGCCTGCTGAAATGCACCTGCTTCGCGCCGGCACAGCGTGCTGTGGCGCGCCAGTGGCTCACCCAGCGCTTGGCCGAGCGCTGGCAGGTCGAGTTGCATCGTGCGATTGCAGTCGCAGACAAGGGTTTTCTTGAGTGTCATGAAGGCAATCGGGTTTGGGTTTGGATTCGCGTTGCGGCTGGCGCCTAGTTGGTCGGCAGTGCAGGATCGCCAGGATCACTGGACGTTACGGCGTCGGTCGCTGCTGTATCGGCGACAGCACACAACTCGGTCAGGGGTGCCGCGCCGGCTCCGGTGCCATCAACCACTTGGGTCGTCTCCGCTGCTGCGGCTGCGACTGCGGGCTCTTTCTCCTGCTCAAACAGGCCAAGAAACTGGGCGGCCGCCATTCGCTTTATCACCGATATCGGCAGCGGCACCGTCTTGGTGTAGTCCTCAATATAGATGTCGAGGCCATCCATTACGTTGTAGTGCGGGTCGGCAAACAGTTGCTTCATCGCAGCATTTCGCACATCCGGCGCCACACCGCGCGCCATAAACGGCACGAAGTCAGATTCAGCCGTGAGTGCGCGTGCATCGTGCAGCGACAGCGGCTTGGTTGACTCGGAGTCAGCAACTCCATTCGGTGGCGCGCTGGACTGGGGCGATTCGCGGTCACTGGCTGCTACCGAGTCAACCACCGCCTGCGTCTTTGGCAGCGACGACGCAACGGGTTCGTCAGCCGGGGCACCCTGGCGCTGTGCGTCCTTGCGGCGCGACCAGCGGCTGAGAAAACCGTCGGCAGGCGCCGTTGGTGTGCGGTCTGAGGTCATGACTGGCAATCCCGGTGGGCTTGGTCACGAAGACCGCGTAGGCATCTTGCGATCGGTGCTGACCGAGGCGGGATTGCCAAACCGGTCCTGCAGCGTGCGAAAGCTCTGCGGCCGTTGACGCCGCTTGGATTCGATTACGTGGTGCTGGTCGGTGAACGCCCGCACCCACTCAACTACCGGTAACGGCGCGGCAACCTGCTCAACCGTTTCCTGGGCGTCCAACCAACGGCCCGCATCGTGGTAGCTGAGCGATACCGCCTGCGGGCGTGCAAACTGCTCCGTCGCATCGCACCGATCGGCCTCCATTCGCCACATCACAAACCAGCAGGGTGCCGCCGTGGTGACGTTCAGGTAGTAGCCCTCAGCATCATCGGTGAACAACTCGACGTGGTAGCCGGGGTGCAACCAGCGCTGCTCGTGCTCCGTCTCGAACAACTTGCGCGCCCGGTCGCCGAAACCGTCATGGTCGGGTACCACGTCGGCCAGCTCCCAACGCCAGGCCTGCCAGCGCGCAGCAGCCCCGACCGTGGCACGCCGGCGCATCACGACCGCGACGGGCATGCTCTCAGGATTCTTCTTCATCTGTGCATTCGGTGATGACGGAATATTGTCAGTGGCGCCGCACTGGCGTATCGTTCGGCAGTTGCTGAGCATGCGGCATCGGCATTATCGGAGCCCCCTGCACAACCAGTCGACACTGGTAGCAATTTCCGCTACCAAGCGCGCGTCGCATGCAATGCAGAGGCTACCTCACGAAGCGGTGCAAAATCTCCCGATGCCAACCCGGTCAGACCCTACGTGCTTTATCAGAATTTTCGTGACCGGAGGAGCGGGCTACATCGGCTCGCACACCTGTCTGGAGTTGCTGAACGCTGGGTTCGATGTCACCGTATTCGACAATTTCAGCAACAGCCAACGTGAGTCGCTGATCCGAGTCGAGCAGATTGCTGGCCGGCGCCTTTCAGTGATCGAAGGCGACATCCGAAATGGGCTTGCGCTTGAACAGGCGTTGCGTGATAGCGGAGCCAGCGCCGTCGTGCATTTCGCCGGCCTGAAGGCCGTTGGCGATTCGGTCCGGCACCCTTTGGCCTACTACGATCACAACGTGCTCGGTTCCATGCGGCTGCTTGAGGCCATGGCTGCCTGCGACGTTCATCGGCTCGTGTTCAGCTCGTCGGCTACCGTCTACGGCGAGCCGATGCAACTGCCGCTGACTGAGCAGCATCCGTTGCGTGCAACCAATCCTTACGGGCAAACCAAACTGATCATCGAGCAGATGCTGCGAGACCTGCATGCAAGCGAACCGCAGCGTTGGCGTATCGCAATCCTTCGCTACTTCAATCCAGTGGGCGCGCACAAGAGCGGCCTGATCGGAGAAGACCCGCGCGGTGTGCCGGGCAACTTGATGCCGTTTGTCGCTCAGGTGGCAATAGGGCGACGCGAGCAGCTACAAATTTGGGGCGACGACTACGAAACGCCGGACGGGACCGGTGTGCGCGATTATGTTCACGTGGTTGACTTATCACTAGGCCATTTGGCGGCGCTGAAACGGCTCGACCACGAACCTGGTTGCTGGGCTGTCAATCTGGGTACGGGATGCGGAAACAGCGTACTTGAGATGGTGGCGTCATTCGCCGCTGCCAGTGGTCAGTCAATCCCCTACGCTATGGGGCCACGTCGGCCTGGAGACGTGGCGGCCTGTTACGCCGACGCGACGCTTGCAGCCGAGCAGCTGCAATGGCGTGCCCACCGCGATCTGGTCACCATGTGCCGTGACCATTGGCGTTGGCAAAAGCGGAATCCTCAGGGATATGACGGCAGACTAGAAGAATAAAAAGCAGGCGATCTGGTAGTGCCCAAGGCGTCCGCCCAATTCGTTGTCCGATCAGTCATTGTCTTAGATCCCAACCAGATTTGAGTGGGGAATGGCCGCGCCACGCTATAAGCGGTGCAGCAAGCCTGCGATTCAATCAATCGCAAAGTCTTTCACATCCTTTCCTTGAATCCATTTGGGCTGGCGACCACGGCCAGTCCAGGTTTCGTTCGTGTCTGGATTGCGATATTTGGCAGCCACTTTCCGACCAGCAGTTGTCGTGCGTCCTTTGCGGGATCCGCCGAAAACGTCGGCCTGCGTCAACCCATACTCATCAATCAATTGCTTGACTCGCGCTACTGCGTCTGACAGCTCGCTTTGGCGGGCCTTGTCAATCTGATTGTCCAATGCTTCCCGTTGCGCCAAAAGCTCTTTATACGTTGTCAATATTTACTCCCGTCGAATGCTTAAAAACCGAATTGCGTTAGCCCAGGTAGACCGGTAAGCTGCCCAAGCTCATTGATACTAGAGGATTCCCGCTTTATGCGCGGGGCCAGCGCCATTATGTCAGTGATCTACCTGTCGAATCCCGGATGGATTACCTGCCAGGCGCCAAATGGCAAGTTTTTACCCTGGGCGGTTTCAAGTCCCAAGTGCAACATGTGGGTTATTGGATTGCGGTGGGAATCTGCTGAGCGATGGCCAGCATGTGAGCGAACACGGCCAGCGGCGAGTTGAAGCCGTGAGTGGCCCGCGGTCGGCTGTTCAGCCTGTCGGCAATGGCGTCCAAGTCGTCTTGGCTGTGGACGCTCGGAATCGGTGCCCTTCGGCAGGTACTGGCGCAGCAGCCCGTTGGTGTTTGTCAACGCCGATGTAAATCTGACCCACTTTCAGCGCAATCGCCGAAGTAAAACTGACCCACCTGGGCACATTGGTTTGCGCGCTGTTCGGCCGCGAAGGGCGCAAGCCCGAAGCGGCC
>JBBPYC010000014.1:0-25536 GCA_038200275.1 Burkholderiales bacterium
TGGCTACGGCCTGTTCACCGGCGGCTTGGGCGCACATTACGGCGCCGAACGCGCTGGTTGCACCGTAATCCCGATGTCCGGTGGCCAGACCGAGAAACAGGTGCAATTGATTCGCGACCTGCAGCCATCGATCATCATGGTGACGCCCAGCTACATGCAGGTGATCGTTGAAGAGTTCGAGCGCCAGGGGCTGGATGCAGCAGCATCGTCACTTCAACTCGGCATCTTCGGCGCCGAGCCTTGGACCGAGGCGATGCGCCGCGACATTGAAGCCAAAGCCGGGCTCGATGCGGTGGACATCTACGGCCTGTCCGAGGTGATGGGCCCGGGGGTGGCCAGCGAGTGCGTGGAAAGCAAGGACGGACCGGTGATCTGGGAGGACCACTTTTTGGCCGAGATCATCGATCCGGAGACCGGCCAGGTGTTGCCCGACGGTGAGGAAGGCGAGCTGGTGTTTACCGCGTTGACAAAAGAAGCGATGCCGATCATCCGCTACCGCACGCGCGACCTGACGCGGCTGCTGCCACCGACGTCCCGCGCGTTTCGCCGGATGGGCAAGATTGTCGGCCGCAGCGACGACATGCTGATCATCCGCGGCGTCAACGTGTTTCCAACGCAGATCGAAGAGATCGTGCTGCAAAACGACCGGTTGTCCGGCCAGTACCAGTTGGTGGTGAGCCGCGAAGGCACGCTCGACCACATCGAAGTGAATTGCGAGCTGCGCCAAGCGGCCGACGCGAACGCAGCAGGCGAACTCTCAGACTGGTTGCAGGCTCGTATCAAGACGCTGGTCGGCATCCGCACCCAGGTGTCGGTGCTGCAGCCGAATTCAATCGAGCGAACGTTGACCGGCAAAGCAAAGCGCGTGGTGGATCGGCGTTCAAAAAATTGATGAATCGTCAGCCACCCACTTTCTTCTCACAGTTTTGAAGGTAACGAAGCGGCCAGAACACAACCGCAGCGCCGTTGATTCACTTTTTGCATTGAATAGGAACCCGCACATGTACACGCAGGAAATGGACACCATGGGCAGCGACGCCGATGGCGCAAAAAAGCAAGCGATTCGTTCGGCCGAGCAGATGCAGCTGGAACAGCACTTCGAAGGCCGTATCGATGCCGGCGACTTCATCGAAGCCAAAGACTGGATGCCAGACCACTATCGCAAGACGCTGGTGCGTCAGATCAGCCAGCACGCGCATTCAGAGATCGTCGGCATGCTGCCTGAGGGCAACTGGATTTCGCGGGCGCCCACGTTGAAGCGCAAGGCCATTCTGCTGTCCAAGGTGCAGGATGAAGGGGGCCACGGGCTTTACCTGTATGCGGCTGCCGAGACCCTCGGCACCAGTCGCGACCAGATGATCGAAGCGTTGCACTCGGGCAAAGCAAAGTACAGCTCGATCTTCAATTACCCCACCCTGACTTGGGCCGACATGGGCACGGTTGGCTGGCTGGTCGACGGCGCCGCGATCATGAACCAAGTGCCGATCTGCCGCTGCTCCTATGCACCGTATGCGCGCGCGATGATCCGCATCTGCCGTGAAGAAAGCTTTCATCAGCGCCAGGGCTTCGATTCGCTGCTGACGATGATGCAGCACGGCACCGAAGCGCAAAAAGCCATGGTGCAGGACGCGGTGAACCGCTGGTGGTGGCCATCGATCATGATGTTCGGCCCGCCGGACGATCAGTCGCCAAACAGCGCCCAGTCGATGCGCTGGGGCATCAAGCGCGTCAGCAACGATGAGCTGCGTCAGAAGTTCATCGACGCCGCGGTTGACCAGGCCAAAGTGCTTGGCGTGACGTTCCCGGACCCCGAGCTGAAGTGGAACGCCGAGACCGAGCACTGGGATTTCGGCGCAATCAATTGGGATGAGTTCTGGCGCGTGGTGAAAGGCGACGGCCCTTGCAACCGCGAACGGCTGCAAGCGCGCATCGATGCCTGGGACGACGGTGCCTGGGTGCGCGAGGCGGCGCTTGCGTTCGCTGCCAAGCAGGCCGATGCCGAACCGGTGGCGCGTGCCGCATGAGCTCGCCGCCGCTGCCGCCCAACGCCGCCAACGCACCCGCCGAGGTCGACCGACCGACCGAGACGGTGCCGACGCTAACGCACGCTGACAACACCGAGGCCAGTGCAACGGCACGGGCGCCCTCGCCCACCCCCGCTGCGCTCAAAGACGCCGAATGGCCGCTGTGGGAAGTGTTCGTGCGCAGCAAATCCGGCCTGGACCACAAGCACTGCGGCAGCCTGCATGCGTCGGACCCGAAGCTGGCGATTCAGCTGGCGCGCGATGTGTACACCCGCCGGCAGGAAGGCTCGAGCATCTGGGTGGTTCGCTCAGACCAGATCACCGCGAGCGATCCAGCGGAAAAAGGCATGTACTTCGACCCGGCCGAAGACAAGGTGTATCGGCACCCGACGTTCTACAAGTTGCCGGAGTCGGTGGACCACATGTGATGCAGGACTCGATCGAGATCGACCGAAGCCCCGCAGTTCAATACGTTCTGCGCATCGGAGACACCTGCCTGATTCTGGGTCAGCGGCTGGCGGAATGGTGCGGCCATGGGCCAGTGCTTGAAGAAGACATTGCGTTGGCCAACATGGCGTTGGATCTGGTTGGGCAGTCGCGGGCTGTGCTGACCCATGCGGGCGAACTCGAAGGCCGCGGGCGCGATGAGGACCAGCTCGCTTTCCTGCGCAACGAGCGCGACTATCTGAATCCAACCATCGTTGAATTGCCACGCGGCGATTTCGCGTTCACGGTGCTGCGCAACGCATTGGTCGCCAGCTGGTTGAAGCTGCTGTGGCAGTGCCTCGAATCGTCGAGCGATGAAGGACTGGCGGCCATCGCGGGCAAGGCAGTTAAGGAAGCCCGCTATCACCAGCAGCACGCCGTCGACTGGGTTGTGCGTTTGGCTGGCGGCACGCAGGAATCCCGGCGCCGCATCGACAAGGCGCTTGCGCAGCTATGGCCTTACACCGCCGAATTGATCGAGGCCGATACGGTCGATGAAGAGGCCGCCAAGCTGGGGCTTGGCCCGCGTTGGGCAGAGCTTGCCACTGCGTGGCAAGCCGAAGCCCGCGCATTGTTCGACGCTGCTGGCTTGGCCATGCCCAAATCATCGGCGTTTCGCAGCACCGGCAAGACCGGCGTGCACAGCGAACACATGGGCCGCATCCTGACCGAGCTGCAGTACCTGCAGCGCAGTTTTCCGGGCGGGGTCTGGTGATATGACACACGCTGTCGAGATCGCTGCGGGCTTATCGCGCATTGCACAAGTGTGGCGCGTGCTCAGCGACGTGCTCGACCCGGAAGTGCCGGCGTTGTCGGTTTGCGACCTGGGCCTGGTGCGCGATGTGATCGACCGGGGCGAGACGCTTGAGATCGTTCTGACGCCGACCTATTCGGGCTGCCCGGCCACCGAGGTCATCGAGCACGACGTGCTGGCCGCCATCGATCAGGCCGGGTTGGGGCCAGCCACCGTCACGCTGCGCCGCGCGCCGGCGTGGAGCAGCGACTGGATCAGCGCCGAGGGGCGCAACAAACTGCGTGATTACGGCATCGCGCCGCCGGGGCCGGTTCCGCAAGGCGGCGCGGTGCCGATCCGTTTCATCGGCCGCGGGCCGAAGGCAGCAAATGTTCCCTGCCCACGCTGCGGCAGCGATCAGACCGAGCAACTGGCCGCGTTCGGCTCCACCGCCTGCAAGGCGCTGCACCGCTGCCTGGCCTGTCTGGAGCCGTTCGAGCAGTTCAAAACGATATGAAAACCTCCCCCAGGTTCCGCTCCCTTCGATCGGCTTTCGCCTTCCCCCCTACCGGGACCGGTGCCAGCGGACCGGCGGAACCGGCTCCGCGGCCCCTGTTGGACCGGATGCGCATTGAGAACTGGCGCAACGTCCGATGAGCGTGATCTTTCATCCACTGCGCGTTCGTGAAGTGCGCCCGGATACCGCTGAAGCGGTGATCGTTGCGTTTGACGTTCCGACCGAGTTGCGTGAGGCGTTCAGCTTCACCCAAGGCCAGTATCTGACGCTGCGCAAGGAAATCGATGGGCAAGACCTGCGGCGGTCGTACTCCATTTGTGCAGGCATTGATGACGGCGAGTTGCTGGTCGGCGTGCGCAAGGTGCGAGACGGTGTTTTTTCCAACTGGATCAACCACCAACTGCAGGCCGGCGACACCGTCTCGGTAATGGCACCGCAGGGGCGGTTTTTCGTGCCGCTGGAGCCAGGCGCTGCGCGCCATCACTTGGGCATTGCGGGCGGCAGTGGCATCACGCCAATCCTCTCGACCATGAAGACAGTGCTGGGCCGTGAGCCAGCCAGTCGATTCACGCTGCTCTACGGCAACCGGCAGGTCAAGTCGACGATGTTCAAGGAGGAGATCGAGGATCTGAAGAACCGGTATCTGTCGCGCTTCGTTGTGCATCATGTGTTCTCTGACGAAGTCACCGATGCGCCGCTGAACCAGGGTGTGATGGACCGCGAGAAGATCGGCGCGTTTTTAAGCACCATCGTGCGAGCGCAGACCGTCGACCATGCCTTCGTCTGCGGTCCGTTCCAGATGAACGACGAAGCGCAGGCCGCACTGCTGGCGGCTGGCGTGCCGGAGGAATGCATCCACATCGAGCGATTCGGCATCGCGCAGCCGGGCTTCGATGCAAACACAGCCGCCCGCGTCGATGCCGTGGTGCATGAGGCGCAGGCGGGCGACGCAGAAACCGCCCGCATCGTGATCGTGCGCGACGGCATTCAACGCGAGATCGCGTTTCGGCGGGGCCAGCCGAGCATCCTGGATGCCGCATCAAGTGAAGGCCTGGAAGTGCCCTATTCGTGCACGTCCGGCGTGTGCGGCACCTGCCGCGCCAGGCTTGTCGAGGGCGAAGTCCGGATGGACCGCAACTTCGCGCTCGACAAGGCGGAAGTGGCTGCCGGCTTCGTGCTGACCTGCCAAGCGCATCCGCTGACCGAGCGGGTCGTGCTGTCGTTTGATCAGCGCTGATTGCTGATTCGACCCATCGAGCATTTGTCAATGGCGCGCCCCCGCTCCACCGGCTATGCAGACCAGCGAGGAAAAATCCTGGCCAGCGCAGCACAGCTGTTCGCCTTACGCGGCTACAGCGCCACGTCGATGAACGAGGTGGCCAATGGCTGCGGCGTGTCCAAGGCAACGCTCTATCACTACTTCGCGGACAAGTACGACCTGCTGGCAAGCATCGCAGACGGCCATGTATCGCGGCTGGTGGTACTGGTCGACAAGGTGCAGGCCCAGCCGCTTGCGCCTGAGCAAAAGCTGCGCGCGCTGATCCACGGGCTGCTGCTCGAATACGCCGATGCCCAGCATGCACAGCGTGTGCTGACCGCCGAAGCGAGATTTCTCAATGCAGACGACGCCCGCCGCGTTGCCGACAAAGAGCGCAAGGTCGTAGCCGTTTGCGCGGCGCTGGTGGTTGCGCTACGTCCCGATCTGGCAGCAGTTCAGCTGCCCAAGCCGTTGACCATGCTGCTGTTCGGCATGATCAACTGGTTGTTCACCTGGATGAAGCCTGGGGGTGCGCTCGACCATGCGGCAATGGCGCCAATCGTGGCCAATTTGTTCCTGGGTGGCCTGCCTGCCGTGGGGGCCAGCGTCGGCGCAAGCCACGAAAGTTTGCTCGGCATGCTGCCCGAACCCGCCGTCTGAGCCGACCGCGGCCCATTGGGCTTACCGGACCAACCCGCTACCATTCTTTGCAGGTCAAATCAATAACTGGAGACTTCTCGATGAAATTGAAATTCAAGCACTCGGCACTGGCAGTGGCCACTGCAGCACTCACCGCCATCAGCGCGTCGGCGCTGGCCGACGTGACCGTCGGCGTCACGGTATCGGCCACCGGCCCGGCCGCGTCGCTCGGCATTCCGGAGAAAAACACCATCGCTCTGCTGCCGCGGACGATCGACGGCCAGAAGATGAACTACGTGGTGCTCGACGATGCATCGGACACGACGGCCGCCGTCACCAACACGCGCAAGCTGATCAGCGAGAGCAATGTCGACGTGATCCTGGGCTCGTCGGTCACGCCGAACTCGTTGGCGATGATCGACGTGGTGGCGGAAGCGAAGGTGCCAATGGTGTCGTTTGCCGCCTCATCCAAGATCATCGAGCCGATGGACGACAAGAAAAAATGGGTTTTCAAGACGCCGCAAAACGACAGTCTGATGGCCCGCGCAGTCGTCGACCACATGTCGAAGAACGGTGTCAAGACGGTCGGCTTCATTGGGTTTTCCGATGCGTACGGTGAAGGCTGGTACCAGGAGTTTTCCAAAGCAGCTGCCGCCAAGAACATCGAGATCGTCAGCAACGAACGCTACGGCCGCAGTGACACGTCGGTGACCGGGCAGGCACTGAAGATCATGTCGGCCAAGCCCGATGCGGTGCTGGTCGCGGGTTCCGGCACGCCGGCCGCACTGCCGCAAAAGACGCTGAAAGAACGGGGCTATGCGGGCAAGTACTACCAGACACACGGTGTGGCAAACAACGATTTCCTGCGCGTGGGCGGCAAGGATGTGGAAGGCACTTTCCTCCCGGCGGGTCCGGTGCTGGTGGCAGACCAGTTGCCCGATAGCAACCCGGTCAAGAAGTCAGCGCTGCTGTTCATCAACGCGTATGAGACGGCTTATGGCAAAGGCACCGTGTCGACCTTCGGCGGCCACGCGTGGGACGCCGGCTCGCTGATGGCGCATGCGGTGCCGCAGGCGCTGAAGGTTGCCAAGCCCGGCACCGCCGAGTTCCGCGCCGCGCTGCGCAACGCACTCGAGCAGATCAAGGAAATGCCGGGTGCGCACGGCATCTTCACGATGACGCCGACCGACCACCTCGGGCTGGACCAGCGCGCGGTGGTGATGGTCACGATCAAGGATGGCGCCTGGAAATACCTGCCCTGAAAGCAGCATGTTGCGCGGGCAGCGCCAGATGAGGCGCCTGCCTGGCCGGCACTGCCCATGCAGCATGCGGCGTCAGCCGCGGTTGCGCTTTCCAGACCGATCACCACAACAAGGGTAGGCAGGCCGGCCAGTTCCGCGCCGCCCGCCGCCGCACCTCCATGGACGCACAGATCGCGCTGCTGCTTGCGCAGGACGGCATCGTCAACGGCGCAATCTACGGGTTGATGGCGCTCGCACTGGTGCTGGTGTTTTCCGTCACGCGCATCATTTTTATTCCGCAAGGCGAATTTGTCGCGTTCGCGGCGCTGTCGATGGCGGGCCTGCGCGCGGGCCATGCACCGGGGGTGCTGTGGATGCTGCTGACGCTCGCTGCCGTCGTGCTGCTGGTCGAAGGCTGGCGCCACTGGCGTGGGGACGTCGTGGAATGGCGCTCCACGCTGCTGTGGTGTGTGGCGGCACCGCTGGTGGCTGCTGCCGGCGTGCTGGGTCTCAAGCCAACGTCGCTTGCGCTGCAAACCGTTCTGACCTTGCTGCTGATCGTGCCGCTCGGGCCGTTGATTTACCGGCTTGCCTACCGGCCACTGGCGGGGGCCAGCGTGCTGATTTTGCTGATCGTTTCGGTCGCGCTGCACTGGGTGCTGGTCGGCCTGGGGCTGTATTTCTTCGGCGCGGAAGGCTCGCGCACCCCAACATTCTCCGACGTGCGCATCGATCTCGGCGGCCTGATGGTCAGCGGGCAGTCGCTGGTGGTGGTCGGCACCACGCTGTTGCTGGTGGTCGGCATGTTCTTCTTCTTCGGCCACTCGTTGATCGGCAAGGCACTGCGCGCAACCGCGATGAACCGGGTCGGGGCGCGCCTGATGGGCATTCCGACTGAGCTGTCGGGCGACCTGAGCTTTGCGCTCGCCGCGTTCATCGGCGCGGTCGCGGGCCTGCTGATCGCGCCGATCACGACGGTGTACTACGACACCGGCTTCCTGATCGGCTTGAAAGGCTTCGTCGCCGCCATCATCGGCGGGCTGGCCAGCTACCCGCTCGCGCTGCTCGGCGCGCTGCTGGTCGGGCAGCTGGAGTCGTTTGCATCGTTTTGGGCCAGCGCGTACAAGGAAGTGCTGGTGTTCACCCTGATCATCCCGGTGCTCTGGTGGCGGTCGCTCAAAAGCCACCACGTGGAGGATGAGGAGTGACCGCGCGGCATCTGACGCTCGTTGCGATCGCTGCGTTTGCCCTGCTCTGGGGCTGGGTCGACGACTTCACGATCACCTTGTTCAACTACATCGGGCTGTACGCGCTGGTCGCAGTCGGCCTGGTGATGCTGACCGGCGTTGCGGGCATGACGTCGTTCGGCCAGGCCGCGTTCGTCGGCGTCGGCGCCTATGCGACGGCTTGGGTTTGCACCTCGCCACTTGCGGCGCAGGCACTCGGCGGCGTGGTGCCGGCTGCGCTGATGCCCTACCTGGGCCTGCTGCTCGGCTTCGTCTGCACATTCGTGATTGCCTGGTTGCTGGGCGCCGTCACGGTCAAGCTGTCTGGCCACTACCTGCCGCTGGGCACGATCGCCTGGGGGCTGTCGATCTACTTCTTGTTCGGCAACATGGAATGGCTCGGCGGCCAGACCGGCGTCACGGGGATCCCGCCGCTCGAGATCTTCGGCTTCTCGCTGGCTTCGCCGCGTGCGCTCGGGCCGTTGATCTGGGCGTTGTTGCTGCTCGCGCTATGGGCACTGTCCAATCTGCTCGACTCCCGTGAAGGCCGTGCGATCCGGGCGTTGAAAACCGGCCGCGTGATGGCCGAATCGATGGGAGTGGACACCGCGCGCTACCGGCTCAAGGTGTTCGTATTGTCGGCACTGCTGGCGGCGCTCTCGGGCTGGCTTTATGCCCACCTGCAGCGCTTTGTGAACCCCACGCCGTTCAACATCAACATCGGCATCGAATACCTGTTCATGGCGGTGGTCGGCGGCTCTGGCCACTTGTGGGGCGCGGTGCTTGGCGCGGCGTTGATCACGTTGCTGAAAGAGCAGTTGCAGGACCTGTTGCCGCAGCTGCTGGGCGCGAGCGGCAACTTCGAGCTGATCGCGTTCGGCTTGTTGATGCTGCTGGTGCTTCAGCGGTTTGCGGATGGCATCTGGCCGACCCTGCGCAACGTGGCGAACCGCTGGCTGAAGCCGCACGCCGAATCGGCCCGACCGGCAGACGCGGCCCACCTGTACGAACGCGCGTCCGTCGCACCGGGCACCGAGCTGCTGGCTGCCAGCGACGTGACCAAGCAATTCGGCGGACTGATCGCCAACGACGCGATCACGCTGGACCTGAAGGCCGGTGAAATCCACGCACTCATCGGCCCGAACGGCGCCGGCAAAAGCACTTTCTTCAATCTTGTCTCCGGCGTCGACGATCCAACCTCTGGCGTGGTGCGCCTGGCGGGCCAGCCGATGACTGGGCGGCCGTCGCGCGCATTCGCGGCACACGGGGTGGGCCGCACGTTCCAGCACGTGCGGCTGCTGGGCCAGCGCAGTGTGCTCGACAACGTGGCGGTCGGCGCCCACGCACGCGGCAGCCGCGGCTTCGTTGCGTCGATGCTGCGGCTGGACCGCGCGGAGGAAGCCGCACTGCTTACGGAAGCGCGCCGGCAGGTCGAGCGCTGCGGCTTGGGCGCGTTCATGCACCAGCCGGCCGCTTCTCTACCCCTCGGCCAGCAGCGTCTCGTCGAGATCGCACGCGCATTGGCCGCACAACCAAGCGCGTTGCTGCTCGACGAACCCGCAGCGGGCCTGCGATCGCTCGAGAAAAACGCACTCGCCGACCTGCTGCTGCAGTTGCGCGGCGAGGGCCTCGGCATCCTGGTGGTGGAGCACGACATGGAATTCGTGATGAACTTGAGCGACCGCATCACCGTGCTCGAGTTCGGCCGCGTGATCGCAACCGGCACGCCGGCCGAGATCCAGTCGAACCCGAAGGTGCTCGACGCCTATCTGGGTGGCAGCGACGACATCGCCGATGCGGCGGGCCTGTCAGTTGTTGCTGCTGCACCGACCCCCCTCATCGGCCCGGCGTCGGCAGGGGCACCCGCATGACGGCCATCCTGCAGTTGTCGCAATTCTCCGTGTCGTACGGAACCGTGGAGGCGGTGCACCCGACCGATCTGCACGTCGAGCCCGGCGAGATCGTGACCGTGATCGGCCCGAATGGCGCCGGCAAGACCACGCTGCTGTCGGCGGCGATCGGCCTGCTGCCGTCCAGCGGCACGCTGACGCTTGCCGGGAAGCCCATCAAACGCCCGAGCGTGGAACAGATGGTTGCCAACGGCGTCGGGTTGGTGCCGGAAAAACGCGAGCTGTTCGGCGAGATGTCGGTCGCAGACAACCTGCTGCTCGGCGGCTTTGCGCTGTGGCGGCGTGGTGAGCGCGACCAGCGCGGGCGCCTCACTGAAGTGTTCGCCATCTTTCCGCGGCTGCAAGAGCGGCGCCGGCAGCTTGCGCAAACCCTGTCTGGCGGCGAACGCCAGATGCTTGCGATCGGCCGCGCGCTGATGGGCAAGCCGCGCCTGCTGCTGCTTGATGAGCCGTCGCTCGGTCTGGCACCGCTGATCGTGCGGGAAGTGCTGCAGGTGGTCGCCTCGCTGAAAGACCGCGGCGTGTCGGTGCTGCTGGTCGAGCAGAACGCCCGCGCGGCGCTGCAGATTGCCGACCGGGCTTACGTGCTCGAGATGGGCGCCGTCGCATTAACGGGCAACGCCCGGGCGCTGCTGCACGACCCGCGCATCGTGGAGGCCTATCTGGGCATGGGCAAGGACCGGCGCAGTGCGGAGATGCCTGTGCCGCCCTCGCCTTGAGCGACGGTGCTGCGGTGGTCGAAGGTGCCACGGCATTGCCCGGTCCCGCGCTGCTTGCGCTTCACGTCGACCCCGCTTTCCTGATTTTTGACAAGCCCGCCGGTCTGCTTGCGGTGCCGGGCCGCGGCCCCGACAAGCAAGACTGCCTGATCGCACGCGTGCAAACCCAGTTCGCCGATGCGCTGGTCGTGCACCGACTCGACATGGCAACGTCCGGGCTGATCGTGTTTGCCCGCAGCGCGGACGCACAGCGCGTTTTGAGCCGAGCCTTCGCCGAGCGCCGTGTGCACAAGCGCTATGTCGCCGAGGTGGATGGTTGCGTCGAACGACCGGTATCGGGTTGGTCGGTCATCGATTTGCCAATGGCCGCAGACTGGCCGAATCGGCCGCGCCAGATCATCGACGCAAACCGCGGCAAGCCGAGCCGCACGCAGTGGCGGGTGCTGTCAATTGATCGACCGTGCGGTTCGTCACGGCTGGAACTCGAACCGCTGACGGGCCGCACACACCAGCTGCGCGTGCATCTCCAGGCGATCGGGCATCCGATTTTGGGGGATGCGCTGTACGGCGGCACGACGGTCCAGGAACGCGCTGGGCGACTGCTGCTGCATGCAACCGAGCTGGGGTTCAGTCACCCGAGCAGCGGCGCGCCTTGCCAGTTCGCCAGTACGGTACCGTTTTGAAACGCCCTGGCGGTGTGCGGGTCCGAGTGAGCAGAACTCGAACGCACTGAGGCGGGCTGTCCCGCTGGGCCGCCGACGATCACGCGCCGTTGCGTATCGCTGCCAGCGCCCGCACGCGCTGCGCTGCTTTGTCCTCAGCATCCCATTTCGTGCCAAGCACGTCACATGGGCTCTTGCCGGTGAGCTCCGCACGGGGCCGCTCGAACCAACGACGAATGCCAAAGGCGTTGTACCCCCCGGCCAGATCGCCCACCACCAGAGCGAGCCAGTGCAACCGTTCGGCAACCGGCTGCGGAGTCTCCCGGCTGCCTGCCGCATAACGCCGCAACGAGCTTTCCGCCACACCAACGAGGGGCGCCAGTGCCCTATCGCCGAACGCTTCTCGCATCGCGGGCCACTCCGTCACCGGTGACGGCGATTCCCCGAGCGCCTCGACCAGCCGGGTGACCTGCATCTCCATCAGGCTGGCGGTGTCTGGATCCAACTGGGCCGGGTCGCGCCGCAAGACCGGGGCCAGATCGATGGACGCAGTACGCAGCAAGTTGCCCTGCTGCAAGGCATTGACCAAGCGGCGAATCGATGCAGCGTCGATCGCAGTGATGCGCTCGCTGCTCAGCACCCCCATCGCGGCTGACCGAAGGAACAACTTCAGCAGGCATTGCTGCAGCGGGAGATTCGCGGGACTCACCGATTCGGATGCAAGCTGGATTTGAAGCATGTTCCGAATTTATCTCAATCAGAATCCAAAACCGTTCCGATATGAATCCAATATTCTTCCGACGTCACGCTAATTTGCACCCAAATTCAGGACCGTATCGGACATGCGCAGCCGATCCAGCACAACAATCAGCCGAAACCCGAGCGATGCCACCACGACCTCTGCCGTGTGCAGGTCGCCCAGGGTGACGAAGGTGGCAACCGATTTGGCGACGATGCCCACGCCCGGGAGACTGCGTGCCGCTTCGCTGGCGACAAACAATCGAGTCACGCAGTCGGGTGTGGCGCTACTGCACGACGGCGCCCCGCGGCGGTCTCGCATAGCGCAACTGCCCGGCCACCCAGGTCTGCGCGAGGTTGCGGTCGTCGGCCAAGGTGATCCAGGCGAACGCCCGCTCATGCGGCGTGGTGGCGACTTCCATGCGCCGCTTGGCGACCGGGTCCGCGGCCCAGTCCCAGACACAGATGTCGCCCATGCGGCCGGGTTCGAACGAGCCGATCTCATCCGACAGGCCAAGTGCTTCGGCCGACCCGAGCGTGGCCGCATGCAGCGCCTTCCACGCGGTCAGCCGCTGCCCCGCCATCGCCTGCACCTTGTAGGCATCGCCCATTGCGCGCACCAACGACAGGCTGGTGCCACCGCCCACGTCGGTGGCCAGGCTCACCGGCGTCTGGGCCTGCACGGCCGCGATCCAGTCGAACAGACCGCTGCCCAAAAACAGGTTCGATGACGGGCTGTGCGCAATTTGCGCCCGGGTTCGATGCAGCAGCGCACGGTCCGCATCGTCGATCCAGACGCCGTGGGCCAGTACGCTTTTGGGGTGCAGCAGCCGGTGACTTGCATAGACGTCGAGATAGCTGCGCGCCGCGGGGAACAGTTCGCGCACCCATTTGACTTCGGCGCGGTTTTCCGCGAGGTGCGTCTGCATGTAGAGCGACGGATCGGCCGCGCACAGTGCGCCGGCCATCGCCAGCTGCTCGGGCGTGCTGGTCGGTGCAAATCGGACCGAGACCGCATAGGCCAGCCGATCGACACCGTGCCAGCGATCGATCAGATCGACGCAGTCGCGCTCGGCCTGCACCACGTCGTCGCGCAGGCCGTCGGGCGAGTTCCGGTCCTGCAGCACTTTGCCCGTGACGAGCCGCATGCTGCGCGCTTGCGCCGCCGCGAATAGTTCGTGCGCAGACACCTTGTGCGCGGTGGCGAACACCACCGCCGACGTGGTGCCGTTGGCCAGCAACGCGTCGCAAAACAGTTGCGAACCCTGGCGCGATCGCTCCGGATCGGCAAAGCGCGTCTCCGCCGGGAAGGTGTAGGTGTTCAGCCAGTCGAGCAGTTCGGTGCCGTAGCTCGCGATCACGTCGAGCTGCGGCATGTGCACGTGGCTGTCGATAAAGCCGGGCATCACGAGCCGGCCGCGGTGGTCGTGCTGCTGCCAGCCGTCGCCGGGTGTCTCAACCTGCACGCCCTGGATGCGGCCGTCGTCGATCAGCAACCAGTGGTCGGGCCGCAGCCGCACAGCCGGGCTGTCGATCTCGCCCCAACCGGGGGTGCCGGTGAAATCGAGCAGATCGCCGCGCAGTGCGATGCGCGTGGCGGGGTCAGGATGGGCAGTGGGTGTCATGTGAATACTCATTGTTCGCGGTGTCACTGGAGCGCGGCGGATGGGTCGGATTGATCAACCGACTTGGTGGGAGCAAGCTGCTGCGCGACCTGCTTGGTCTGCTCGCGCAGCCAGGTCGCGCGATTTTTTCAGCTGCGCGCTGACCATCGGCTGCGTGCTGTGCAGGCGCAGGGCGGTGCGGGAGACGCTGGACTCGTCAATCAAGGTGTGGAGAACTCGGATCGGGCACAACCCAATCTTGGGGAACGGCGCGCGCTGCGTCCTATCCAAACTCCGATAGGTGATATATGAGACATCGTATTCACTGATCAGCCACTCGCGTTAAGTTAGCTGCCATGGCGGCCGACATCCGTACCCGCCCGCCGACAAGGAAAGCCACGATTCATGACGACGCAACCGATCCGCTTTTTTCATCGTGGCGCGGTGGTGGAAGTCAGCGACGTGCAGCCGACCCGCACCGTGCTCGACTGGCTGCGGGAGGACGCGCGCTGCACCGGCACCAAGGAAGGCTGCAACGAAGGCGACTGCGGCGCGTGCACGGTGGTGATCGGCGCGCTGGCACCAGACGATGCAACGGATGCGGTCGGCGGTTTGCAGCTGACCACCACCAACGCCTGCATTCGGTTTTTGCCGACGCTGCACGGCAAGGCACTGTTCACGGTGGAAGATCTGCAGGCCCAGTGCGGTTTGCAGCCGCTTGACAGCAAACACCAGAAACACCCAATTCGCCCTCTGCATCCTGTGCAGCAGGCGCTGGTCGACTGTCACGGCTCGCAGTGCGGCTTTTGCACGCCGGGCTTCGTGATGTCGCTGTGGTCGGTCTATGAGCAGGGCAAAACGCAAGGCACGGTGCCAACGCGTCAGCAGTTGGCCGATGCGCTTTCTGGCAATCTGTGCCGCTGCACCGGCTACCGGCCGATTCTGGACGCCGGCCAGCGCATGTTCGATCTGCCGGGCGTACGGCTGGACACCACGGCGATCGTGCCAGCGCTGCGCGATCTGCAGCGGGATTCGACCTTCACTTATGCCAGCGCGCACACAGAAGGCAACGGCGACCGACTTCACTCGCCCGTCACGCTGGCCGAGCTGGCCACGTTGCGCGTCGAGCACCCGGGTGCGACGCTGCTGGCCGGCTGCACCGACATTGGCCTGTGGGTGAACAAGCAGTTTCGCGATCTGGGCGACATCATCCATGTGGGCGACGTGGCCGAGCTGAAGACCATCGAAGACGCCGCAGCGGGCTTGCGCATCGGTGCGGGCGCGTCGCTGGAGTCGGCCTGGACCGCGCTGGCGCGCCGTGTGCCGGCGCTGCAAGATGTCTGGCTGCGCTTTGCCTCACCGCCGATCCGGCATGCGGGCACGATGGGGGGCAACGTCGCCAACGGCTCGCCGATCGGCGACGCGCCACCGGTGCTGCTGGCGCTTGATGCGCAGATCGTGCTGCAGCGAGGCGAGCGCGTGCGGCAGATGCCGCTGACCGACTTCTACATCGACTACATGAAGAACCAGCTCGAAACCGGTGAGTTCGTGCAAGCGATCGAAGTGCCAGCCGATGCGATGCAGCGCCAGGTGCGCGCCTACAAAATCAGCAAACGGTTCGACAGCGACATCTCGGCGTTGTGCGCAGCGTTCGCCATCCGGCTCGACGGCGACACCGTCAGCGAAGTGCGGCTGGCATTCGGCGGCATGGCAGCGACGGTGCGGCGCGCGGCGAAGGCGGAAGCCGCCCTGGTCGGACAAGCCTGGGACCAGGCGGCGGTGGACCGCGCGAAGGCCGCGTTGGCGCAAGACTTCCAACCGCTCTCCGACATGCGCGCCAGCGCGGAGTACCGCATGCAGGTCGCACAAAACTTGCTGACCCGGTTCTGGCTGGAAACCCGCAGCGACGAGCCGCTGGACGCATCCCGCACCAGCGTGTTCAGCGTAATGCCGCACGCCACCACCTGACACCGCCCGTTGGTCTCGAGGAGCAATCCCACATGAACAAACCGATCGACCCCGCACTGCTGGCCGAACCGCACGCCTTCGCCGGCTATGCACGCAACGCCGAGGCGCGCTTCGATGCACCGGCCGAGCAGCAGGCCGAAGCCGCTGGCGCACGCGTGGGCATCAGCACGCCGCATGAATCGGCCGCACTGCACGTGGCGGGTGCCGCCACCTACGTCGACGACATTGCGGAAGTCGCCGGCACCCTGCACTGCGCGCTCGGTCTTGCGCCGGTCGCGGCCGGCCGGATGATCGGCCTGGCGCTGGATGCGGTGCGCGCGATGCCCGGCGTGGTCGACGTGCTCACCGCCGACGACATCCCCGGCCCGAACGATTGCGGCTCGATCATTCATGACGACCCGATCCTCTGCGATGGTGAGATTCGCTACCTCGGCCAGCCGCTGTTCGCGGTGATCGCACGCACGCGCAACGAGGCGCGCCGTGCGGCTGCGTTGGCGAAGTCGGTGCTCACGATCGAGCCGCAACCGCCCGTGATCACGCCGCAGGACGCCCACGCCAAGGGCCAGTACGTGCTGCCGCCGATGCAGCTGCTGCGCGCAGACAACGATGGCGGTGTGCCGGCCGTCCGGGCTGCGATCGACAACGCACCGCATCGCCTCAAAAGCACGCTGTCGGTCGGCGGTCAGGAGCAGTTTTACCTGGAAGGCCAGATCAGTTACGCGATCCCGAAAGAGCGCGGCGCCATGCACGTGCACTGCTCGACGCAGCACCCAAGCGAGATGCAACACCTGGTGGCCCACGCGCTGGAGCTGCACGCGCACGACGTGCGCGTCGAATGCCGGCGCATGGGAGGCGGCTTCGGCGGCAAGGAATCGCAGTCGGCGCTGTTTGCGTGTGTTGCGGCGGTGGCTGCGGCCAAGCTGCAGCGGCCGGTCAAGCTGCGGCTCGACCGGGACGACGATTTCTTGATCACCGGTCGCCGGCACGGTTTCTGGTACGACTACGAAGTCGGCTACGACGACGACGGCCGCGTGCTGGGTGCGCGCATCGACATGGTCAGCAACGCCGGGCATTCGGCCGACTTGTCCGGGCCGGTGATGACGCGGGCACTGTGCCATTTCGACAACGCCTACTGGTTGCCGAACGTCGACATGCACGGCTTCTCGGCGCGCACCAACACGCAGAGCAACACCGCGTTTCGCGGCTTCGGCGGGCCGCAAGGTGCAGTTGCGATCGAGAACATCCTCGACTCGATCGCGCGCAAGCTGGACAAAGATCCGCTCGACATCCGCAAGGCAAACTTCTACGGCACGCAAGACCACAACGTCACGCCGTACGGCCAGACCGTGACCGACAACATCGTGCACGAACTGGTCGCCGAGCTGGAAGCCACCAGCGACTACCGCACACGCCGCGCATCGATTGCCGCATACAACCAGTCGAGCCCGCTGCTCAAACGTGGCATCGCGATTGCGCCGCTGAAGTTCGGCATCTCGTTCAACGTCAAGCACTTCAACCAGGCCGGCGCGCTGGTTCACGTCTACAACGACGGCTCGATCCTTGTGAACCACGGCGGCACCGAGATGGGCCAGGGTTTGAACACGAAGGTCGCGCAGGTGGTGGCGCATGAACTCGGCGTGAGCCTCGACCTGGTGCGCTGCACGGCAACCGATACGCAAAAGGTCGCCAACACCTCCGCCACCGCCGCTTCGACCGGCGCCGACCTGAACGGCAAGGCCGCGCAGGATGCGGCGCGGCAGATCAAGGAGCGGTTGGCTGCCTGCATTTCTCAGCACCACGGCGGCAACGCGGCTGATGTGCGCTTTGCCAACGACAAGGTGCTGGTCAACGGCAAGTCATTGCCGTTTTCCGCCGTGGTCGCGCAGGGATATCTGGACCGTGTCCAGCTGTGGTCCGACGGGTTTTATGCAACGCCAGGCCTGTCCTGGGACCGCGAGACGATGAAGGGCCACCCGTTCTATTACTTCGCGTATGGCGCGGCCGTCAGCGAAGTCGTGATTGATATCTTGACCGGCGAGTGGAAGCTGCTGCGCGCTGACATCCTGCACGACGCCGGCAAGTCGCTGAACCCGGCGTTGGACATCGGCCAGATCGAAGGGGCCTTCATCCAGGGCATGGGCTGGCTCACGATGGAAGAACTGGTCTGGCACCCCACGACCGGCAAGCTGACCACGCATGCGCCGAGCACCTACAAGATTCCGACCGCGAACGACTGCCCACCGGTGTTCAACGTGCGCCTGTTCGACGGCCCGAACAAGGAAGACAGCATCCACCGCAGCAAGGCGGTCGGCGAGCCGCCGCTGCTGCTGCCGTTTTCGGTGTTCTTTGCGATTCGCGATGCGGTGTCGGCCGCGGGTGGCCACCGGATTGATCCGCCGCTGACGGCGCCCGCGACCAGCGAAGCGATCCTGCGGGCGGTGACTGCGGTGCAGGCCGCGCACTGAGCAGCGGGTGACCTCGATGCGTAACGACCCGGTGCGCGCGGTCGCCTGCGATTGGCTGGCGACTGCGCATCGTGCTGTGCTGGTCGAGGTCACGCAGGCGCGTGGCTCGGCGCCGCGCGAAGCCGGCACCCGCATGCTCGTCGCGTCGACCGAGGTCGTCGGCACCATCGGCGGCGGCCATCTGGAGTGGAAGGCGATTGCGCAGGCGCGTGCGCTGCTCGTTGCTCACCCTTCTTCTGAGTTCGAGCCCGAAGTCGCGCACTACCCGCTTGGGCCCATGCTGGGCCAATGCTGCGGTGGTGCCGTCAGCTTACGTTTTTCGCTACTAAATCCAGAGCACACTTTGCACTGGCCACTAGCGCCTCCCCGGTTTTTTCTGCAGATGTATGGTGCCGGCCATGTCGGTCGCGCGATTGCTCGGCTGCTGGCCGACATCGATTGCACCGTTGACTGGATTGATGAGCGGGAAGACGAGTTCCCACATTCGCTCGGATCCACGGCAGCGTGGCCAACTCATATCCGCAAGACCGCCGTGGACACGGTGGAGGCCGAAGTCGCTACGGCGCCGCCCGGCGCGTTCTACCTTGTCCTGACGCACCAACACGATCTTGATTGGCGCATCACGAAGGAGGTGCTCAAGCGCGCCGACTTCGGCTACCTCGGCCTGATTGGCTCGGACACCAAGCGCGCTCAATTCTTTCGCCGCTTCGAGCGGCATGGCGTTTCTCCCAAGGCAATTGCGCGCATCACCTGCCCGATCGGCATCCCCGGCGTCACCGGCAAGGAGCCGGAGATCATTGCCGTGGCAGCAGTGGCGCAGCTGTTGCAGCGGTCGTCGGCCGGCTTCGTGGATCTTGCGAATGAAGTCTCTTTGAGGTCCGAGACAACGCATCGGCCCATCGAGCAGACTGCGTCGTCAGGAAACGGAAGCTGAGCAAATCGCACCTCGAGACGATCCTGTGCCCCGCGCTGCTGAGCCGCCGCACCGCAGCGTCCGCTGTGCCGCTCGCTGCCCTATGCCTGCCGGCCGACAGCGACTCCGATCTGCTGCGCTCGCAGCCTGACCCGCACGGTCGGGTTTCTCCTGCGCGCTGACGCCCTGCGCCCGGTTAGCATCGCGCGATGAACCGACACCTCTTCATCCTGACCGGTGCCTCGCGCGGCATGGGGCTGGCCATGGCGCGCCAGTTGATTGCACCGGGGCACGTGCTGCTGTGCATTGCGCGCCAGACCAATCCCGATCTCGACGCGGTTGCAGCCGAGCACGACACGCTGCTCGTGCAGTGGCAACAAGACCTGGCCGAGTCGATCGACGCGGCGCAGCGGCTGCATGAATGGCTCAGCGATTCGGAGCCGGCAGGGCTTGCCTCAGCTACCCTGATCAACAACGCCGGCATGATCGCGCAGATTGCCCCGCTGGCGCAGATCGACCCACTCGAGCTGGCCGCGTCGATGCGCGTCAACCTGGAAGCGCCGATGCTGTTGACCGGCGCTTTCCTGCGTGCCACTGCCGAATGGTCGGCGCGCCGCAAGGTGCTTTGCATTTCCTCGGGCCTGGGTCGCAAGGCGATGGCGTCGCAAGCAGGCTACTGCACCGCCAAAGCCGGTCTCGACCACTTCGCGCGCTGCGTTGCGCTCGAGCAGGCGCCGCTTGGCGACAAGGGTGCGCGCATCTGTTCGCTGGCGCCCGGCGTGATCGACACCGACATGCAGACTCAGTTGCGCGACGCAGACGCCGCGCAGTTCGCAGACCGCGACAGCTTCGTCGGACTCAAGTCGCAAGGCAAACTGGCCTCACCCGAGGCCGCTGCCACCCGCGTGCTCGGCTACCTGGCGCTCGACGACTTCGGCAGCCAACCGGTGGCCGACGTGCGGGATCTGGGCTGAAAAGCCAGACCGCTCAGGCGTGCGTTGGCTCCAGTCGACTTGACCCGTTCGCATTGGTTCACATCGACTTCTCAAACATGGACCGCGGCGCCTGCTCCGCCAAGCCGCAGGCGGCGCTCCCGGCAGGCGTGAGCAGAAGGCCGACAAAGGGAGCGAAGGCCACAGGGGGGAGCCCCCTTCCAACAGGGGCTGCGGAGCTGGCTCCGCCAGGCCGCAGGCGCCGCCCCCGGTGAGGGGGTAGCCGAGCGCCGACCGAAGGGAGCAAAGGCTGGGGGAGATCAATAAACCCGCTGGGGAAGATCAATAAACCTCTGGCACCACGATCTGCGCCGGTGTCGGTCGGCGCACGTAGTCCTCGTGCCGCACCCGCGCCGGCATCACGATGCCAGGACGTTCGGTTTCCTGGTAGTTCATCAAGGACAGCAGATGGTGGATGCAGTTGAGCCGCGCTTTTTTTTTGTCGTCGGCCTGCACCACCCACCAGGGTGCTTCGGCAATGTGGGTGCGCTCGATCATGGTTTCCTTGGCCTTGGTGTAAGCCTCCCAGCGCCGGCGCGATTCGAGGTCCATCGGGCTCAGCTTCCACTGCTTGAGCGGGTCGTGGATGCGGCCCAAAAAGCGGAGGTGCTGCTCTTCGTCCGAGATGGAGAACCAGTACTTGACGATCTGCATGCCAGAGCGAACCAGCATTTTTTCGAACTCCGGCACGCTGCGAAAAAACTCCTCGTACTGGTCGTCGTTGCAGAAACCCATCACGCGCTCGACGCCCGCGCGGTTGTACCAGCTGCGGTCGAACAGCACGATCTCGCCGGCCGCCGGCAGGTGCGACACATAGCGCTGGAAGTACCACTGCGTGCGCTCCCGGTCGTTCGGCGCGGGCAGCGCGGCCACCCGGCAGACGCGCGGATTCAGCCGCTGCGTGATGCGCTTGATCACGCCGCCCTTGCCGGCTGCATCCCGCCCTTCGAACAGCACGACGAGCTTGTGCCCGGTGTGCTGCACCCAATCCTGCAGCTTGACCAGCTCCCCCTGCAGCCGGAACAGCTCACGAAAATACTTGCGGCGGCGCTCGCGTTCGCTTTCCGTCTCGTCGCTGAGCTCGACGCCAGTGCCGTCCGCGTCGATCCGAAACCGGTCGTCGACTTCCATTTCGAGCTCTTCGTCGTAGCCGTCGATCAATTCGCGGTGCAGGCGCCGTGCGATCTCGGCCTCGCCTTCGGCAGAGACGCTGGCCGCCGCCGCGCCCGCATCGAACGACCGCGGTGGTCCCTGGGTTGGAGCCTTTGAATTCATGAGAGACGACAGGTTCGGATGATGAAATGAGAGGGGGTGCGGTGCATTGTCCGATGAACCGGCTGCGAAGATCGAACGCCGCGGCGCGCATTGCGGCCGGGCCCGGGGTGCTGCCAGAATCGACGCTGAGGTGTGCTGTGGGCAGTTCGCCTCTGCGCCCGTGTCGAAACCGATCCGGTCGATCTTTCCCGTTCACCATTTGCAGGAGCCTCACCGTCATGAACCGCGAAGTCTTTGTTGTCAGCGCCACCCGTACCGCCATCGGCACCTACGGCGGCAGCCTGAAGGACGTGCCGCCCACCGAACTCGGTGCGCTGGTCGTGCGCGAGGCGCTGCAGCGCGCCGCCGTTGACGGCGCGGAGGTGGGCCACGTGGTGTTCGGCCACGTCGTGAACAGCGAGCCCAAAGACATGTACCTGTCGCGCGTGGCGGCGGTGAACGGCGGCTGCAGCCATGAGACGCCGGCGTTCAATGTGAACCGGCTGTGCGGCTCCGGGCTGCAGGCGATCATCTCGGCTTCTCAGGCAATCCTGCTCGGCGACTGCGATGTGGCGATCGGCGCCGGGGCCGAGAGCATGAGCCGCGCGCCCTATGCAAGCCTGACCGCGCGCTGGGGCGCCCGCATGGGCGACACCAAGATGGTCGACATGATGGTCGGCGCCCTGCACGATCCGTTTCACACAATCCACATGGGCGTCACGGCCGAGAACATCGCTGCCAAGTGGGGCATCAGCCGCGACGATCAGGACCAGCTTGCCGTGACGAGTCACCAGCGCGCGGAACGCGCCACCACGGAAGGCCGCTTCAAGGACCAGATCGTGCCGGTGATGTTGAAAAGCAAAAAAGGCGAAGTCGCCTGGGCCACCGACGAGCACTTCCGCTCCGGCGCGCAGATGGCGGATTTTCAGAAGCTCAAGCCCGTGTTTCAGAAGGAAAACGGCACCGTCACAGCCGGCAACGCGTCCGGCTTGAACGACGCCGCCGCCGCCGTGGTGCTGATGGAAGGCACCCTGGCCGAGCAGCGCGGCGCCAAGCCATTGGCGCGGCTGGTGGGCTACGCGCACGCGGGGGTCGATCCGAAGTACATGGGAATCGGCCCGGTGCCCGCGTCAAAAAAAGCGTTGAGCCAGGCCGGCTTGACGATCGACCAGATGGACGTAATCGAGGCGAACGAAGCATTCGCTGCACAGGCCTGCGCGGTGGCGCGTGATCTAAAAATTGATCCGGAAAAGCTGAATCCGAACGGCTCCGGCATTTCACTGGGCCACCCGATCGGCGCGACCGGCGCGGTGATTACGGTGAAGGCGTTGTATGAACTGCAGCGGGTGCAGGGCCGCTACGCGCTCGTGACCATGTGTATTGGGGGCGGCCAGGGGATTGCAGCGATCTTTGAGAGGGTTTGATTCGCCCAATGCACGCGCGTCCAGTGGCCGGGGGTCACCTACCGCAAGCCGACAAAACCATTGGTGCCGCCAAATTCAAGCGGCCCTCGTCGATGGTGGAGTTAACTTGCCGCAGTAGGCCGTCCGGTGGAACGACGGGTTGAGCGGCGCGCGTCGCTTGGCGGCGAAGACTTCTTTTCCGCAAGCTTTCCAGTCACAAACTTGTGGAGAACGCTTGCAATCAAGGTTTGATAGGGCATAACTTCCTCAAGCGCTTTGGCCTGTATATCGAGCAAGTCAGCCGTGGACAGGCGGATGTTCACCCGTTTGTCCTTGATGGCGGTGGCTCTTGCCGCGGCTCGCATTCGTTGCAGTTCTTCCCTGCTTGCAGTCATTGATTCTCCGGCCGGATGGGTTGTTTCGACCAACGACCAAATTCAGACGCCGCCGTAGCCGGTCGGCTGGAATGCAGAGACAGGCGCAAAGATGGATTGGCCCCGGCGCTGGGCGCAACCCAGACGCAGTGCCAGCCACTGCCGCACGCGGTTTGCTACCAAAAATATAGCGCAATGCGTAGATGAAACCAGCGGCGCAGCTCTTTTTGGCTTCGGATTTGGCATGACACTGCACTTACTCCGCTTGAGCGAAGGGTTGGGCGTCACTGGCGCTTCTCAGAACAACGAAGCCATTCTCAGAAGCCCAAGTGATCAAGGCCGCTCTGGTGGCGTTCGCTTCGTACTCATACCAGCGTTCGAGGTGACGCTCGCGTTCAAGGAATGCCTTGAGCTTCCCATACGCGTCACGCTGACGGAAGAACGATTGAACCGATTCCACGTATTGCGGCAGTTCCGCTTCGACGAACGACATGACAAGGCTTCGCCCGAGATCAAGATCGTTCTTGTGAGGCATGGCGACGTAACGCGCGCCGTCGTCAATGTCCTCCGGGCGTTCTTCTCCGAAGTCGCCATTCCTCGATTTGAGGAAGATTTCTGCTGTCTTGCGACACAGAAGGGCTTTGTTCTCATAGGGCGCCCCCGACGACGACCACTGGAGAGCAGACTCCAGCGCGTCATAGGTGATTGCAATCGCTGCGGATGGAACCTGGGCCACGGTCTGATCTTGATCACTCGAGGTCAGGCAGTTCGGATCGACGAACGAGAACGCTGATCGATCGTGCTTGGCCAAGCGTTCTTTCGATCAGACCGCGCGACTCTAGCGCGACCACCATTTGATGAACAGTCGGCGCCGAGACCGCAAAGTACTTTTGAATGTCGGCTTCTGCAGGCGAACGACGATTGATCTTGCTGTAGTAGTAAATGAAGGCAAGGTATTGGCCTTGACGAGCGGTGAACATGGCAGACATGAGCACTGGTTCGTAACGCTAACGTTCGAGCTAAGCGGGTGACAACGGTGGGACGCCAGGCCCGCGAGGTGCAAAATATAACGCGGCGCCTCGCGGGCCTGGCGGCCCGCCGTTGGCGCTCCGCTTGAGCGAGGGGTTAGGCCGCACCTCTTTCGCTGACGAGCCTCTCGACTATATATGCACGACCAGCTTCCAAGACCCAAAAGAAGTCCCTCGATCCCCCTGACCTGATGTATTTAGATGCTTCAGCTTGATCCATTGCGTAGTGAAACAGAACCTTTGATGTTGGCATTGCCGCACGCGCCCACTCTGTCCTCAATATTCCGTCGTCGCCAGAGTTATCATAAATCGATGCAATAGCCTGCATAAACTGGTCGACTGGTTTGAGTCCAGTTGGCTTTGCCGCCCCTTCTACAGGCTTGAAAGGATCCGATCCAATCGGCGGCTTAATAAACAGCGGAGCATTAAGCAATTCCCGGAGTAATTGATCAAATCCAGTTTCATATCTGTCGTCGCTGGAAAGATCAATATACAACTTCGAACCAAGAAAGGTGGGCAGTCGCGCCAATGTTGCTGCCTGTCTTATAACGGGGATAACTCGCGACGAGCCGATTTTTTCTAGCAAGTCGGCAGTAACAATCATCTTTTCATAGCCAACACCGCCTACGCCAGCGTTGGCTTTTTCGACGTATCGTTCGGTGCATACCATTACAATTCGAGTCGATCGAGCGATACCGTGCTCCATAAAATGTGGCAAGTCACCACCCGGTCCCAGATCCCACTGATCGAGGATCGAGTCAACACCGCTCTGCCGGAGCCGCGTGGCTAGATTCAAAACCCAATGCTTGTGTTCCTGGGAGTCGTGCGAGTATGAAACGAAAACGGCAGGTGCGGTCATTTGCGTCTGATGGCTGGAGGGAATATGAATTGTGCGGCCTAACGGCCAAGTTCAGTGAGCGGCGCAGCCGTCCACTGCAACGCCGAGTTAGAACCGAGCCAATTACGACGCACGGACTTTACGGCGCTATGAAGATGAAAGCTGCTTGCGCAAGCTGCGCGGGCGCTAGAGCCAGTTTTGATGCCTAACCCGCGCTCACCACGCGGAGCGCCCAACTGCTGGCGATTGCGAGAAAGAAGAACGAGCGCAGGATTAACCATTGGGTGAGATTAATACGATAAGGCTAACGGACGTAGTTAAGCGACGGCGCGCGCAGTGGGATCGTTCGCTTGAACGCAGGGTTCTACGTCGTCAGCGCGGCGGACCCTAGGGGAACCAATAGAGAAACACGACGTATGGAGAAAAGCAACGCCAGCAAGGCTGCTACGTTCATGCTGCGCCGTATTAGCGTCGTCCGCATAAGCAAGCTTATGCCGCGCGCTGGAGGCGCAGCACAGGCTATCAGATTTGTCGCGTTTTATAA
>JBBPYC010000015.1:0-60768 GCA_038200275.1 Burkholderiales bacterium
AGCCCTTTGAGACCCCCAGCACGCTGGCCGTCTGCTCGATGGAGGCGCCAAGCAGCAGCGGCAGCACCACGGCCTGCGCCTGGCGCAGCTCCTCTATCGTCTTGGCCTCGCGCAGCGCCCGCTGCGCCTGCTCCAGCACCTCTGTGCCGCTTGCCGTTCGCGCCATGGCCTTTTCTCCGTCGTCACAGACCTCCGCATTGTTTCATGAGAAAAGACGAATTCGAATTACAACTCGCTTACATGTTCTCGATCATCACCTGACCAAAGCCTGAGCAGCTCACTTGCTCGGCACCGTCCATCAGACGCGCGAAATCGTAAGTGACCTTCTTGCTCGCAATCGATTTTTCCATCGAGCTGATGATCAGATCAGCCGCTTCTGTCCAGCCCATGTGGCGCAGCATCATCTCAGCTGAGAGGATCTCGGAGCCCGGGTTCACGTAGTCTTTGCCCGCGTACTTCGGCGCGGTGCCGTGGGTGGCTTCAAAGCACGCAATCGAGTCCGACATGTTGGCTCCCGGTGCAATGCCGATGCCGCCTACCTGCGCAGCCAGCGCGTCGGAGATGTAGTCGCCGTTCAGGTTCAACGTGGCCACCACGGAATACTCGGCCGGGCGCAGCAGGATCTGCTGCAGGAACGCGTCGGCGATCACGTCTTTCACGATGATCTCGTTGCCGGTTTTCGGGTTCTTGAAACTGCACCACGGTCCACCGTCGATTTCCTGTGCACCGAATTCTCTTTGTGCCAATGCGTAGGCCCAGTCGCGGAAACCGCCTTCGGTGTATTTCATGATGTTGCCCTTGTGCACGATCGTGACGCTGGGCTTGTCGTTGTCGACTGCGTACTGAAACGCCTTGCGCACGAGCCGCTCAGTGCCTTCACGTGAGACCGGCTTGATACCGATGCCGGACGTGTCCGGGAAACGGATTTTCTTGACACCCATCTCGTCGATCAGGAACTTGATGAGCTTCTTGGCTTTGTCGCTTTCCGCTTCGTATTCGATGCCCGCATAGATGTCTTCCGAATTCTCGCGGAAGATCACCATATTGGTTTTCTCTGGTGCTTTGACCGGCGACGGCACACCTTTGAAATACTGCACCGGTCGCAAGCAGACGTACAGGTCCAGCTCCTGGCGCAACGCGACGTTGAGCGAGCGGATGCCGCCGCCAACTGGCGTGGTCAGTGGCCCTTTGATTGACACCACGTACTCACGCACGATCTTCAGTGTCTCTTCCGGCAACCACACGTCGGGGCCGTAGACCTTGGTGGCCTTCTCACCCGCGAAGACTTCCATCCAATGAATCTGCTTTTTGCCGCCATACGCTTTCTTGACTGCGGCGTCGACCACCTTCAGCATCACTGGTGTGATGTCCTGGCCAGTGCCGTCGCCTTCGATGTACGGAATGATTGGTTGATCCGGAACGTTCAACGAGTAATCGGTGTTGACGGTGATCTTTTCGCCCGCATCGGGAACTTTGACGTGCTGGTACATGGAGAGAACTTCTTTCAACAAAATGCAATGACGAACAACAATCGGGTCGTGTGCATTGGACCCAATTAAGGGCTGGCCGAGTGCACTCTCGACAGCTCGCAGACCCGAACAAAATCTGCGTAGGATTCTACCGACATCAGTTGCGCTTTGAAGCTGTCAACGGTGCTTTCGAGAACCGCGTTAGAGTGCGGTCGTCAGTGCTTGAACAGCGGATCCTTCGCCAGTTCGGGTATCTCATTTAGTGACGACGCAACCAAAAGGACAACAGATGAAATCACAGATCGCTACGTTGATTGCCGTGGGCCTCGTTGCAGGCAGTGCCTTTGCTCAGAACACCACGTCAAAGGCGCCGTTGCAAGGTACAGCCGAAATGCCCGCCAAAGCGGGTCAGCCAACTGAGCCGGCCGGTGGAGCAATGGGCAATGCGCAGACTTCACTCAACCGACCCCAGACCGGACCTGCGATGACGTCGCCGAAGGGTGCCGTCGACAAAGGTGTCGTAAGCACGCCGGCTCAGGTTCAAGGTTCGACCGCTACGGCGCCCGAGAAAGTCATGCACCATGACAACAAGGTTGCTCATCCCGCAGCACCAGTCAATGCCGCCGGCATGAAGACGCATAAAGCAACGATGGACAAAAACGTGGATAAACCCACGTCACCGGTCGTGTTGACGACCCCGGCGCCCGGCCCGGTCAACACCACGCCGAATGCGATGCCGGCTGGCGGCACGCCCACAACGAAGGCAAAGTAATTCGCTGCTTGGCACGCACCGGTTCTGTGGCGAGACAGGGTCTGTGATTCGCCATTCGAGGCCTGCGACCCGTCGCGGGCCTTTTTATTGGATCGCTGATTTCAGTGCAAGCGACGACGCTTTGTGTGTTGAAGCTCTGTGGGGCTGTAACCACGTTGCTTCAGTTACCGAAGTGGTCGGCGCGTGAAGTCATGTTCATTGAAGATTTACAGCGATTTGGCTCTGGCTTTCGAGCCGAAGCCTTTGTGTCAACGCTATTTGCATGCTTGCGTTAAAGTTGTGCGTGCCGTGATCGACGATTTTTCGTTTGGTTATTCAAGCGAATGCTGCGAGTCGACCCGCATTGAGTAAAAGTATTTTTAAATTTTCATTCGACCAAAAAGGGAACTGCGATGATGAAGAAATTGATTCCGGTGTTGATCGCTGGTGTGTTCAGTGCTGGCGCTTTTGCACAGGCCGTGACCATCAAGCCGGGCGAAGCCATGGGCCCGACCGGCACCAATAGTCAGGCGACGGGCGCCGCGAAAAGCGCGGGCACACCCATCAAAGGTGCACAGGGCAGCACCACGGGCGCAGCGGTAACCACCAAACCTGGTGAAGCCATGGGCCCGACCACCACTTCGGCGACCAATCCAGGCAAGACCTCGGGCACTGCGGCAGCTCGCAGTGACATGAGAAATGACAACAAGGACAGCTCGCCGGTGACGATTCAGCCGGGTGGCGCGATGGGCCCAACCGGTGCAACGTCGGCAGGCCCGAAGAAGTAACGGGTCTCATTGCTGCGAGGACGAACCTAGGTAAAACGCCTTGGGTGGTTCAGCCTCGTGGTCAATGATCGATACGAACCAAAAGCCTGCATGAGCAGGCTTTTTCTCTTTACAAATGCAGCGCCATCGCAGCAGGTGGCTCACCGAATGCAATTCGCTCAGGGCCGCGCGGCCAGCCCTGCTGTGCTGACTGATGAAGTAGCTCGCGGCTTATTCCTACCGCACGTTCTAGGCTCCTGATTGATGCGCGCCAATACTTTTCAATTTCTCTGCCTTGCAACGAAGACCCTCGCGGTCCTGTTGTGGTCCGGCTACGCGGTCGCCCAATCGGCGCCGCAACTCGATCTCCCACGTGAGCAGTTGTCCGCGAGCTTGCACCGGATCGACGCGCAAGTCGCGGCCACGGTGACGGAGCGCCAGGTCGGCCTCATGATGCGTGCGGAGATGCCGCAGTATGAAGGCATGCTGTTCGTGTTTGATGAGCCCAGCGTGCAGTGCTTCTGGATGAAAAACACGCTGCTTCCGCTGACCGCGGCTTTTGTCGACGACCATGGTCGCATCGTGAATCTGGTCGACATGCAGCCGCAGACGACCGAATCGCACTGCTCGACCGAACCGGTGCGCTATGTGCTGGAGATGAACCAGGGCTGGTTTGCGCAGCGACACATTGCTGCCGGCGCCCACCTGAGTGGCAGGCGCTTTGAGACACCGCCCAGCGCGAGCGCGGTCAAATCAACGCGTTGAAATGAAAGAAGCCGCACTATCCCTTTGGGCACATGCCGGCCGCATCCGTTAACAAGCGCCCTGCGGCAAGTACCGCGAAGTCACCTGAAATCGGTCAGGCGAAGTTCGACTGAGCGAATTCCCAGTTGACAAGCTTGTCGAGCCATGTCTCGACGAATTTGGGCCGTGCGTTGCGATAGTCAATGTAGTAGGCGTGCTCCCACACATCCACAGTGAGCAGGCCTTTGTCGCTGGTAGTGAGTGCGGAACCTGCCGCGCCCATGTTCACGATGTCGAGTGAGCCGTCTGGCTTCTTCACGAGCCAGGTCCAGCCGGAGCCGAAATTGCCGACTGCACTTTTCACGAACGCTTCCTTGAATGCGCTGAAGCTGCCCCACTTTGCGTCGATCGCCTGGGCGATCGAGCCGCTTGGCGCACCACCGCCACTCGGCTTCATGCAGTTCCAGAAGAACGTGTGATTCCAGATCTGGGCTGCATTGTTGTAGATGCCGCCGCTCGACTTCTTGACGATCTCTTCCAACGTCATGTTCTCGAACTCGGTGCCTTTTTGCAAGTTGTTCAAGTTCGTCACGTACGCCGCATGGTGCTTGCCGTAGTGGTACTCGAGCGTCTCTTTCGAATAGTTTGGCGCCAGTGCGTCGATCGGATACGGCAGGTCGGGCAGTTTGTGTTCCATGACGGGATGTCCTTCGGTTGGTATGGATGAACACGCGTGCTTGGCTCAAGTGCGCGTGTTTGGGATCGCGGCGCTGGCCAAAAGCCCAGCGCAGTGGGTTTTCATTCTAAGGAACTAATCGTTTTCAGGCACGCACGCCACGATCAGCTGCGCTGCGCCGTCGGCCAAAGTGGCCGTGACGTGTTGTCCTGAGGTGAGCTCGCGTGCGCTTGTGATCGGCGCGCCGACTGCAGAGTCTGAGAGCCATGAATAGCCTCGGCGCAATACCGACTGCGGCCCGAGCAGCTGCAACGCCCGCTCGGCGCGTTCCAGCTGCGCGCGGGGCTCCGCCAATCCAGTCTGCCGAAGGGTGGCCAGTCGTTGCTGCAGCGAATCGACGCGGCGCTGTGTCCGTTCGATGGCTCCCGTGCTGGCCAACGCAAGCCGCTGCTGCTGACGCACCAGCAACAGCGCCTGGGCATGTCCGATCGCAGACGGCCGGCCGAGCCGCTGGACTGCGCGGTCGAGCCGCTGGGCGCGCCGGTCCAGTTCATACGCAAAGGCCTGGCGAAGTCGGCGTTCGCCGTGATCGAGTTCGGCCAGCCACTGTTCGCGTGGTTGCACCGCCAGTTCGGCTGCAGCGGTTGGGGTGGGCGCACGCAAATCGGCGCAAAAGTCAGCGATTGTGAAATCGGTTTCATGGCCGACGCCGGCGATCACCGGCCGGCGGCTCGCCACAATGGCACGTGCCAACTGCTCGTCGTTGAACGCCCACAGGTCCTCGATCGAGCCTCCGCCCCGCACCAGCAGCACCAGATCGACCGAAGCACCGTCTGGCAATAAACCAGGCTGCTGGATGCGGGCCAGCGCAGCACATAGCTCGGCAGCCGCCTCTGCGCCCTGCACCCGTGCCGGTGCCACCAGCACGGCCACCTGCGGCGCGCGCCGGCGCAGCGCGCTCAAAACGTCATGCAACGCGGCAGCACCGAGTGAAGTCACGACGCCGATCGCGCGTGGCAGCCGCGGCAATGCACGTTTTCTGGCTGGGTCGAACAGGCCTTCGGCTTCCAGCCGCGCCTTGAGTCGCAAGAATTGCTCGAACAGCGCACCAGCGCCCGCCTGCTGCATGCTCTCGACCACCAACTGCAGCTCACCACGCGCTTCGTAGACCGTCAGCTTGCCTCGGAGTTCAACGACCGCGCCGTCACGCGGTGTGAAGTCGAGCAACCCCGCCGCGCGCCGAAACATCGCGCAGCGCAGCTGGCCGCCAGCGTCCTTGACCGAGAAATAACAATGACCACTGGCCGCCCGCGTGAAACCCGACAACTCGCCGCGCAGGGCCACCGGATTGAAGCGCGCGTCCAACGCCCCAGCAACGGCGCGGCATAGCGCCCCGACTTCCCAGATAGACGGCGCCGCAGCACGCTTCTCAGCATCAAACATCAGTATTGGCGCGGCTTTCCGCCGATTTCCGGCGGCGACTCTTCCACAGCGCTGGGACAACTGCCTTGCTGCATGACCTGACCCCACCATGCCACCATCCGTCCGTGCAAGTCATTGATTTATAAAGATTTTTTGCTGATCGAAAATTCAGCAGATTGTCACAATCGCGCATTGGCGCGGGTTTTGGTGCGTTCACACCCAAGTTGCCAACAAAGTTATCCACAGATTTTGTGGACTTTGTTCATGAGGAGGAACGAAATTGGTGAAACGGGGCAGACCGGGTCAAAAAGCGTATCGCCCTGGTTCGATGTCGCCCGCGGTCGGCTTGCTTTGCCGACCCGATCTAAGGCGTGCTTCCCGTCGAGCGCGGGGTTAAGCCAAGAGGGGTGGGCGATAATTCGCGCCAGATGCCGCACCGCCTGCGCGGCGAAATTTCCCTGGAAGCGCCCTTTTGATTTCGATCATACAAGCCGCTGGCTGGCCAATCTGGCCTTTGGTGATCTGCTCGATCGCAGCGTTGGCGTTGGTGATTGAACGCTTCATCAGCTTGCAGCGCCGAAAGGTCGTGCCGACCAAGCTGCTTGAGGACGCCATGACGGTGTCGCTGCACACGGTGCCGTCGTCTGAGGTGATTGCCAAGCTGGAGCAGAACTCGTCGCTCGGCCGCATCCTGGCCAGCGGATTTCGTGCGTTGAAGGCCGAACCGCGTTGCAGCGACGCCGAGCTGCACGCCCATCTCGAGGCCACCGGCCGCGAAGTGGCCCACGGCCTCGAGCGCTATTTGAGTGCACTGGCCACCATCGCATCGGCCGCGCCGCTGCTCGGGTTGCTGGGCACAGTGATCGGCATGATCGAGATTTTCGGCTCGCAGACTCCGGCCGGGGCAGGCGGTTTGGGTGGTGCGGGCGTTGGCAATCCGGCCCAACTGGCACACGGTATTTCGGTGGCGCTCTACAACACCGCGTTCGGCTTGATGATTGCGATCCCCGCGTTGATCTTTTGGCGCTACTTTCGCGCGCGCGTTGATGCCTATCTGCTGACGCTGGAGCTCGCATCCGAGCGGTTCGCCCGACACCTGAGCCGGCTCGCACGCAGTGGGCCGATGAACGCTGCGTCGCACTTGCAAGCCGCGGGCGCAACACCGCAGCAACCCAGCCCAGCACGTGTGGCGCGCGACGGCAGCGCCGCATGAACTTTCGCTCGCGTTCCCGCGACGAGCCCGAAATCAATCTGATCCCATTCATCGACGTGTTGCTGGTGGTGCTGATCTTTTTGATGCTAACCACCACTTACAGCAAGTTCACCGAACTGCAGTTGCAGCTGCCGGTGGCCAGTGCGGATGCGATGGCCGACCGGCCCAAGGAGATCATCGTTACAGTCGGCAGCGACGGCCGCTATGCAGTCGGTGCGCAGCGACTGGCCGATGCCAGTGTCGACACCCTGGCGGCTGCAATGGTCGCGGCAGCCAACGGCAGCACCGAGCCGACGGTGGTGGTGAGCGCAGACGCCAGCGCCATGCATCAGGCCGTCATCAAAGTGCTCGAAGCGGCACGGCGCAGCGGTTTGAACCGGTTGTCGTTCGCCGCGCAGGCGCCGGCGGGCACGTCCGGCAACTGATCGCTTGTCGCGCAGCGCATGGCAGATGCTTCGGCGTTCGAAGCGACGCTGCAGGCCGCTTGGCGGCGGCGCGGCGCACTGGCCTGTGTGCTGTGGCCGGTGTCGCTCTTGTACCGGCTCGTCACTGCGACCCGGCGTTGGCTCTACGCAATCGGCTGGTTTTCCTCTGAATCGGTTGCTGTTCCGGTGCTGGTGGTCGGCAACCTGGTCGCAGGTGGCGCTGGAAAAACGCCGGTGGTGCTGGCGCTGGTGCGCCGCGCGCAGGCCCGCGGCATCGCCGTCGGCGTCGTCTCGCGCGGCCATGGTCGCCGGCTGACGCGCCACCTGCCCGATCTGCGTGAGGTAGGGGGTGAAAGCGACGCCAGCCTGGTGGGTGACGAGCCGCTGCTGATCCAGTCGCTTACCGGAGCCCCGGTGTTCGTCGCCCGCGACCGGGTGGCAGCAGCCCGCGCGTTGTGCAAACGGCATCCGCAAACCCGGCTCATCGTGAGCGACGACGGCCTGCAGCACCTTGCGTTGCGCCGTGATGCCGAGATCTGCGTGCTGGGAGCGGACGGCGTCGGTAACGGCTGGCTGCTGCCGGCAGGGCCGCTGCGCGAAGCGGGCCGAAGCGTGACCTGGGTGCTTGATGCGGGCATGGCAGTCGGTGTGTTGCCAACGCCCGTCGCTGGCTTGAGTGCCCGCCGCGGTCACTACTCATGCCGGCGCAGCCTTGCGCAGCACGCACAAGATTCGAGTGGCCGGCGCGTTGCGCTGGCGTCGCTCGTCGGCCAGCCGGTCTGGGTGGTTGCCGGTATTGCGCATCCGCAACGGTTTTTCTCCATGCTGAGCGCATTGGGTGTGAGGTTGGCCGGCACGGACGCACTGCCCGATCACGCGGCGTTTGATCAATATGTGTCTGGCGCCGCGCCCGATATGCCGCTGCTTTGCACCGAAAAAGATGCCGTGAAACTCTGGCGGCTGCGTCCGGATGCGCTGGCGGTTCCGCTCGAACTCGATATCGATCCCGCGTTCTTCCGCTCCTTCGAGGAATGGCTTGTGGAGACCATTGGCGGGTAACGACCGCGCTTCGCGCTGCGGCTCGGCGCCGCTATCATCGCCAGCATGGACACCCGCTTGCTTGAACTGCTGGTCTGCCCGATCACCAAGGGACCGCTCAAATACGACCGCGAACACGAGGAACTGCGTTCGCGCAGCGCCCGGCTTGCGTACCCGGTACGCGACGGCATCCCGATTCTGCTTGAGGAACAGGCGCGCACCTTGTCCGACGAAGAGCTGGGGCTTTGACGACCTTCAGGCGGCGCGCGCAGTCGCCTGCTGGCGGGCCCGATCGCCCCCTGGTTTCGGTTCGCGCATGACGTTTACGGTGTTGATCCCGGCACGCTTGCAGGCGAGCCGACTGCCCGACAAACCGCTGGCCGACATCGGTGGGGTACCGATGGTGGTGCGGGTGGCACAGGCTGCAGCACGCTCGTCCGCCACAAGCGTCGTCGTGGCGGCTGACGATGCGCGCATCCTGGCCGCTTGCGCGGCGCACGGCGTGCAGGCGTTGGCAACCGATGCGGCGCATCTCTCCGGCAGCGACCGGCTTGCCGAGGCGGCCGCGCTGCTCGGCTTGCCCGATGATGCGATCGTGGTGAACGTGCAAGGCGACGAGCCGCTGATCGAGCCCGCGCTGATCGACGCCGTGGCCGCGCTGCTGATCGACCGGCCAGATGCCGCCATGGGCACTGCTGCGCATGCAATTGATTCGATGGCCGATTTTCTGAGCCCGCACGTGGTCAAGGTGGTGCTCGACCGGCGCGGACTGGCGCTGAACTTCAGCCGCGCGCCGATTCCCCATTGGCGCGATGCGCAAAGCGCCGATGCGGCCGGGTCAACTGATCTGTCACGCCGGCCCGAGCCGGCACCGCTGCGCCACATCGGGCTCTACAGCTACCGCGTAGGCTTTTTGCGCCGGTTTCCGACGTTGCCGCCTGCACCGCTTGAACGGTGCGAAGCGCTTGAGCAACTGCGCGCGCTCTGGCATGGTTTTCCGATCGCTGTGCATGTCACGACGCATGCGCCGGGTGCAGGTGTCGACACGCCGCAGGACTTGGCGCGCGTTCGGGCGCTGTTCATCTGACACGACCGACTGCGTCCGGCGCGTTGCAGGGCGCGTGCTATTCTTTGCGCGGCCTCAAGGCCACGGCTTCGCCGACATGGTTTCGTCGCCATCGTGCGCACCGATCGGCCACATCAAAAGCGCACGACAACATGCTTGAATTTGTCTGAAGCGCATGACCACTGGCCCCCAGAAGAACATCGCAGGAGACACACCACCATGAGACTGATATTGCTGGGCGCGCCTGGTGCGGGCAAAGGCACGCAGGCCACTTTCATCTGCCGCAAGTACGGCATCCCCCAGATCTCGACCGGTGACATGCTCCGCGCTGCGGTGAAAGCCGGCACCCCACTCGGCCTGCAGGCCAAAGCCGTGATGGAGTCCGGCGCACTGGTCAGCGACGACATCATCATCGGGCTGGTGCGGGAACGCCTGACGCTACCCGACTGCGCTCAAGGATTTCTGTTCGATGGTTTTCCGCGCACCATCCCTCAAGCCGAAGCCATGCGTGAAGCGGGTGTGAAACTCGACCGGGTGTTGGAAATCGACGTCCCGTTCGACGCGATCGTGGAACGCATGAGCGGCCGCCGCTCCCACCCGGCCTCCGGCCGGACCTATCACGTCCGGTTCAATCCGCCGCAACGCGAAGGGTTCGACGATCTTTCGGGCGAGCCGTTGATTCAACGAGCGGATGACCAGGAAGACACCGTGCGCAAACGGCTTGAGGTCTACAGCGCGCAGACCCGTCCACTGGTGGCTTATTACGCATCCTGGGCCGACAGCGGAGCGCCGGACGCACCCAAATACCGCAGCATCAGCGGCACCGGCAGCGTTGACGAGATCACCGAGCGCGTGCTGGCGGCATTGGAAAGCTGACCAAAGACCACCGCTCTGCAGCCCATCGGCCTGCGCACGGATTCAACCCAACAGATCAAGCATTGGCGCGATCCGCGCTTTGACTGCAGACAGGCCGAGTGAGGGCTCGAACGGGTCGCCCGCTGGCAGTCGCACATCGCCCCACGCACAGGGCTTGCGCGCATCACGCGAACGCCAGCGGCTTGTGCATCGATCAGCGCTGCTTCAAGCGCTCGGCTCAAGGTACCGTTGTCGCTGCCGGCCGCCACCAGTCGCAGCACGCCCGTCTGCACCAGTGCTCGCACGACCACGCCAGTTGCGCCTGCGTGATTCATCACGATCTCCACCCTCGGTAGCTGAGTAGTCGACGCTATTTTTTTAGTAGCAAACAACCGTTGTTGCACTAGCGTGAATGGGCAATTTCGCTGCCAAGTCAACCGCCGATCGCGGAACTACGCCAGCGGCCCCACGTCGCCCGACGCGAACGCATTCAACCGGCTTGTGTGGACTTTCTGCACGTCGAAGGCGCTGTGCACGTCGCCCGCGCACACCGCGAGCACGCCGGTGGCATGCGGGTCCATTGCGAGACGAATCGCGTCGAGCAGATTGCGCGGACCGTCCGGGGCGTGCGCGCTGGCAGGCCGCATTGCACAAGTCAGCACCACGGGCTTGGCTGTCGGCAGCACCAGACTCAGGAAATAAGCGGTTTCTTCCAACGTATCGGTGCCGTGCGGAATGACGAGCCCGGTGATCTCCGACTGGTCCAGCCAATGACGACAGCGCGTTGCAAGATGCAGCCAGAACGCGCCGTCGGCATCCTTGCTGTCGATCTGCGCCACCTGCTCCAGCACCAGCAGGGCCGGGCGGTGGTGCGGGCAAGGTCGCCATCAATCGATCGACAGCGGCTGTGCCTGCCCGGTAGTCCACTTCCTCAGCAGCCGATCCGGCGGTGCCCGCAATGGTGCCGCCCATGGCGAGTAACCCGATAGTGTTGCGGATGTGCTGCATGGTGAGGGAAAAATCTTCGACTGCACCTCGCATTCTTTACGCCGCCAAAGAACTGGTTAAAATCACAGCTACTGGATATGAAAACAGTCTTTCGACGGAATTCCCAAGCTGTGTCTGCGCAATGAGTGCCTCGCCCGTCGATTCATCAGTTAAGGAAACCCCATGAGCCGCACGCCGGACCATTCATCGGGCGCCATTCTCGGCGCCGACTCAGCCAATACGGCGACTGCCCGAGCCGGCAGTCGACTCGGTGGTCGCGACGGCAATCGCATTGCTACCCTGCCGGTTCGCCTGACCGCGCGTCAGCAGCAGATTCTGGAGTTGGTGCAACAGGCGATCGCGCGCACCGGTGCGCCGCCGACGCGGGCTGAAATCGCCGCGGAACTCGGCTTCAAGTCCGCCAATGCAGCAGAAGAGCATCTACAGGCATTGGCTCGCAAAGGCGTGATCGAACTGGTCAGCGGCACATCGCGTGGAATTCGGCTGCCCAGCGACACGCTGCGCCAGTTGCATGCGTCGCGCCTGCGTGAACAGGGCGATCCGGCGTCGAATGCTGAGCAGTACGCGCTGCCACTGATTGGCCGGGTTGCAGCCGGCGCGCCGATCCTCGCGCAGCAGCATGTCGACCGAATCTGGCAGGTCGACGCAAATTTGTTTGCGCAGCGGCCGGACTTCTTGCTGCGTGTGCGCGGCATGTCGATGCAGCAGGCCGGCATTCTCGACGGCGACTTGCTCGCCGTTCAGTCGACCAAGGAGGCGATGAACGGGCAGATCATTGTGGCTAGGCTCGGTGACGAAGTTACCGTAAAGCGCTTTAAACGCACCGCCGACGCCATCGAACTGCACCCGGAAAACCCCGAGTTCCAGCCCATTGTGGTGCGACCCGACGAAGCGTTCGAGATCGAAGGCCGGGCTGTTGGCTTGATCCGAAATTCGCTGCCGGGATGACACGGCGGCCGAATTTCAACAGCCGAGCGGGCGTTGAGACGTTCCGCACCGATTGAACTTTTGCTTGTTTTATTTCCAGCAATATGAATTTCTAAGGTGTTTCGACTGACCGGTAGCAAAAGGTGGCGGGCGTATGACCTTTCTTGAGGCATCACCCTTTTGCAGACGGCCGTTTTGCAGACCTTCGACGATGCAGTGTGCTGCGTCGCCGAATCGATTTCTCACATCGTTGTGCGCTCGGCGCCAGCGGACAGCGAGGGTTCGATTCCATAGGGAGCAAAACTTATTTGACCAATCCTGCCGTGTGTTCAGCCGCAACTCTTCACTTACGCGAAAGAAGATGTCACATGGGATTCATTTCAACCATTCAGCATGACGGCCAGATGTTCATTGCCGGCCAGCCCCGTCGGGTGCCGGCACGATTCAGTGCACTGTCGACGTCGCGCGCGCCCGAGCCGTTGGAGTACCGCGGCTGGCAGGTCACGGTCTGGCCACACGTTCAGGCGGTCGCCACGACGCTGTGGAAGTCGGCCAGACGCAATGTCCTGGCTGCCGTGGAACGGGTTGGACCTGAAGCAGGTCATGGCGCGATGGAGCCGGGCAATTCACCAACCCGCGTGCGGCCACTGCGGGTGCTGCATGTGATCGATCCCGCGGCTCGTGGCGCGGGTCGAATGGTGATCTCTGGCCGAATGGCCGATGTGTGTGCGGAGCTCGAGCGGCTTGCTGCATGTGAGGCACGCCACGCGCGTTGCTGATATCGACCACTCCAGCGGCGTTGGATTGGGGCCAACGGCGCTGCCTGTCAATGGAGCGGGTTCTCATGAGTTCGCTTCCGCAGATGACAATCGGGGCCTGCTGCCATGATCGATCGCCCACTGCTCAACCACACCGACATCGCCGCTCGCATTCCCCATGCAGGCAGCATGTGCCTGCTGGGCGCGGTTGTGTTCTGGGATGCCGACCGAATCGTTTGCAGCGCAGCGAGCCACGTGGCCAGCGATCATCCGCTGCGCGCAGCCGATGGCAGCCTCGGCATTGCAGCCGGTATCGAATATGCGGCGCAAGCAATGGCAGTGCATGGCAGCCTGCTTACCGAGCAAGCCGCACTGAACGCGGGCCTGGCAGCAAGCAAGCCGGCGCCGGGTATGCTCGCGAGCGTGCGTGCGGTTGAGATGCACGCGCGTCGGCTTGATGATGTGGCGCAAGTGCTTTATGTGGAGGCCACGCGGGTGGTCAGCGATGCGCAGGCGCTCGTGTATGCGTTCGAGCTGTTCGTGTTTGAAACGCGCGACGGCGAGGATCGAACAGACTTAGCGAATCAACCAGACAAGTCGGGTGAACAGCCTTCATCTTTGCGCGCGCCGACAAGACATTTCCGGGAGCCCACGGATGCGGCTGTCCAGTCAGGCCAAACCCGTCCCCATACAAGTCGTCGATTGCTGCTGGGTGGCCGTGCATCCGTGATATTGCTTCCCCACCCGAGCTGACCGGAGTTGGCCTCCGTGCTGCTGCAGGTGTCGGTTTTTGGCGCGTTTGCAGCCCCCACTACACTCGTCCGATGACGATGAGCAACACGGTCAAAAAACGCGCGCTGGTGACCGGCGGGAGCGGTGCGATCGGCAGCGCGATCTGCCGCCGGCTGGCTGAGCAGGGCCTGCACGTCTACGTTCACGCGAACAGCCACCTCGAGGCAGCCGTTGCATTGGCCGAAGCAATCGGCGCCAGTGGCGGCAGCGCTTCGGCAATTGCCTTCGATGTGACCGATGCAGTCGGCAGCCGCGAGGCGTTGGAGCAGATGCTCGCCGATGGTCCGATCCAGGTGCTCGTGAACAACGCCGGCGTGCATGACGACGCGGTGTTCCCTGGCATGCAGCCACACCAGTGGCACCGCGTGATCGATGTATCGCTGCACGGGTTCTTCAACGTGACGCAGCCGCTGACGATGCCCATGCTGCGCACCCGCTGGGGGCGTATCGTGAACGTGTCGTCGGTCGCCGCACTCGCCGGCAACCGAGGCCAGACCAACTACGCGGCGGCCAAGGCCGCGCTGCACGGTGCGACCCGCTCGCTCGCGCAGGAACTGGCCAGCCGCGGCGTTACCGTGAATGTGGTGGCACCCGGCATCATCGACAGCGGCATGGCAGCCGGAGTGTTCGATGCCGCCAAGCTAGCGCAACTGGTGCCGATGAACCGCGCTGGTCGACCCAACGAAGTGGCCGATCTGGTCGGTTTTCTGGCTTCACCACAAGCCAGCTACATCACGGGCCAGATCGTGTCGGTCAACGGCGGGATGTATTGACTCTTCCCCCGGCTTCGCTCCCTTCGTTCGGCTTTCGCCTTCCACTCTCCGGAGGAGGCGCCTCCGGCTTGGCGGAGCCAGCTCCGCGGCCCGTGCTGGAACTGGATGGCGCCCGCTTTTTTGCAGCTTCGCACTCAGCAGCGCCTTTATGAGGCAGCTGAAGGCTGGCTGGAAATGGGCACGCCGGCTATTGGATCGCCGACAGCGTCACGACGCTACATCGTGCGCACCACCAGCACCGGCACCGGTGAGCGGCCCAGCACACGCAACGTAACGCTGCCCAGCAGCAATTTCTCAATACCGTGACGGCCATGGGAGCCCATCACGATCAGGTCGGCACTCGTGGCCTGCACGGTGTTCAAAATTCCGTCGTGGATCACGTGATCTTCCACGATCGATTGTTCGCATACCAAGCCTTGACCGGACAACGCGGCGTGCGCTCTCTCCAACGCACTTTGTGCGTTGGCCTTGGCTGCATTCAGGTACTCGGCCTGGCCGAACACGTAATCCCCACCGAGCCCGGTGAATGGATAGTTGTCCACCACGCTGACCAGCGTGATTTTGGAATCGAAGGCTTTGGCCAGCTCGGCTGCTTTGGCAACCGCCTGCATGGCGGTTTCCGAGCCGTCGACCGGCACCACGATGTGCTTGAACATTTTTGTATCTCCCCGGTTGGTCCCATCCCTGCAACAGGCAATGCCTATGCTCCGCAGGCCTACTTTGCTGTCACTTTTTCAGCATACCGGCAGGCGCAACGGCTGGCAACCGGGGCTGCGCCTGAGGAAACGAGGGTTAGTCGCCTTGAAAGCCACCTGCGCGCCAAGTCAGCACGAGTGTGTCGCGCCAGCCGCTCGCGGTGCCGGGCTGCAGTGGCTGGATCGGCGTGGTCTCATGGATCACGCGTGCATCGTCAAGCACCAGCAGGGTCCACGGCTCAATCAGGGTGAAGCGCTGGCCGCCTGGGCCGTCGGCATCGAACACCCGGGTTTCGCCACCCTTCACGCCGTGGCGCGCCACGAGCAGCACCGCCACCAGATCAACCCCATCGCGGTGCGCGCCCTCGGGCGTTGGGCGGCCAATGCCGTTCGAAGTGTCGATGCGGAATTGATGGGCTTCGATGAACCAGGCGCGCTCGCCCTTCAACGCGCTACAAACCGCGCCGATGCCGCGCAGCAGTGCCTGCCAGCCCGGCGCTCGCACGACGCCATGCGCGACCGGCTCGAACCAGCGCTGCATGCCGCCGTGCAGCGCGTTGTATTCAACCGGCTGCCAATGCGCGCGTTGCGGCGCTTCGATAAGTTGCCCCCCTTGCTGCACGAAGCAAGCATGGCGCCGGCGCCGGTAGCGCCCGCCGTCCTTCAAGTATTCGTCTGGCGGCAACTCTTCCCACGCGGGCAGCAGTGCGTCGAGCTGGGCGATATTCGACTGCGTCAAAGCACACACGGCGGCGGGATCAAGCACCGCAAACCCGTGCTGTTGCAGCTGGTGGACGCAGTCATCGGCTGCGGCAAATGGCGGAGCGAAAGCAAGTGTCATGGCAGCCGATTATCAGAGCCGCGCAGCACGATTGAGGGCCAGTCGGCACTTGCCCGGGAAATGCTGCGGCCTGCGCCCTGCCGCGACCCGCTTGATGCCGGTGCGGTCAGGCCTTTGCAGCCAGCGCGCGCTTTGCCATGTCGAACAAGTCTTCCTCAAACATCTCACCCGGCACCGTCTGCGCGAGTTGGCCCTGGCGGTTGACCACGCAGGTCAGCGGGATGACCTTGCGGCTCGTGACGCGCGCGCGCAGACCCGCAGCCGAGTCCAGCGCCACCGGAAACGCATAGCCGTTCGTGTTCATGTATTGCCGCACTTTGGCCGCATCGCCGTCGACCGACACGGCCAGTACGTTCAAGCCTTGCTCCCGGCTGCGGCGATACAGCTTGTCCAGATGCGCGTTCTGGCGCTTGCAGAAAGGGCACCAGGTGGCCCAAAACACAAGCATTGACACCCGACCGGCCCAGTCAGCCGGCTCGATCACGCCGCCGTCAATCAGCGGCACGACGGGCCAGTCGATCGTCATCGGCGGTTGCGGCGCTCCCTCTTGTGCAGCGGCGGCCCTCGTGGTGGCCAACAACCAAGGCACAGCAAGGGCTGCGCCGGCAGCGAGGGCCCACCGACGCCGGTTCGTCCGCTGGCGTAGCAACATCAGCGGCAATAGCGGCTTCATCGCAAGCCTTTCCCCTGCATCAGCAAGTAGGTGTTGTAAGCGTTCATCCGGTTCGCCGCACCGAACAGCGGCAGTTGGTCAAAACGGGACCAATCGACTTTTGCATAGGCATCGTCGAACGGCTCCAGATTGTCCGCCGCCTCGCCCATCACCTGACGCAGAAATACCAGATAGTCGCGCGTGGTCTGCAGGTCGGTGAGCGGGTCGGTCGACGCCGCACCATGGCCAGGGATCAACAGCCTCGGCTTTAACTCGATCAACGCTTTGAGCGACGCAATCCAGCGCTCGCTGTCGGCTTGGCCGACGTACGGGATACGCCCGCGGAACACCAGATCCCCCGCGAACAATACGCCACGCGCTGGCACATACACCGACAGATCCTCTGGCGTGTGGGCTGGCCCGACGTGCTGGATCACGATGTCGAACTGACCGACTTTCAACGTGGTTGTCTCTGCGTCGAGCCATTGGTCGGGCTCGGTCAGCACGGTGTTTTCATCGATCCATGGTGCCAATTCCTGCCGGCTTGCTTCGAGCCTCAGCCGGGCCTGCTCGGAACGCAGGTATTCGACGCCCTCACGATGGGCGATGATAGTGGCGCCAGTTTTTCTGAATGCTTGCAGACCGTAGATGTGGTCGGCGTGGTAGTGCGTGGCGATCACATATCGGATCGGTTGCGTGGTCAATCGTCCGATTGCGGCGATGAGACCTTCACCAAGTGCGGGCGCACCCAGCGCATCGATCACCACGACACCGTCATCGGTGATGATGAATCCGGCGTTCGAGATGAAATTGCGGTTTTCCACCGAGCCGACGGCCGCGTCGCCCTGCACGAACCAGATGTTTTCAGCCACTTGCTGCGGATGCAGTTCGACCGACACGGTGGCTGCGCCCGCTGCCGACCACAAAGCCGTAAGCGCCAGCCCTGCTACGCAGTGCGACAACCAACGCGCGACTGGGCCAAAACGTGGCAGCAGCTTCGACATGGACGATGCATTCATGGTCTGCCCGGTTTCCTCTCAATCAAAGCAAGGGTCGCTGCGGCCACTGCAGCGCGATGCAGTCACCCATTGTTCGGCGATTCTTGCATGGGGCATTTGCGGTGCCATCGCTACGCCACCCGCCCGCAGCCGCTCACCCGCCCCTGCCACAATCTGACCAACTTGCTCTGGTTCGCCGACAAGCGCACCGGCTGCCCTCGATCCGTCAGCAAAGGAATCCTTCCAATGAATTCTTCGTTTGAACCCAACGCGGAAGGACGGCAAGTCGGCACCGTGCTGGTGGCGCTGCAGTTCGTGCTGATTGCTGCGTTGCTTGCGGAAGCTGCATTTGCAGCGGCCCGACACCCGGTCACGCCGTGGGCATGGGGCTGCGCGGTGGCTGCAGCGCTTGCAGGTGCCAGCCTGATGGGTTGGGGCATTTGCGCTGCATTGGCTGTCGTGCTGGGTGCCAAGGCAACGATTGAGGAGCGCTGGATGCTCAGCGTACATCCTGCGTATGCCGACTATCGGCAACGCAGCAAACGCTTCATTCCAATGCTTTGGTGAACGTTGCATGGTCCGACAATTTTTCTGTGTTGCGTGTTGAGGTAGAACACGCAGTCGTTGCCGCTTCAGGGCTTGATGTAAGCGGACCCCTGTTGCTGCAGCTTGGCCAGGCGCACCACACCGGATGGTGTGAAACCGGCTTCAAAGATGAACCTGTTTTTGTCGATATCGCGGTTCTTCAACGTGATCTCGCAGACTTCGAATGTGACGCCGCGGCTGACCAAGGCAGACACTGGGCCCGCGTATTCGCTGCCGTTCTTGTCCTTGGCGCCTTGCATCAGAAAGTCGATGCCCTGTGCGTGCGTTACGACCACGATCTTGGCTTGCGGGTCGGTATCCAGATGGTTCTTGATGTTGCGCAGGCCTTTCAGCGCCTGGCTTTCTGCGTCATCGATGTGATAGACGACCTTGTCGTTGCTGGCCTGCGCAAATGCGCTGCTCAGCGCAATCCCAAGCACCAAGCCGGCGAAAAGTTTCCAGATTTTGTTCATGATGGTCTCCTTGTTGTCTTTGGTTGAGCGGTACCAACGGGCGCGGTAGCGGCGCTACCCCGTCGCGATGCCCGGGTTGCCTTGCACTTCCGACAGCTTCGGTACGTTCAGCGCGCGCGCCTTCACGGTGCCACCGGGCTGCGACTTGAGCCAGCTCTCCACGTGCTCCCAGATTGGTTTCACGCCGGGCGCGGACTTCGCATCTTCAGCCACGGGCGCCCAGCCGGCCACCTTGTACTTCTTGTCCGGTTCCACCGGCTTGCCGCCCAAGCGCATGTCCGAAATCCGGCCGCCCATCTCGCCTTTCGGATTGCAGCTGTACGTAAGCCCGCCAACCCGCACCATGTCACCGCCCTGCTGGTAGTACGGGTCTGGGTTGAACAGGTTGTCTGCCACATCCTCCAGCACGGTCTTGATCGTGCTGCCGGTCAGCTCGTTCAAGGTTGCATACGGATAAGTGATGGCCAGCTGATCCATCAGCAGCTCACGTGTGATCACGTCGCCGGGCAGCAGCGATGTGCCCCAGCGGAAGCCCGGTGAAAACGCAACGTCCGCGCCCTGCACATCCATCATCGCGTCACAGATCAACTGGTCCCAGGAGCCGTTGAAGTTGCCACGGCGGTACAACAGCCCATCGGTCACTGCAAGCTTCTCTGCCAGCTTGGCCTCGTATGGCGCACGCACCTTGGTGATCAGCGCATCCATTTCAGCATCGGCCTTGAGCTGGTTCGAAAACACTGGCATCAGCGAATAGCGGAAGTCGGCAACCTTGCCGTCCTTCACATCGAAGTCCATCACGCCCAGAAACTTGCCGTTGCTGCCGGCATTGGTGACCAGGGTCTTGCCGCCCGCGTTGGATACGGGCAGCGCAATCGGCACACCGTCGTGCGTATGCCCGCCGAAGATCGCATCGATACCGCGCACGCGGCTGGCCATCTTCAAGTCCACATCCATGCCGTTATGCGACAGCACGACAACCACCTGTGCGCCCTTGCCGCGCGCCTCCTCGACCATCTTCTGCATGTTGTCGTCCTGGATGCCGAACGTCCATTCGGACACCAGATAGCGCGGGTTGGCAATCGGGGTGTAGGGAAAAGCCTGCCCGATGATCGCGACCGGCACGCCGTTGATCTCGCGCATCACATAGGGCTTGAAGACCGGGTCGCCGAAGTCAGTGGTCTTGACGTTCTGGGCAACGAAGTCGACCTTGCCCGCAAAGTCTTTTTCAATGATCTCCTTGACCCGCTCCATGCCGTAGGTGAATTCCCAATGGCCGGTCATCACGTCCACGCCAAGCAGCTTGGCCGCGTCAACCATGTCCTGCGCGTTCGTCCACAGCGCGGTGGCCGAGCCTTGCCAGGTGTCACCACCGTCAAGCAGCAGTGCGCCCGGGCGGCTCGCCTTCATCAGCTTGACGAGCGTGGCCAGATACGCGAACCCACCGATGCGGCCATAGCGCTGCGCCGCTTCCTCGAAGTCAAGATAAGTGAACGCGTGCGCCAGATCGGTCTGCGGTGCGATGCCGGTGGCTTCCAAAAAGTGCGTGCCCACCAGATGCGGCAGCCGCCCGCGCATGTCCTCGATGCCGAGGTTCACACTCGGCTCGCGGAAGTACACTGGCTTCAATTGCGCATGGCAGTCTGTCATGTGCAGCAGCGACACATTGCCGAAACGCGGCCGGTCATACAGACCGCTTTGCGCCCTCGCCGTGTCGGCCTGCGCATGCCGACCCAACAACATGCCGGCGGCGCTGGCCGCTGCCAACGCTTGCAGAAATTCGCGCTTGCTGAGACTCATGGGCTGGAACGTTCCCCTAGCGTTGGGACAAGATCACTGATTCACCGGCGACTTGGGATCGAGCAGCAGCGCCATCAGATCTTTTAGTTGCGTCTCGTTCAGCATGCCCATGTGGCCGAACCGCGGCATGCCCGAACACGCGTTGTAAGCCTTCGCGTTGTAGAGCTTGCCCCAGGTGTACTCGACGATCGGCTTCGATGCATCGCTGGCTGGATCGGCCACGCCGCGCAGCTTGCCATACTGGTACAAGCTGGGCCCGAGCGAACCGTAGGAAATTTCGGACTTGCTGATCTGGTGGCAGTTGTAGCAATTGCCGCCGTTTTCGCTGTTCGCAATGGATTTGTCACGCCAAGTCATGCCACCGCCGTCTTGTGCAAGCTTTTCGCCGACCTGCCAATCGCCGATGAATTTGCCGTCCGACGGCATCTTCACGGTCTTCAGGTTTTCTGCTTCGATCTGTTTGGCGAGTTCGGGCGCCAGCGGCTTGCCCAGCGCTTTCGAACATTCATCGTTCGATTTGTCCTGCTCAAGCCGATCGACCTTGGCGATTCCCTGGTCTCTGAATGACGCCTTCAATATTTTGTCAAGTTGCGCGTCGTAGTCCGCTGCGGACTGTGCCTGAGCACCCGCGCCGGCCAGCAGCGATCCGCAAACTACCGTCGTTGCGGTCGCAAGCGTTTTTAGGGTTTTGGATGAAGTCTTCATGTGAGATTGGCTCCTCGTCTGGTTCAGCGCTTGAGCGCTGGTGCAACGGATTCCGCGCCTTTGGCATTCACGCCCATGAATACGCTCAGCGCGATCGTGACGTCTGACGCAAAACCCGGATACGGAAAGCGCTGTTGTCGGAAGCAGTCGTTCAAGCGGTGCTGCATGCTCCACAACTGACCGTTGCTGACCCGATAAGCGGGCCAAGCCGCAAAGCCGACGCCGTCACCCGGATTGCCGGTCAAGTCCGGCAGTTCCTGCAGACGAATGCGCTTGCCCGACTCACCGTGGCAGGTCGCACAAGCGAAATCGTACGGGCCCGCGCGGTAGTAGAACGCGCGCTTGCCCAATTCGAACATCTTCTTTTCTTGCGCGTGCGACTGCGGCAGATCGAACCGGCTACCGCGCGATGCCGCTGAGATGTAGGAAACGTAGGCCTCCATGTTCTTCTGCTCATCCTTGCCGAACGGCGTTTTCGCGATCTCGGCCGCATCGAAGCCTTGCAACTCCTGCATGCAGGTCAGCAAGCGGGACTCAAGGTCTTGAACCCGATCCGTATCGGCGAAGTAGCGTGGCAACTGCACGAATGCGTTCTTGACCACACCCGCGCCCTGCCCCAGGTCGCACTTCTCCAGCGACGCCTGCTTGGGCCCACGCTTCTGTTTCCAAAGCTCCTCACCCTTCATCTCGTAGAGGTCGGCCGGATTGCCATCGGCGAGCATCGCGCGGTACTCGGCGATCGCATCGGTAGTCGATTTCGGCTCCTGCGCCGATGTCGCCAGTGCCATGCCGGCGAACATCGCCACCAGCACAACCCGCAGACTGTTCTCGTTCCTCATGGTCTCCTCCTTGTCTTCAGTTTTTCTATGGATGGCGGGTTGCCGCGTGCATCTGGATTGCTTTGCGATACCGCGCCCTGGTTGCGCCAATGAAGATTGACCCACCCAATTCCAACAGGGGCCGGGATGGCTGAATCCAGGCCGCAAGCGCCGCCCCTGGCCGGGGGAAGGCGAGAGCCGCCCGCATGGAGCAAAGCCTGGGGGTGATTGTTAGGACACCGTTGCTTCGTCGGTCCGCGTATCACCCCTGTTGTCCACCCAGGTGATGCTGACCTTGTCACCCGCCTTGCCGCCCTTGATGACGAACTGCATATAAGGATTCTTGGCGACGGCTGGCCCCCACTGCGCGGTCATCACGGGCTTGCCGTTCAACTCGGCCTTCACGGTTTGAATAAACCATGCGGGAATCGCCTTGCCGCTCGAATCCTTGCGTTGGCCGGTTTCCATCTCGTGCGCCATCAGCACACGCACAGTGGTCTTGTCGCCCGCGGCTTGGGCGCGAATGCGCATTGGATCTGCCATGGTGTTGATTCCTCTTGTCTATTAAATTCGGTACTCGAAAAACATCTCTGTCCTCGCAGCGCTGACGCCACCCCGACCGATAAATCCAGCGCGGCCAATTCCAGCAGGGACCGCGGAGCTGGCTCCGCCAGGCCGCAGGCCGCCCCCAATGGGGGGGGCGAGAGCCGACCGCAGGGAGCGAAGCCTGGGGATGAGCTTGATCAGCCGCCGCAGCCACCCAACGTCACCTTGATTTCCTTCTGCGCATACAACGCGCTGCCATCCTCCATCAGCGCCACCGCATAAACATCGGACGACTGGCCCATCTTCACGCGGGTCGACACACTCGGCTCCATCATGTCGGTGATGTCGAACATCGCTGCCAGCATCGCCGGGTTCTTCTCAACCAGGATCAGCAGGCGCTTCACACCCGCCTTGGTGGTGCTTGCACCGACCGGCACCACGGCGCCGTTCTCAGCAATGTCCGGGCCGGTCACGGTGACGTCCTTGCTCTCGACCGGTTTGCTCTTCACACCAAGCGATTTCATGAGCGCGTCCATCTCTTTCGTATCGAACGCGGCCTTGTTCCAGTCGCTCGCATCGGCAGCGCTGGCCAGTTGCGGCAGCAAGCCCAACGTGGCCAGCATGGCCGCCACGCGGGTGGAGTGCGACAGCATCTCTCTGCGGTTGTGCATGGTGAGGTTCTCCTGGATGGGGCTTTGGCAGCCCGGTTGATATAAGGTCAATGGATCGACGCAATGCCAGTGGCCGCTCGACACGTTGAGCATTGCGCTGTCAAGGCTTTGCTGCGCCTTGCACGAGCCATTCCGCGATGGCTTTGGCGTCGGCGGGCGGCGACCCCTGCGCCGGCATGGGAATCGACCCCCAGACGCCCACGCCGCCGCTTTTGATCTTGGCCGCCAGATAACTGACAGCGTCGGCTTGATCGCGGTACTTCTTGCTGACGTCTGCATAGCTCGGGCCGATCACCTTGTTGTCGACGGCGTGGCAGGCGGTGCAGGCGTTCGCCTGCAGCAAGGCCATGACAGCACGCGCATCGCTCTGCTGCGCTGCCCCTGAAGCAGGCCTCGCAGCTTTGTCGCCAGCGGCTGCAGCAGCCGGTGTCTTGGTGGTGATGCCTGCCGCAGCACGCAGCGTCACCTGCGCTGCCAGCGACCCAGCAGGTGGCTGATGGGTATTGGCGCCCACTTGCGCACCGACCAAGCGGTTCTGCTCAGCCAGATTGCCATGCGCATCGCGCGCAAAGTCCGGCAGTGACGACGTGACCTTGATCGCATCGGCTGCGATGCAATCCTTCATGCATGCAGTGGCCTGTACATCCGGCTTGGGTGCCTGCACAGGCGGTGCCTGGGATGCCGGTTGAGCCGCCGCAGCGGCCGGTGGCAGCGGCGCACCGGGCCACAGCGCATGGTCGGTCGTCATGCCGAAGCGATTCGGCAGTTTTTTCTGCACTTCGGCGATGTTCTGATCGGACAGCTTGAAGTCGGCCGGCACGATGTTGCCGAGGTTCAGCAGATATGCGGTCACGCCGTACACATCGTCGGTCGACAGCGACTTCGGTGCGTTCCACGGCATCGCACGGTGGATGTAGTCCCACAAGGTGGAGAGTTGCGACAGTTTCATCAGCGTGGTGCGCGCGGGATAGGCGTTGTCCATCAGTCGCGCGACCTTGCCGCTCTCGATGTCTTCCTTGGTCGTACCGCCAACCATCGGGCTGAAGAACTGGTTGCTCTCACCGAACACCCCGTGGCATGAAGCGCACTTGCTCTCCCATACCTCCATGCCCTGATCCACGGTGCCAGACCCTTTGGGCAGGCCTCGAAAGTCCGGGCGAACGTCGATGTCCCAAGCAGAGATCTCGGCTGTGGTTGCGGCGCGTCCTACGTCTGCATACGGCACCGTCTGCGCGCCTGCGGTACTCATCAGCAAACAGGCCGCCAAACCGGGCAGCAGCGTTTCAGGAAATCTGGACATTGGCCACCTCCCCGTTGGCCTGCACGCGCCAGCTTTGAATCGAATTGTTGTGATAGATCGATCGGCTCCCGCGCACCGCACGCAACTGCTGCAGGCTCGGCTGCACGTAGCCGGTCTCATCGGTGGCGCGGCTTTGAATCAACGCGGGTGAGCCGTCCCAGACCCAATCGAGGTTGAACCGACTCAGGCACTTGGACAGCACCGGCGACTCGAGCCGCGCTGCCTGCCAGTTGCGCCCACCGTCCACCGATACGTCCACTCGGCTGATCTTGCCGCGGCCGGACCAAGCCAGGCCAGTCACGTTGTAGAACCCTTTGTCGAGCAGCACTTGCCCGCCAGACGGCGTCGTCACCACGCTTTTTGCCTCTTGCGTGCTCGTGTACTGCCGATGCAGCCCGCTAGGCATCAGGTCGACGTAATGCAGCGTCTCATCCTTGGTGCCGTAGGGTTGGTCGCCGACTTCGACGCGGCGCAGGTACTTCACCCAACTCACACCTTGCACACCGGGCACGATCAGCCGCAGCGGGTAACCGTTCTCCGGCCGCAGCATCTCGCCGTTCTGGCCGTAGGCAACCAGCACTTCGCCGCTTTCCACCAATTCCATCGGCACCGTGCGTGTCATCGAGGAACCATCGGCGCCTTCGCCCAGCACGAATCGTCCGCGCTTGTAGTCCACGCCGCACAGCTCGAACAGCGTGCGCAGCGGCACGCCGGTGAATTCGCTGCAGCTCAGCATGCCGTGCGTGTACTGGCAAGTCGGCACTGCGACGTTGCCCCACTCCATTCCGGTGTTCGCGCCACATTCGATAAAGTGAAAGCGCGAAACGGAAGGCAGCCGCATCAGCTCATCCATCGTGAACACGCGCGGTGTTTTCACGATGGCTTCATCAGATCCATTGATCAAAAGCCGGTGCTTGGTCGGGTCCACATCCCACCAGCCTTGATGATGTCGTTCAAAGTGCAGACCGCTTGGCGTCACGATGCCGAACAGCGACTGCAGGGGCGCAAACGACACGGACGCCTGTGTGGTCTGCGTAAGACCCGGGCTGGTGCGGCGCTGCACATTCGATTCGTACCTGGAAGGCCGGCCGTAGCCGTCGATTACGACGGACTGCCCAAGCCCGGTGCTGTGCACTGGCAACTTCAGAATATTCGGATCGCCCTTGGGATCCACAAGTGCTGCTGCCCCGGCGGCCGTTGCACCGCTGGTCGCCGCTGCGGCGAATGCGGTGCGCAAAAAATCGCGCCGGCCACTTTGGGCTTGTGCAGATATGGTGCGCACGCCGGCCGCATCCAGAAAATTTTCCGGCGCCTTGGCCAAGCGCCCGGCGGGTGCCATATTCAAACTCACGTTGCTCCTCGATCGATGCTTGGTCACTTGCTGCGCCCTTAAAGCCAACAGCGATCAATGGAAATGATGGTAAATCGTTCTGGATCGTCGAATCATCGGGAATATCCCTCGGTATTTCGTATGCAGAGCCCATCGACTCCGCCGACCGATGCGGTAACTTGTGCGGTCAGTTCCGAACAGTCACCACGCAGGATTTCACCGATATGACCCGCATCACCACCTTGGCATTGGGCGCACTCACCGCGGCGCTGATTGCCAGCACCGCCTCTGCCCAGACCTATCCAGACAAGCCGATCACATTCGTCGTGCCCTTTGCTGCCGGTACCGCGACCGACCAGCTTGCCCGAACCATCGCCAACGCGGTCACAACCCAGATCAAGCAACCCGTGGTGATCGACAACAAGGCTGGCGCCAGCGGCATCATTGCGTCGCAGCAAGTGGCCAAGGCTCCAGCCGATGGCTACACGGTCCTGATCAGCACCAACACCACGCATGCGGCCAACGAGCATCTGTTCAAGAAATTGCCGTATGACCCGGTGAAGGATTTCGAGCCTGTCACGGCACTTGGCCGCGGTGGCCAGTTCATGGTGGTGAACCCGTCGTCCAAAGCAGGCAGCGTCGGTGAGTTCGTCGCACTCGCCAAGAAAGAGCCTGGCAAGTACACATTCGGCAGTGGCAGCTCGTCTAGCCGCATCGCGGGCGAACTGCTGCAGCAGTTGGCCGGTATCTCGCTGCTGCATGTGCCCTACAAAAGCAATACGTTGGCCGTGACCGATCTGTTGGGCGGCCAGATCGACATGATGATCACCGACAGCGCGACCGGCCTGCCACAGGTGAAGGCAGGCAAGCTGCGTGCACTGGGTTTCTCCGGCGCCAAACGGTCGCCACTGGCAGCTGATTTGCCGACCATCGCCGAAGCCGGCGTTAAAGATTATGAGATGGGCTACTGGTTCGCGGCGTACCTGCCCGCGAAGACACCGCCTGCGATCGTTGCACGGCTGAACGAGCTGCTGGTGCAGGCCGCCCGAAGCGACAGCGCGAAGACGGCGTTCTATGCACCCACCGGCACCGAAGTGTTCACCACCTCACCGCAAGACCTTGGCGCATTTCAGATCGCTGAAGCCCAAAAATGGGGCCGCATCGTGAAAGCCGCCGGTATCGAAGCGGAATGATCCAAACTCCGTCATGCATCAAACTTCAATTCTCCCGATGATCCAGCTCAAACAATCCACCTGCACCGGCCGCCGCAATGCCCTCCAGATCGCTGCTGCGCTTGCGCTTTCCGCCAGTGCCCCGCTGCTGCCGTTCGCAGCCCAGGCGCAGGACACCAACTATCCGAGCAAGACGATTCGTTTCGTCGTGCCCTACCCGCCTGGCGGTCCGACCGATTTGATGGCGCGCATGCTGCAAGCCGATCTGCAAACGCGGCTGGGCGTGACGGTCGTGGTCGACAACAAATCCGGCGCCGGCGGGAACCTTGGCAGCGCCGAAGTTGCGAAGCAAACACCGGCGGACGGCTACACCTTGCTGCTCGCGGCCAGCGGCCCGATGGCGGTGAACACGTCGCTTTACAAAAAGATGCCGTTCGACCCGGCCGTTGACCTGATACCGGTGATCCAGATCTCGTCGTTTCCGATGATTTTGGAGACGCACCCCTCCGTCGGTGTCGACAACGTGAAGGCGCTGATCGACCTTGCGAAGTCAAAGAAGACCGCACTCAACTACGCATCGGCTGGCAACGGCACACCGCAGCATCTGGCCGGTGCCATGTTCAACGAGCAAGTCGGCGTCGAGATGACGCATGTGCCGTACAAAGGCGCCGGGCCGGCGCTGAATGATCTGCTGGGCGGCCAGGTCAACGTGATGTTCGATGTGCTCGGCAGCTCGCTGCCCTACATCCAGTCGGGCAAGCTCACGCCGCTGGCTGTGACCTCCGAGCAGCGCAGTCCGTCGCTGCCGAACGTGCCAACGGTGGCCGAAGCCGGCGTGCCCGGCTATGCGTTCACCACCTGGCACGGTGTGGCCGTACGCGCGGGCACGCCGGCAGCGATCGTCGAAAAACTGAACGCCACATTCAATGCGATCTTCGCGCAGCCGGAGTTCCGCAAACGTTGGGAAGCGATCGGCACGCCCGTGGTCGGCGGCAGCGCGGCGCAGTTCGCAGAACTGATCAAAAAAGACAGTGCACGGCTCGGCAAGGTGGTGCGCGACGCCGGTGTCACGCTCGACTGAAGACAGCGAGGTTTCAGCCATGCCCCAGTTCGCCGCGAATCTGAGCTACCTCTATCCAGAGCATCCATTCCTCGACCGCTTTGCCGCTGCTGCAAAAGATGGATTCGCGGCGGTGGAAGTCCAGTTTCCTTACGCGCATGCACCGACCGAACTGGCCGCACGGCTTGCTGCCCACGGCCTGCGGCAGGTGTTGATCAATGCTCCGCTGGGCAAGGGCGACGCCAGCAAGCGCGGGCTGGCCTGCCTGCCGGGTCATGAGGCGGAATTCCGGGCCAGCATCGAAACCGCGCTTGCCTACGCGGTGGCCATTGACTGCCCGCGCATCCATGTGGTCGCCGGCACCGCACCGCCTGACATCGAACGGCCCTACCTGCAAGGCTGCTACGAAACCAACCTGGCCTGGGCGGCCGAGCAGGCGCACAAAGCCGGCTGCGACATCCTGATCGAGCCGATCAACCGGCGGGATATTCCCGGCTTCTTTTTGAATCGGCAGGACCACGCGCACGCGACGGTGCAGAGCGTCGGCGCACCGAACCTCAAGGTGCAGATGGACCTGTATCACTGCCAGATCGTCGAAGGCGATGTGGCCGAGAAGATTCGAAAGCACCTGCCGACCGGTCGAGTCGGGCACTTGCAGATCGCGGGCGTGCCGGATCGACATGAACCGGACATCGGCGAATTGCACCATCCCTACCTGTTCGATGTGATCGATGAAGTGTCTGCAGATACCGGATGGAGCGGCTTCATCGGTTGCGAATATCGGCCCCGGCTCGGGCCCGATGCGCCTGACGGGACATCGGCTGGCCTGGGCTGGCTGCACGCAGCAAACCGTCGTGCGTCGGCCAACCTTCAAGCACGGAACCTGGGCATCTGACTTGCCATAAGGTTCGCGCTCTCACCACTTGATTCTCACAAGCGATTTTCACAAGCGCGTTGTTACTTCCATCCACATCAGGACCACCCAATCATCATGTACGACGACGCCTACCCCGACGACCATCCGCAAGAATCAACGCTGCAAAAAATCCAACGACTCGACGAGCAGCGTCCGGGTTTCCCAGGCGAACACTGGCTGGCATTGGGCGCCGGTCTGTTGCTGATGAGCCGTGCCGGACGGTCACGCTCGTTGATCGCCCGCATGGCTGGGCGCGCTGCTGGCGCGGCATTGATCGGGCGCGCTGCCAGCGGTCGTGACGGGTTTGCCAAGCAGATCGCGTCGATGCTGCGGTAGACCCGCGCGCGCGGGCTCAATCGTCATTGCCCAACGGAACCCGCACGTTGCGTGATGCCGCGGGTGGATTTGGAAACCCCTGCAGCGCCGCCTGCACAAGCGCCGGCAACACCGCGTTGTCGTCCCACCAGCCGCTGTCGTTGAAGGCGCGGCTCTGAAAGACAACGGCGTGACTTGCTGCATCGCGCAGCACGATCTCGAACTCACGCCGATAGCGCGGTGTCGGCGGCAAGTAGTTATCGAAGCCGGCCCCAACGAACGGGCTGGCGCCCCAGCCACGAAAACCGGGATATCCCCCAACACCCAAGCCGACGCCAAATGGCCAGCCCGGTCCTGCACCGGTCCACGGCAGCGTGTCATGCCGGGTCACACCGGCGCTGAGTTGCACCGTGAAGCGAGGCGTCGTGCCTGCGGCTCCAGCCACCAGACCGTAGCGCGCGAGTTCATCGGCAGTCCAGCGCTCGAGATTGGCCTGCCCAGCCGCATTTGCGTGCACCAGTGGCAGGCGCTCGAACTGGTAACTTTGGCCAGCAACGCGGGCGGTTGACTCAAACGCCGAATGGCTTTGCACGATGCTGTCGATGACGCGTGTTGCGGCGCAACCCGACAGCAGGACCGCAGCGCACAAACAAGCAATCAGACCAGGGCCTGTTGGCACCAGAAACGGGAGACGCCTCGGCCCGGAGAAAAGGATGGATGCTGCGCACATTTCGGCGTTGCGGCTCGATTGCACAGCCGAGCTGTGCGCCATGCCCCGCACCTCGCGCTGCACTCCGGCATTCGTCTTTCGCGCTCCTGTTCGGCATGTTGACAGGCCCAAGGAGCTGAGCAATCTGCGCATACGTACCTCACTTCTCAACCGGTCAGAGTGGCATTTGACTTAAACACCGTGCGCTGCACGATGTCGATGCGGCTCGATCGCAGCACTGCACAACCTGCGCAATGACGCTTTCCAAGATGCAGGCCGTGCCTGCGTTGGCCCTGGCTGACGCCGGAACTCCTGGCAACCACACACCAGCCGCGAACCGCGAACATTCTCACAAAGCCGACTGACGCGTGCAACCGATTGATCGCAGCGTTTCACAAACCGAAAACACAATAGGAAAGCCGTATCAGGTCCATAGGATTTTTCCCATCACGCGTCACTGAAATGATCAACCTACCTGCATCGTTCTCGACTGTTTATGCCAAGACGGACTTTGGGCACCATGAGATGAAGACGCGCGCGCTGGGGCTCAAACCGACCTCACGCCGCCTGCTGGTGCTGGTCGACGGTTGGCGAAGCGGCAAGGAACTCTCCCTGCTGCTGGTCGGACAAGACATCGAAGTGGCTTTGGGCAACCTGATCGACCAAGGCTGCATTGAATCGGTTGCCACCGACGTCACCGCTTCGACATCGGTTGCAAGCAGTTCGATCCGGACCGCAACGGCTTCGGGCAACACGCCAGAACTCGACGTCTTGCCGGCGCCGCAGTTGCGCAGTCCGCAACAAGCTGACATGGCACGCCACTTCATGATCAACACCGTCAACCTGATGTACGGCGAGCACACGCGCTTGAGCCTGATCGAAGCCATCTCGGACTGCGACGACACCGAGGCGTTGCGGGCGGTCTACCCGCTCTGGCTGGAAAGCATGATCGGCAACCGCAGCGCCGTCAAAAGGTTGCCGGAGCTGCGCTCCAAGCTGTTCGCCGTGCTTTGAATCATTGCAGCATCGGCTTGGCCGATGGCGCTGCAGTCCGGCACGCTTTCCGGATCCACCGCACCGGTGGCGACCAAGCCGGCAAAGTCGAACCGGCTTGCGTCCAGCAGATGGGACGGCACCACATGCTGCAACGCGTTGTAGATGTTCGCACTGCGCCCAGGATGCTCACGGTCCCAGTTGGTCAGCATGGCGCCCACGTGCTTGCGTTGCAGGTTTTCCTGGCTGCCACACAGGTTGCAGGGAATGATCGGAAACTGCCGATGCGCGGCCCAGCGGATCAAGTCCTTCTCTGACACGTTGGCCAGCGGCCGAATCACGATGTGGCGGCCGTCGTCGCTGACCAGTTTCGGCGGCATCGCTTTGAGCCGGCCGGCAAAAAACAGATTCAAAAAGAACGTCTGCAGGATGTCGTCGCGGTGGTGGCCGAGCGCGATCTTGGTTGCACCCAGCTCATCCGCCACGCGGTACAAGATGCCACGGCGCAACCGGGAGCACAGACTGCACATGGTCTTGCCCGGCGCGATCTTGTCGGCAACGATTGAATAGGTGTCCTGATTCTCGATGTGAAATGGCACACCCGTGGCGGCCAGATATTCCGGCAACACATGCTCAGGGAAATCGGGCTGTTTCTGGTCCAGATTCACCGCAATCAGCTCGAACCGCACCGGGGCCCTGGCCTGCAGCTTCTGCAGGATGTCGAGCATCGCGTAGCTGTCTTTGCCCCCCGACATGCAGACCATCACGCGGTCGCCTGCTTCGATCATGTTGTAGTCGACGATGGCGCGGCCCACTTCGCGGCACAGGCGTTTTTCAAGCTTGTGCGTTTCGCGCTCGATTTTCAGACGCGCACCTGGCGTTGTTACTGCGTCGTCCGCTTCAATTTCAGTCCAGACCGCGCTCATCGTATCAATTCCTTTTTCCATAAACCCGGCCCGATTGTCGACCGCATCTCCACGCAAGCGTCGCATCCATCACCGGGACTAACCCAGTCGGGGCCGCAGTCGCCGCCCCCGGTGGGGGCAGCTGAAAGCCGACCGAATGGAGCGAAGGCTGGGGGAGAGCTCCACCTCACCACTGCCCGGTCTCGACCCGAATCGCCACTTCGCAGTCGTCAAAAATCTCCAGCTTCGCTATCCGCACCCGCACACCGAGCACACCGGGCAATTGCATCAGTCGATGCGCCAGTTTGCCGATCAGGCTCTCCAGCAGGTTCACGTGCTCGGCCGTGCATTCGTCGATCACGATGGTGCGCACCTTGCGGTAGTCGAGCACATGGTGAATGTCGTCGTCGGGCGGCAACAGCGGCTGCGTGCCGAGATTCAGTTCGGCATCCACACGAATCGGCTGCGGTGCGGTTTTCTCGGCGTCCAGGATGCCTAAGTTGGCGTCGAAGCACAGCCCCGTCAAGGTCAACGTCTGCGTTCCAACGGTGGTGCCCATCTCAGGCCTGCGGCTCGGTGGCGGGCGGCGCGTCATCACCCTGCTCGTCCAGCATCGAAAAATCGCGCGTCATCGGCTGCAGGTGCTGACCCCCGTCGATCAGCAACGTGCTGCCCGTGATCGAGCCGTTCTCGAGTGCAAAACGCACGGCCGATGCGACATCGGCCGCCGTCGACGATCGGCCCAGCGGGCTGATGCGGTGCAGCCGTTCGAACTGCACATCGCTCATCGATCGACTCGCCAGGGTAAGACCCGGCGCGACACCAACCACGCGCACCTGCGGTGCCAATGCCTGCGCGAGCAAAGTGGTGGCCGCCTCAAGCGCGGCCTTCGACAGCGTATAGCTCAAGTGATCGGGGTTCGGATTCCACAGCTTCTGGTCAAGCAGGTTCACGACCACGCCAGTTGCAGGCTCAGCAGCCACGTCGACAGGTGCATCGGCCGCCGCTGCGGCGATCACCGCACGCGACATCAGATGGGCCTGCAACGCCTGCCCAAGCAACACCGCCGGCCCGACGTTTGCTGCCATGTGGCGCTGCAATTTCTCGTAGCTGAACGAGGCGGCGGTGTCGTTGTCGAACAGCGATGCGTTGTTGACCACCGCATCGACCGAACCAAAGTGCGCAATCACGCGGGGCAGCAGTGCGCGACATTCGGCCTCATTGGCCAGATTCGCCTGGAACTCGGCAGCTGCACCCGACAACGTCGCGCAATCGGTCACGGTACGCCGCGCATCGGCTTCTGAGCCGCGGTAGTGCACCGCCACCTGCCAGCCCGCACGCGCCAGCGTCAGTGCGATCTCGCGCCCGAGTCGGCGCGCGGCGCCGGTCACAAGCACGGTGCGGGTACCGGCTGGCTCAGTGCTGCTGGCAACGGACATTGGTAGACAATTCTGCAAAGCGACTCATGAATATCGAACCGATTTTAACGAGCACCCCTGCGCCTGCTGCGCCTGCTGCCCCTGCTGCGCCCGCCGCATCAGACGGATCCACTTGCCCACCCTGGCTGCGCAGCGCGTTCGCCGAGGCCGACGGCGGCTGGCTCGCGTTCGACCGCTTCATGGCGCTCGCGCTCTACACCCCCGGCCACGGCTACTACGCAAGCGGTGCGCGTCAGTTCGGCCGCATGCCGAACTCGGGCAGCGACTTCGTGACCGCGCCCGAACTCACGCCGCTGTTCGGGCAAGCGCTCAGCCGCCAAGTTGCGCAGGCGCTCGATGCGACCGGCACCGATGAGGTCTGGGAATTCGGCGCGGGCTCCGGGGCGCTGGCGGGGCAGTTGCTCGATACGCTCCGCGAACGCGTGCGGCGCTACTGCATCGTTGATTTGTCGGCCGCGCTGCGTAAGCGCCAACAGCACACGCTGGCCCGCCACGCTGCCAAGGTCGACTGGATCGATGCGCTGCCGGATCGATTCAGCGGCGTCGTGGTGGGCAACGAAGTGCTCGATGCGATGCCGGTCAAGCTGGTCGTGCGCAGCGGCGACCATGACGCGTGGCAAGAGCGCGGTGTGGTGCTCGACGCGGCAGGCCAGCTTACGTTTGCCGATCGCCCGAGCGCGTTGCGTCCGCCGATGCCGATTGGTCCCACCGCTGCCGACTACCTGACCGAAACGCACGACCACGCCGAAGCATTCATCCGCACGATCGCCACGCAACTCGAACGCGGCGCGGCGTTCTTCATCGATTACGGCTTCCCCGCCCGCGAGTACTACCACCCGCAGCGCGACACCGGCACCGTGATGTGCCACCGCGGCCATCGGGCCGATGCCGATCCGCTCGCGCACGTGGGCGCCAAGGACATCACCGCGCACGTCGACTTCACCGGCGTCGCGCTGGCGGGCCAGGACGCCGGGATGCAGGTGCTCGGCTACACGAGTCAGGCGCGCTTTCTGATGAACTGCGGTTTGCTATCGTTGCAGGAGCAACAACCGCAGACAGACCGTGCGCCGCTGGGCATTTTGTTGCTTGAACACGAAATGGGCGAACTGTTCAAGGCGATCGGCTTTGCAGCCGCTGGCAGCGAGCCGTTCGATGCGCTTGGCTTTGCTCAAGGCGACCGTAGCCACACGCTGTGATGCCTCATGAAAACGATTAAGGCGGACCGACCATGCTGCGCTGGATGATCGTGGTGTTCCTCGCGCTGGTGCTGATCAACTGGATCGCGCCGACGCTGGCCAAGCTGGGACTGAAACGGCTGCCCGGCGACTTCGAAGTGCGCCTGTTCGGCCGCGTCTGGTCGTTTCCGTTTGGCAGCACGGTGCTGCTCACCTTGGTCATTTCGCTGATCGCGCACCTGCTGCTGTCGCTGTGATGGGCGCCGACTCGGTCAACTCGCCGAGATTTACCTGATCTTTGCGCCTGGGCGCGTCCGGTGGTCACACAAGGTGATCAGGCTGCAGCTATCGTCTGGATCGCTTGCTGCGTTCGCTCAGCCGGTTGCTGCTCACACCCCATTCATCATGCCGCCTGCCTTGTTGCCTGCCTTGTTCAACACCGATCGTGCTCCTCCTGCCCACCGCTGCCGGTCACATCAGGCGGGCCGCATCGGCACGCTGGGGCTGGTGCTGCTGGCGGCGCTGGTTTGCGCAGCCGTGGCAGCGGTGTTCTGGTGGCGCGGTGGCTGGCCCGCGGGCGTCGGGCCCGGTGGCCGTCTGACGGCCGCTGCGGCAGCGGCTCAGCCAGCAGCGAGCACCCCTGCAAGCACCGCCAGCGCAGCCCGCAGCGCCGGCGGTCGGCCCAGCACCAGCCGCGGCGGGCCGTATGGGGGCGACCGCGCGCAGCCCGTCTCCGTCGGCGTGGTACAGCGTCGTGACATGCGTGAAGTGGTCGATGCGATCGGCACCGTCACCGCGTTCAACACCGTCACGGTGCGCAGCCGGGTCGACGGGGAGCTGCGCGCGATCCAGTTCAAGGAAGGCCAGCAGGTCAAAGCGGGGCAGGTGCTCGCCGAGATCGACCCCCGCGCGTTGCAAGCGGCGCTGGCGCAAACCCAAGGCCAGATGGCGAAAGACCAGGCCACGTTACGCAACGCGCAGGTCGACTTGAAGCGCTACAAGGATTTGCTCGCCAAAGATTCGATTGCGCGCCAGCAGGTCGATACGCAAGCGTCACTCGTCGGCCAACTGCAGGGCAGCCTAGCCGTGAATCAGGCGGCGGTGGACAGCGCGAAATTGCAGCTCTCCTACACAAAAATCACCGCACCGATCGGCGGGCGCCTGGGCCTGCGGCAAGTCGACGTCGGCAACATGCTGCGCGCAAGCGACGCCAACGGCATCGTCTCGATCACGCAGACCCGCCCGATCAGCGTGACGTTTGCGGTGCCGGAATCAAAGCTCGCACAGATCAATGCCAAGCTGCGCGCAGGAGCGGCCAACTCAGATACAAAGAAGCAACCCGCTGCCCTGCCGGTCGAGTTGTGGGACCGCGAGCAACGCAACAAGCTCGCCACCGGCGCTGTGAGCGCGATCGACAACGCAGTCGATGCGGCCACCGGCACCATCAAGGTGAAAGCGCGTTTCGACAACGACGACGACGCGCTGTTTCCGAACCAGTTCGTGAACATCCGGCTGACCATCGACGTGCTCGACAACGCATTGATCGTGCCGACCAACGCGATCCAGCGCGGCGCGGTCGGTACGTACGTGTACCGCGTGCAGCCCGACAAGACGGTGAGTGTGCGCAAGGTGGAAACCGGCGTGACGGATGCCGACTGGGTTGCGGTGAAAGGCGACTTGGCGGCCGGTGATCAGGTCGTGACCGACGGCGCCGATCGCCTGCGCGAAGGCGCCAAGATCGAGCCGATCCTGCCGAATGGCGAGGCTGCAGCAACCGAAGTAGCGAATGCCGGCGCCACCGACGGCCGGCCTGCCTGGATGGACCGACTGCCACCCGACCAAGTGGAAAAAATCAAGGCGATGAACCCCGAGGAGCGGCGCGCCCATCTGCGCAAGTTGCGCGAACAGCGCGGTAGCGGCTCGGGCGGCGGTGGCGGCAACTGACCGCCAACTGCCGACTCGCCTTCTGTTGCATCGCCCGCCGCCGCCCCGATGAATCTGTCGCGCCCGTTCATCCTGCGCCCGGTTGCGACCTCGCTGCTGATGGTCGCCATCCTGATCGCGGGCGCGTTGGCCTATCGGCTGCTGCCGGTCTCCGCACTTCCGGAGGTCGACTACCCAACAATCCAGATCACCACGCTGTATCCGGGTGCCAGCCCATCGGTTGTGACGTCTTCGGTCACCGCGCCGTTGGAGCGACAGTTCGGCCAGATGCCAGGCCTTGCGCAGATGTCGTCCACCAGCTCGGGCGGCGCATCGGTCATCACGCTGCGCTTCTCGCTCGAAGTGCGCCTCGATGTGGCCGAGCAGGAAGTGCAGGCCGCGATCAACGCGGGCGCGAACCTGCTGCCCAACGACCTGCCGATGCCGCCGATCTACCGCAAGGTGAATCCGGCCGATGCACCCGTCATGACGCTCGCGATCACGTCGCCCTCGCTGCCCGTGATCCGCGTGCACGATTTGGTCGAAACCCGGCTGGCGCAGCGGATTTCGCAAGTGCCGGGCGTCGGTCTGGTCGCCATCGCAGGCGGCCGGCGGCCCGCCGTGCGCGTGCAGGCCGATCCGGCTGCACTGGCTGCAGCCGGCTTGTCGCTAGACGACATCCGCACCGCGATCGGCGCGGCCAATGTGAACCAAGCCAAAGGCAGCTTCGACGGCCCGAGCCGCGCTTCGACCATCGACGCGAACGACCAATTGCGCACGGTCGAAGAGTACGGCCAGTTGATCCTCGCGTACAAAGCCGGCGCGCCGATCCGGCTGCGCGATGTGGCGCGCATCGTCGACGACGCAGAGAACACGCGGCTTGCGGCCTGGGCCAACACCTCGGCCGGTGTGATCCTGAACATCCAGCGTCAGCCCGGCGCGAACGTGATCGATACAGTGGACCGGATTCAGAAGATCCTGCCGCAGTTGAAAGCCAACCTGCCCGCCTCGCTCGACGTGCAGGTGCTGACCGATCGCACCGTAACGATCCGCACCTCGGTGCACGACGTGCAGATGGAGCTGCTGTTGGCGATCTTTCTGGTGGTCGCCGTCATCTTCGTGTTCCTGCGCAGCGCGACGGCCACGCTGATTCCGAGCTTTGCGGTGCCGCTGTCGTTGATCGGCACGTTCGGCGTGATGTACCTCGCAGGTTTTTCGATCAACAACTTGACGTTGATGGCGTTGACCATTGCGACCGGCTTCGTGGTGGACGACGCAATCGTGGTGGTGGAGAACATTGCGCGCTATGTGGAAGACGGCGAGCCGCCGCTGCAGGCTGCGCTCAAAGGCGCCGAGCAGATCGGCTTCACGATCATCTCGCTCACGGTGTCGCTGATCGCGGTGCTGATCCCGCTGCTGTTCATGGGCGACGTGGTAGGCCGGTTGTTCCACGAGTTTGCGATCACGTTGGCGGTGGCGATCTTGATCTCGGCCGTCGTCTCGCTGACACTGACGCCGATGCTCTCCGCCCGGCTGCTCAAGCACACACGTGAAGACGAGCACGGCTGGCTGTATCGCAAGACCGGGCACTTCTTTGACCGCACCATCCATCACTACGAGCGTGCGTTGCTTTGGGTACTCGCACACCGTACCGTCACGATGACCGTGTTCATGCTGACCCTGGCGTTGTCGGCGCTGCTCTACGTCGTCACGCCAAAAGGCTTCTTTCCGGTGCAGGACACGGGCGTCGTGCAAGCCATCACGGACGCGCCGCAGTCGTCCTCTTTTGAAGCGGTGTCCGCGCTGCAACAGGCGCTCGCAGCCGAGCTGTTGAAAGACCCGGACGTGCTGAGCCTGTCGTCGTTCATCGGTGTGGACGGCACGAACCTTACGCTCAACAGCGGGCGCATGTTGATCAACCTGAGACCGAAGAGCGAGCGCGGTCCGCTGGCCGACACGCTCGCGCGGCTGGCCGAGCGCGGTCGCAGCACGTCGAGCATGCGGCTGTACCTGCAGCCGGTGCAAGACTTGACGATCGAAGACCGCGTGGCACGCACGCAATACCGCTTCATGCTGTCTTCGCCGGACAGCGATGCGTTGACTGCATCGTCGGCCCGACTGGTCGAGCGGCTGCGCGATTCGCCTCTGCTTGCCAATGTCGCGAGCGACTTGCAAGACCAGGGCCTGCAAGCCTTTGTCGACATCGATCGGGCGGCAGCCGGGCGGCTGGGCGTCACGGTCGCGCAGATCGACAACGCGCTCTACAACGCATTCGGTCAGCGGCTCGTGTCCACCATCTTCACACAGTCGAACCAGTACCGCGTGGTGCTTGAAGTGGCGCCGAGCGACCGTCTCGGGCCGCAGGCGTTGGCTCGGCTCTACATCCCGACGGCCACGGGCACACAGGTGCCGCTGTCGTCGGTGGCGCGCGTAATCGAGCGGCCGGCGACGCTCGCGATTCATCATGTAGCGCAGTTCCCGGCTGTGACCGTCTCGTTCGATCCGGCGCCCGGGGTATCGCTCGGCAATGCGGTGGAAGAAGTCAAACGGATCGAAGCTGAGGCCAGTCTGCCGGCCAATGTGGAGACCAGTTTCCAAGGCGCGGCGCTGGCGTTTCAGGCCTCACTGTCGAACACGCTGCTGCTGATCCTGGCCGCGATCGTCACGATGTACATCGTGCTCGGCGTGCTGTATGAAAGCACGATCCATCCGCTCACAATTCTGTCGACGCTGCCTTCTGCCGGTGTCGGTGCATTGTTTGCACTACTCGCAGCCAAGCTCGATCTGGGCATCATCGCGGTGATCGGCATCGTGCTGCTGATCGGCATCGTGAAGAAGAACGCGATCCTGTTGATCGACTTTGCGCTCGAGGCCGAGCGCGAGCAAGGATTGAGCCCGCTCGATGCGATCCACCAGGCCTGCCTGCTGCGCTTTCGGCCGATCCTGATGACGACGATGGCCGCACTGCTCGGCGCGCTGCCGCTGATGCTCGGCGGCGGCGTGGGCAGCGAGTTGCGCCATCCGCTCGGCGTGACGATGGTCGGCGGGCTGATCGTGAGCCAGTTGTTGACGCTGTTCACAACGCCGGTGATCTATCTCGCGTTCGCGGGGATGGCAACGCGATTCCGCAACTGGCGCGCGCGGCGCAATGGCACAGATCAGGCCAAACCGGTGGTGGAGCAGCCTACATGAGCGCCTCCCGCTGCCGGCCTGTTCATGCCGCGCCAGATCACGCATGACACCCACGCCTTCTGATGCAGCGAGCGCTGCAAATGGGCTCGGTCTGACTGCAGGCGCTGCTCCCGATCCCGCTGCGGCAGCCGCGCAGCAACGAAAACCAAGTCGGGGCGTGAGCGACCTCTTCATCGTGCGGCCCATTGCAACGGCGCTGCTTACGATCGGCCTCGCACTGGCAGGCACCATCGCCTACTTCCTGCTGCCCGTCGCGCCCCTGCCCCAAGTCGACTTCCCCACCATCTCGGTGTCCGCCTCGCTGCCCGGTGCCAGCCCGGAGACGATGGCGTCCACCGTGGCCACCCCGCTCGAACGCGCGTTGGGCAGCATCGCAGGCGTCAGCGAGATGACATCCAACTCGTCGCTCGGCAGCTCGCGCGTGACCTTGCAGTTCGACCTCGACCGTGACATCAACGGCGCCGCGCGCGACGTGCAGGCCGCGATCAATGCGGCCCGCGCGCTGCTGCCCACGGGTATGCCGAGCAACCCGACTTATCGCAAGGTGAATCCGGCCGACTCACCCATCTTGCTCCTCGCGTTGACATCCGACACGCTCACACGCGGCCAGATGTACGACGCCGCGTCGACCGTGCTAGCGCAGCGGCTGGCGCAGGTCGACGGCATCGGCCAGGTCACGATCAGCGGCAGCGCGCTGCCCGCGGTGCGCATCGAGCTCGATCCAAACCGACTGTCCGCGCTCGGCATCTCGCTCGACGAAGTGCGTACGGCAGTGACCGCAACGAACGCGAACCGGCCCAAAGGCACATTGTCCGACGACAGCCGGCAATGGCAGATCGAAGCCAACGACCAGGCCCGCACCGCAGCCGACTACGGACCGCTGATCGTGCGCTACAAAAACGGCAGCCCGGTGTACCTGCGCGACGTCGGCACCGTGATCGATTCGGTGCAGGACGTGCGCAATTACGGCGCGTTCAACGGCAAGCCAGCTGTGGTGCTAATCCTCTACAAGCAGCCGAACGCGAACGTGATCCGCGCAGTGGACGAAGTGCGCAGCCTGCTGCCGCGGCTGCAGGCATCGATCCCGGCCGCAATCCAGATGGACGTGGTGATGGATCGCACGCCGACCATTCGTGCCTCGCTCGAAGAGGTCAAGCGCGCGCTTGCGATCTCGTTCGGGCTGGTGATCATGGTGGTGTTCTTGTTCCTGCGGAGTTTTCGCGCCGCGCTGATCCCGAGCGTGGCGGTGCCGGTGTCGATCGCCGGCACGTTCGGCGTGATGTATTTGTGCGGCTACAGCGTGGACAACCTGTCGCTGATGGCGTTGACGGTGGCAACCGGCTTCGTGGTGGACGATGCGATTGTCGTGCTGGAGAACATCTCGCGCCATCTGGAGCGCGGCAAGACGCCTTTGCAGGCGGCCATCGACGGCGCGCGTGAGATCGGGTTTACGGTGCTGTCGATCAGCTTGTCATTGATCGCGGTGTTCCTGCCGATCTTGCTGATGGGCGGCATCGTGGGCCGGCTGTTCCGTGAGTTCGCGGTGGTGCTTTCGGCGGCGATCCTGGTGTCGATGGTCGTGTCCTTGACGACCACGCCGATGATGTGCGCGCTGTTGTTGAAGTCGCGACCACTGACTAGAGTGCGCACTGCGCCGACGTTTGGTGAACGCTGGCGCAAGCGGATGCAGCGCGGTTATCGGCGGTCCTTGGGTTGGGCACTGCGGCATCAGCCGATCACGCTGCTGGTGCTGGGCGCGGTGATCGGCCTGAACGTGTTTCTCTACACAAAGATCGACAAGGGCTTCTTTCCCGAGCAGGACACCGGCCGCATGGGTGCGTTTTTGCGTGCGGACCAGGCCACCTCGTTTCAGGCGATGCAGGCGCGCTTGCAGCGCTACATGAGCGTGGTGGAGGCCGACCCCGCCGTGCTCAACGTGATCGGCTTTACCGGTGGTGGGCGCGGTGCCAACAGTGCCGCGATGTTCATCGCACTGAAGCCGCTCAAAGAGCGCAAGGAATCGATCGATGAAGTAATCGCGCGGCTGCGCGGCAAGACCTCGAAGGAGCCGGGCGCGCGCATGTACTTCTCGCCTGCGCAGGACATCCGGGTCGGCGGGCGCGGCGGAAGTTCGAACTACCAGTACACCTTGCAGGCCGATGAGCTGGACGATCTGCGCATCTGGGAGCCGCAGATCCGGCGTGCATTCGCAAAACTGCCGCAACTGGTGGATGTGGACAGCGATCAGGAAGACCACGGTTTGCAGACCTCGCTCGTGATCGACCGTGATGCCGCGTCTCGCCTGGGTCTGGACGTGCGCACGATCGACAGCACTTTGAACAGCGCGTTCGGCCAGCGCCAAGTCGGTGTGATCTACAACCCCCTGAATCAGTACCGCGTGGTGCTCGGCCTGGCGCCGGAATTTCTGGAAAGCTCGGAGACGTTGAAGCAACTGAAGTTCACCAACAAGGCGGGCGCGCAGATCCCACTGTCGCAGTTTGCGCGGCTGGAGTTGACCAACACGTCGCTTTCGATCAACCACCAGGGCGGCACGCCGGCATCCACCGTGAGCTTCAACCTGCCGCTGGGTGGTTCGCTGTCTCAGGCCACCGAAGCGATCGAGAGCGCGATGAAGGATTTGAACGTGCCGGTGTCGGTGCGCGGATCGTTTCAAGGCACGGCGAAGGCATTCGGCGCCTCGACGCAGAACCAGCCGCTGCTGATTCTGGCCGCACTGGTGACGATCTACCTGGTGCTCGGCATCCTGTATGAGAGCCTGATCCATCCGATCACGATCCTGTCGACGTTGCCTTCGGCCGGCGTTGGCGCGCTGCTGGCGCTGATGCTGTTCAAGACCGAGTTCTCGCTCATCGCGCTGATCGGCGTGATCCTGTTGATCGGCATCGTGAAGAAGAACGCGATCATGATGATCGACTTTGCGATCACGCGACAACGCGAGTCGGCGGAGCGCGGCGGCGGGCGGCCGACGCTCGGGGCCGGTGCCGCAATCTACAAAGCGTGTGATCTCCGCCTGCGCCCGATCCTGATGACCACGATGGCGGCAATCTTCGGCGCGGTGCCGCTGGCGATCGGCACCGGCGACGGGGCCGAATTGCGCCAGCCGCTCGGCATCTCGATCGTCGGCGGGCTGATCTTGAGCCAGGTGCTGACGCTCTATACGACGCCGGTGGTGTTCGTCTGCATGGACCGGTTGCGTGGGCTGCCGGGACGGCTCGCACGCCGGTTTGGCAAGGGCGCGACCCGGCCCCCCACCCCGGCTTCCGCTGGCCCACGTGACGAGTCGGTGCTGCTATCATGAATGTAGCTAGAAACGTTTGCAGCACAAGCACCTCGCTGCGTTTTTGCTCGAAAACCGTTGTCACGGCCGCGCTCGGTGCCCTGCTGATCGCTGTGGCGGGTTGCAGTTCCGTCCCGACTTACGTCGCACCGTCGTTCGAGGTTCCCGCCACGTTCAAGGAAGGCGGCACCGCGTTCAAGCGCGCCGAGCCGGAGCGGGCTGTCATCGACACGCCCGAGCAATGGTGGCTGCTGTTCGACGACCCCGCGCTTGACCAGTTGCAGGCCGGCGCGCTGCTCGGCAACGCGAACCTGCAAGCCGTGGCCGCCAACGTGCGCATCGCGCAAGCCGCCGTGCTCGGCAGCCGCGCCGCGTTGTTCCCGACGATCGGCATCGGCGCGGGGGCCACGCGGTCGCGCTCGCCCATTCTCAGCACGCAGACGGCGGCCGGCCTGGCTGCGCCCGTCACGAGTTACACCGCGCAGGCGCTGGTGTCGAACTGGGAGCTCGACCTTTGGAACCGGCTCGGCGCGCAGGTCGATGGTGCGCAGGCGCGGCTCGATGCGACGCGGGCGGACTTGGCCTCAGCCCGGTTGTCGCTGCACGCCACCGTGGCGCAAACCTACTTTTCACTGCGCGCCGCAGAGGCGCAAGCCGCGCTGCTGGACCGCTCGGTCGAGGCATTCGGCCGCTCGGCGCAGCTCACCAAGAACCGTTACAGCGCGGGCGTGGTGTCCGCTGCCGACGTCGCACAGGCCGAAGCCCAGCTCAAATCGGCCGAAGCCCAGCGCGTCGAAGCGCGGCTCAATCGCGCGCAGCTCGAACATGCGCTGGCGACGCTGACGGGCACGCCGCCGGCCGCGTTCGCCCTGCCCGCCACGGCGAAGCTGCCGGCGCCGCCGGCCGTGCCCGAGCAACTGCCGTCGTTCCTGCTGGAACGCCGCCCCGACATCGCCGCCGCCGAGCGCCGCGTGGCGGCGGCGAATGCGCAGATCGGTACGGCGAATGCAGCCTTCTTCCCCGCCATCACGTTGTCCGCCAGCGCGGGCTTGCGCAGCCTTACGTTGGGCAATCTGCTGAAAACCACCAGCAATTTCTGGTCGATCGGCCCGAGCCTGCTATGGGCCGCGTTCGACGGCGGCGCACGCCGTGCGGCCAGCGATTCGGCCCGCGCCGCGTACGACCAGACGGTCGCCACCTACCGCCAGACGGTGCTCGTCGCGTTGCAGGAAGTCGAAGACAACCTGGTGGCTGCCAGCGCGCTGGCCGAGGAAGTCGCGATCCAGCAGCAAGCGCTGGTCGCCGCGCAGAAAGCGCAGGAAGTCGCGCTCAATCAGTACGAAGCCGGCATTGTGAGCTTCATCAACGTCGTGACCGCGCAGGCCACGGTGCTGTCGGCCGAGACGACGCTGCTGAACTTGCAAACACGGCGCCTGAGCGCGGCCAACACGCTGTTGAAGAACATTGGCGGGCGCTGGAATGGCGAGACTGAACATTCCACGTCCACAGCGCGCTGATTCATACAGCGTGGCGTGCCGCGACGCTGCGGCGCAATACATTGCGTATCCACAATGGAGTTAGCGTGACGCCAGAGCAGATCGCTGTTGCAGCACTTCGCACACAAGAGTTGCAGGTTTGGATAACTGGGCTGGCGATCGTTCTTGGCCCGCTCGCAGGTGTCATTTTTACTCTGTGGTTTCAGCAAAGAAAAGAGCGGCGCGATGCGAAGCGGCAGCTCTTTTTGACACTGATCGGTGAGCGAAAGCAGGTTTTCGTTTCTAGAGAAATCACGCGAGCGCTCAACCAGATTGATGTTGTCTATTCGGACAACGCTCAAGTCAAGGCACTTTGGCATAAATACTACCGCCTACTCCCCCATCCGCACAGCCAAGAGCACGACCACGCGTGGCTCGAGTTGCTTGCAGCTATGGCAGCAGACCTCAAGTACACAAGCGTTTCACAAGTTGACCTTGATAAGGTCTACCGTCCGCGGGGTCATGTAGACGACGAAGAGCAGCAGCGCAAGATTGGCAAGGAATTGCTGCGCGTCTTGGAATCTTCAGAGCGTTTGGCCGTCGTTCCTCGCACGCCTTCGGAGTAACTTCAAGCGAACGTTCCAGCCGCCCGCCTATAGCGGCATTGGAGCTAAGTGCAGGTGGGCAATGCGGCTGCGATGGCTGCCGTGCGCGCCGTCTGGATGCACTGGCCGACCGCTGCACCGCGCAATCCCTGTTGCTGCGCATCCGCCGCGACCTGCGCCGTATCAATCGACTGCGCGGCGGCCAGCACAGCCAGCAGCCGCTCGCGTTGCGGATACAGCGCATCGTGCAGCCCAAGCCGGCCGCGCGCATCGCATTCGCAGGCCAGCAGTGCTTCGGCGAAGCGTCCTGGCCGGCGCAGTGCATCGCAGCGTTCCAGCAGCCGCAGCAGCGCCGCAGCGTTCAACTCGGCGCTGCGGTGGATGTTGCCGTGCTCGCGCGCGACCACGTCGGCAAGCTGCCGCACCTCGTTGGGCACGCGCCAGCGGTCGCAGACGCCTTGCAGCAGCTGGGCGCTGCGCTGCTCGTGGCCGAGGTGGCGCGGCAAAACTTCGGCGCGCGTGGTGCCTTTACCCAAGTCGTGCGTGAGGCACGCAAACCGCACGGCCAGCGGCGCGTTCAGCTGCGCGCTCATGTCGAGCACCAGCATCAGATGCACGCCGCAGTCGATCTCCGGGTGGTGCGCGGCCGGCTGCGGCACGCCCCAGAGCCGGTCGACTTCGGGCAGCAGCTTGACCAGCGCACCGCAAGCCCGCAACAGCTCGAACATGCGCGACGGCGTGCGCTCCATCAGCCCGCGCGCCAGTTCCTGCCAGACCCGTTCGGGCACCAGCGCGTCGGCTTCACCTGCAGCCACCATCTCGCGCATCAACTGCAGGGTTTCGGGCGCGACCGTGAAGTCGTCAAAACGTGCGGCGAAGCGCGCCACGCGCAGGATACGCACCGGGTCTTCGCGGAACGCATCGGTGACGTGGCGCAACACGCGTGCTGCCAGGTCCTGTTGCCCCGAGTAGGGGTCAATCAATGCGGAAGCGCCCGTCGTGCCTTCTTTCTTTGCTATTGAATTGATTGTCAGATCGCGTCGCGCCAGGTCCTGCTCCAACGTCACGTCGGGCGCTGCGTGGAACGCGAAGCCGTGATAGCCCGCCGCCGTCTTGCGCTCGGTGCGTGCCAGCGCGTATTCCTCGTGCGTCTCCGGATGAAGGAACACGGGAAAGTCGCGGCCGACCGGTTTGAAGCCGGCGTCCCGCATGGCTTGCGGCGTCGCGCCGACCACCACCCAGTCGCGGTCCTGCACGGGCAGGCCCAACAATTCATCGCGTACCGCGCCGCCGACCAGAAAGATTTGCATCAGGGCGGCAGTCTAGGGCGCTGGGCTGAAGGCGCACGCGCACGCAGCGCCGACAGGGACAATCGAGCCGCATGAACCCGGTACCGATTCACCCTCACACACCGGCAAGCGCCCACCCGACGGACACACTGCGCAACGCCGCTCGGGTGCCGGTATCGCTCGTACTCGGCGGCGGCGGTGCGCGCGGGCTGGCGCACATCGGGGTCATCCAGTGGCTGGTGGAAAACGGCTACCGAATTGAATCGATCGCGGGTTCCTCGATGGGCGCGCTGGTCGGCGGCATCTTTGCGACAGGCAAGCTCGATGTGTACACCGACTGGGTGCTTGCGCTCGAACGCTGGCAGGTGCTGCGGCTGCTTGACCCGTCGTTCGACCGCACGGCGCTGTTCAAAGGCGAACGCATCATCGAGGTGCTGCGCGAGCTGATCGGTGAGCAACCGATTCAAAAGTTGCCGATCCGCTTCGTCGCGGTCGCAACCGACCTGGAGACCGGCGAAGAGGTGTGGCTGCGCGACGGCAAGTTGTTCGATGCGATCCGCGCATCGATCGCCACGCCATTGGTGTTCACGCCGGTTCGGCTTGGCGACCGCACGCTGGTGGACGGCGCGTTGGCCAACCCGGTGCCGATGGGCCTGTCGCGGGCCGACGCCGGCACGCTCACCATCGCGGTGAATCTGGGCGCGCGTAGCCCAGCGCAGCCGAGCGATCCGGACCCACCGCCGCCGTGGCGATTTCCCAAAAGCGAATCGCCGCGCACGCACCGCATTCGCCGCTTTATCGACAATCTGAATGCAAGCCAGCCACCGGCCTTGCCGACCCGCCGCATGCTCGACATCGCGTTTGCATCGATGGAAATCATGCAGGACCAGATTGCCGAGCTAAAGCTGGCCGCCAACCCGCCCGACCGCATCGTGCAGATCCCGCGCAACGCGTGCGGCTTTTATGAGTTCTGGCGCGCGGCCGAGCTGATCGCGCTGGGGCGTGCGCGGGCGGCCGAAGCACTCGGCAGCCGTGCAAGCGATGCAATTTGAGCCAGCAAGCGCCCGCGTTCAGGCCTTGCGCGCGGTGACTTCGATCTCGATCTTGATGCGCGCATCGGCCAACCCGGCCGCGATCATCGTGGCGGCCGGTCGCACCTCACCGAACCAGCGCTTGAGCGTCGGCCAGCAACGTTCGAACTCGGCTGCATCGGGCACGATGTAGCGCACGCGCACCACGTCGGCGATGCTCGAGCCGGCTTCGCGCAGCGCGGCGGCGATATTGACGAGCGTCTGCTCGGTCTGCCCTTCGATATCGGGCGCGATCTGCATCGTTGCGTAGTCGAACCCGGTGGTACCGGAGACAAACACCCAGCGGCCGCTGACCACGGCGCGGGAGTATCCGATGTCGGCTTCAAAGCGCGAACCCGAGGCGATCAGGCGGCGATCTGCCGTGTCGGTCATGGCGCGCTGCGGTACGGCTCTTCGAACGCGCGGAAGTCGTGCTCGGCCAGTGCTTGCGTGACCCAAGCCTGCACAGCCGGCAAAGCGTGCACGCGTTCGAAATAGGCGGCAACGCCATCGGGCGCGGGCAGGCCGTAAGTCTTGAAGCGCATCACCACCGGCGCAAAGAACGCGTCGGCGATCGAGAAATCGCCGAACAGCATCGGCCCGCCGTGCGCGTTCAGCGCGTCCTGCATCAACTGCACGATGCGCTCCGCGTCGGCTCGCACCGCAGGCTCGTCCCGCAGGAGCCGTTCGCCCACATCGGGCAATACGGCTTCGACGTTCATCGTGCAGTGCTGGCGCAGGGCGGCAAAGCCCGAATGCATCTCGGCGCAGACGCTGCGCGCGCGCGCCCGAGCTTTTGTCTCGCTCGGCCACAGGTGTTTGTCCCGAAACTTGTCGGCCACGTATTCGCTGATCGCCAGACTGTCCCAGACCGCGAAACCGTCGTCCAGCAGCGCGGGCACCTTGCCCACCGGGTTTACGGCTCGAATGGCGCGCTTGAAGTCGGAGCCAGACTCGAACGAATCGAACCGCACCCGCGTGTCCTTGAACGGGATGCTGGCCTGCGTCAGCAGCACCCAGGGCCGCATCGACCAGGACGAATAGTTGCGGTTACCAGTAAAGAGTTCGAACATGCGGTTTCCTTGTCTGTCGTGTTGGCGGTTTTTGCCACGCAATGCATATTAAGCATGGCAACACTCGCGATTCACGAGAACCGCCGCAGCAATTGATGACCCAAGAGTCCACTGCTGGAGTTGGGCACCGTATCCATCAAAACAGCAAGGCTGGCCTTGCGCAATTGTGCACAGCAGATCGTTCGACGGATTGAGTGTTGACGCCGGATGCTGTGCGCAGCGAGGCTGACGGGTCAGCACACTGGTTCAAGCCGACGCTTCAACCGGGTGCAACCAACGGGAATTGGGTGCTTGCGCTGCCCGCTGCACGCAACCTTTATGCCGTCCAACTGCACGGCCCGTGTGCGGCGTCCGGGCCGGCGCAGTCGGCCTGCGACGACGCAGCACCGCAGCATACGCCAGCATTTGCGGCAGCCTGATCGGCCGCGTTCCTATTGGCGCCCCAAGGCGCTGTCACCTTTTCTTACTATCTGCGGACGCAGTCCACCCTGCCGCAAAACCCGTCGCTGTCGCTCAGCTCGTTCGCCGCTTACGACGCGGCGCGGCAAACGCGCTGGCTGGTTTACGGTATGGGCTGCGGACCGATGGCCGGGCTGGTGCTGTTCGCTCTGCTACTGCGCTGGACATTCCGCGAACGGGTCTATCTGCGCTTCATGCTGGACCTGGCAGCGGCAGCGGCAGCGGCGGCGCCGGTTTCGCAGCAGCGCAGAATGCCCAGGTGGGTAGATATCGCAACCATTCCGCTGCGTTTTTTTGGGTAGCGAGAATGACAGACCCGATCGGCCAGCAGACTGCGCCACGGCAAGCCGCCAGCGTCCACATGGTGGGTGCTGCGGTTCCATCGCCCGCAGTGCAGGCGCGTTTTCAGGTGCCAGCCGAGGACATGCACATTGCGGTCAATGCCCCGCCCCACTGGTTCACGATCCGGCTGCAACGCGAAGCACAACAAAACGGCGAATGGGTGCTCACGCTGGGCGGGCTGCCTTTGCGCAACGCCTGATGGCGCTGGTGGCCCGGCCGATTCACTTGCAAGACCGCTCGCACCGGATCGGCGTGAGCATCGGCATCGCACGTTTTCCGGAAGGCGGCACCGCTCTGTCGCGGCCGATGCGAAGGGCCGACTTGGCGCTTTACCGAGCCAAGCGAGACGGGCGCGACTGCTTTGCGTTTTCCGAGGATCTGCCGTCGGACATACCGGCGGCGATGGATCTGTGTTGAATCGAATCGTGCTTGGGAGAATTCAGGCGGCTCAAAACCGCCCGGCCGTCTTGCGCAGATCGAGCAGCCGGCTCTCGGTACTGCGACCGCCGAGATAGCCGCGCAGCACCGGACCGATCTCGGCCGGATGGATGCCGAGTTCGCGCAGCCCAGGCAAGTTGCCGCTGGCCACGTTGTCCTGCTGCATCGAGTCGAGGTTGTCGTTGCTGAGCACGGGGTCGCCGGGCAGCTTTTCCATCAGCCAGGCCTGGCGCCGCGCGGTTTTCATCGAGATCGGAATCACACGCCGCGCGTGGCCGGTCAGCCGGCCGGTCAGCTCGACCAGCTCGCGCAGGGTCCACACCGAGGGGCCGCAGGCTTCGTAAGTCTGGCCCGCGGTGCGGTCATTGCCTAGCGTCTTGACGATTGCGGAAGCCACATCCTGCACCCAGACGGGTTGGAACTTTGCATCCGCACAGGCCAGCGGGATGAACGGCGCCACGCGTTGCAGCTTGGCAAAGGTGTTCAAAAAATTGTCTTCGCGACCGAACACGACGCTCGGGCGCAGCACGGTCAGCTCCAACCCGGACGGTACTAGCGCCTGCAACGCCGCCTCGCCCCGCGCCTTGCTGCGCTGGTACATCGAAGGGCCATCGGCATCGGCGCCGAGTGCGCTCACGTGCACCAGACGGCGCACGCCGGCCACCAGACAGGCCCGCGCGACCATCGCGGGCAGTTGGACATGCGCGCGCTCGAACCTGGCTTCGTCGCCATGCAGCACGCCGATCAGGTTCACCACCGCGTCATGTCCGGGCAGCAGCCGGGCAAGCGCCCTTTCGTCGTGCACGTCGGCGGCGAGTGGCGTGATTGCCGGCAACATCAGCACTGGCTGCGCATTCGACAGCCGCCGAGTGGGCAAGGAGGCGTGCCACTGCAGCCGCTCGATCTCCTCACACACCGCGCGGCCGAGGAAACCGGTGCCGCCCAACAACAAGATTTTTTTCATGCCGTGAATGTAGCGGCCTGTGACCGCAGGTTGCTCGGGGAAACAGACGCAGCCCGATTGGCCGCAGCGCTTCGACCGCCCCTGACGAATCGAACCAGCGTGGGTGCGTTCAGCAGCGGCTGCAGAGCTGGCTCCGCCCTTGTTAGGGAGGGAAAGCCGAGAGCCGACCGGAGGCAGCGCTGCTCGGGGATGTAGCCTGACTTCAGATGTACGGGTTGGCGAAACCGAGTGCGTGCAGCAAACGGGTCTCGTGCGCTTCCATGCGCTCAGCGTCGGTGTCGCTGGTCTCATGGTCCCAGCCTTGCGCGTGCAACGTGCCGTGTACCAACAGATGCGCGTAGTGCGCGTGCAGCGCGCGATTTGCTGCTGCTGCCTCCGCTGCAACGACCGGTGCACAGAGCACCAGATCGGCCAGCACCAGTGGGCTGCGCGCATAGTCGAACGTGAGCACGTTGGTCGCATGGTCATGCCCGCGAAATTCGCGGTTCAGCCTTCGCGCTTCTTCTTCGTCGACGACGCGCACTGTGATCTCGGCATCGCCTTCCAGCGCCTGCCGAACCCAGCGACTCACGCGGTGGCGCGGCAGCGCGGCGCGGTGCAAAGCCACGTCATCGAAACGCGCGAACTGCAAAGACAACTGCAATGCCGGCCGTGCTGCCAAAGAATCCGAGGAATAGTTGGCAGACTGCAACTCGGCCGCCTTGCGTACCGGCGGATTTCGCGCAGTTCCGCGCAATGTGGAGCAAGGGTGCTGTGCCATCTCGTGATTGAATTGCAATGCGAATTGTGCATGGCTTGCACTCGCTGTTGGTCTTTCTCACGCTGTCGCCCTTACCTCAAGGTTCATCCTTGTCTACCTTGGTTCGCCGTTTGATCGAATTTCTGATGCAACCGTTCCAGCAGTTGCGCTCGGCCAAGCCGGGCCGGGCGGACGTGCCGACCGAGCTGCGCGCATTACTGACGGCACTGCGGCAAGGCTCGCCGGTGGTGGTCGGCGTGACCGAGCAGGTCCGGCGCCGGCTGCTGCGCCGCTACCTCGACGCATCGCAGCGCAACCTGCCGATGCACCTCGTGGCGCTTGCGGTGCTGCTGTTCGGCGTGATCGGCTCGGCGCCAGGGTTCGGTCGCGGCCTGCTGTTCGTGGTGCTGACCGCGTTGACCTCGCTGCGCTGGTGGCTGGCGGAACGCGCGCTGCACTCCATCCAGAACGGGCGCCCAGGAAACACGCGCGCACACGACGCGCTGCTGCTGGCCACGCACACCGGCTGGGGCGCATCGCCAATGATTGCAGCTGCGCTTGCGCCGGGCACCGATTTTTTTGCACTGTGCCTGCTTGCCGTGATGGCAACGGGCGCCATCACAATGACTTATCTCTCGGCGCTGCCGGCCAGCGTCGCGCTGATCGGCGGCGGCCTGGGTGCGCTGGCGATCAGCCTCGCGAGCCACGGCAGTGCAGCAGGCTGGGCGATGGCGGTGGGCACTGGGGTGGCCGCCCTCGTGATCATGCAGTGGATGCAGGTGAACCACGGCTCCACATTGCGCATGTTCAACACCGAGCGACACAACCAGGCGCTGATCGCGGAACTGCAGGGTGTGCAGCAACGGCTGGCGCTGGAAAACCGCAAACTGGGCGAATCGTTGAAGGACGTGAACGAGGCGGCCGAGCGCGATGTGCTGACGGGCGCGTTTAACCGCAAGTACCTGACAGACATCGCCGCATCGCTGGCCGACCGGGTGCGCAGCCACCAGGAGCCAATCACCGTCTGCATGATAGATATTGACCATTTCAAGCGCATCAACGACCGGCACGGCCATGCGGTGGGCGACTTCGTGCTGAAAGCGGTGGTCGAGCAATTGAACGCACGACTGCGCGACGTCGATCGACTGGCGCGCTACGGCGGCGAAGAGTTCGTACTGATCCTGCGCCGTTGCGACATCGGCCGCGGCAAGCGCGTGGCCGAAGCGCTGCGCAACCACATCGCCAGCGTGCAGCTCGAATCGCCCGAGGTGATCGTGAGCATCACGACATCGATCGGTGTGGCCAAGTGGCATCGCGACGAATCGCTCGACGCGGTGATGGAGCGTGCCGATCGTGCGCTCTATGTGGCCAAAAACAAAGGCCGTGACCGCGTCCAGATTGACATCGACGACGAGCAGGACGAATCGCTCGACCCGAGCCAGCCTGCGCCGATCACGAGGACTTGATCTCTCCTCCAGCCGTCGCTCCGGTCTTCATCTCTTCCCCCAGCCTTTGCTCCCTTCGGTCAGCTTTTGGCTTCCCCCACCGGGGGTGGCGCCTGTGAGCTGGCAAAGTCAGCTCCACGGGCCCCACTGGAAATGGCGTGGGTAACGCCTTCGCCCCGGGTTGAGTGGGCCGAATGCTGCCTGTCGGCGTCAGCCGGTCCGGCTTTTCCTTGCACCGTCGTAAGCATCGACGATGCGTGCCACCAGCGGATGGCGCACCACATCGCCGCTGTGGAAGTGGGTGATCGCGATGCCGTCAACGCGCTTCAACACCCGCTCGGCATCGATCAATCCGCTCATCGCGCCCTTGGGCAGGTCGATCTGGCTGACATCACCGGTGATGACCGCGCGGGTGCCGAAGCCGATGCGCGTCAGAAACATCTTCATCTGCTCGGGCGTGGTGTTCTGCGCCTCATCCAAGATCACGAACGCGTTGTTCAGGGTGCGCCCTCGCATGAACGCAAGCGGTGCGATCTCGATCAGGTTGCGCTCGAAACTTTTCTGCACCCGCTCAACGCCCATCAGGTCGTACAGAGCGTCGTACAGCGGGCGCAGGTAAGGGTCGACCTTCTGGCCCAGGTCGCCGGGCAGGAAACCGAGTTTTTCGCCGGCCTCCACCGCCGGCCGTGTCAGCACGATGCGCTGCACGGCGCTGCGCTCGAGCGCATCGACCGCGGACGCAACCGCCAAGTAAGTTTTGCCGGTGCCCGCCGGGCCGATACCGAAAGTGATGTCGTGCTTTGCAATGTGGTCGAGATAAATGCCCTGGTTCGGGGTGCGGGCGCGCAGATCAGGCCGGCGCGTGGCGAGCACCCCGGCGCTGCCGTTGCCATCACCTTCGACAGGGACTTCGAACGCAGCCGTCCCGCTGCCGAGCATCAACTGCAGGCGGTCGTCCGGCACGGGGCGTTCGGCCATTTCATACAGCGCCTGAAGCAGCTCCAGCGCCCGTGTTGCTTTTGGCTCGGGGCCTTCCACGCGGAAAGCGCCGTTGCGGTGCGTCATCCGCACACCCAGCGCGGCTTCGATCGCATGCAGGTGCGCGTTCATGGCGCCGCACAGATTGGCCAACCGTTTGTTATTCGGCGGAGCGAAGGTATGACGCAGGATCAAGCTAATAATCTCGGGCAGAGCAAACAAGCGAAGCATCGATCATAGGCACCCGCCCATTCACCGCCACCAAAAAACGCCCCACCCATTCCATGATCGGTAGACTGCACGGCACCCTCGCCTACAAAAATAACCCTCCGCAGTTGCTGCTTGACTGCCACGGCGTGGGCTACGAGGTGCAGGTGCCAATGAGCACCTTCTACAACCTGCCTGCGGTCGGCGAGAAGTTGATGCTGCTGACGCAATTCGTGGTGCGGGAAGACGCGCAATTGCTGTTTGGTTTTGCAACGGAAGCCGAGCGCGATGCGTTTCGCGAACTGATCCGGATTGCCGGCGTCGGCCCGCGCACCGCGCTGGCGGTACTCTCGGGGATGACCGTCGCCGACATCGCACACGCCGTTGCGACCCAGGAAGCCGGCCGGCTGGTCAAGGTCCCGGGCATCGGCAAGAAGACCGCCGAACGCTTGTTGCTGGAACTGAAGGGCCGCTTCGGCACCGCCCTCCGCGGCCCGACGGTGGCCGGCAGCGACGTGCAGGCCGACATTCTCCAGGCGTTGATCGCACTCGGCTACAGCGACCGCGATGCAGCAGCGGCGCTGAAGGCGCTACCGAGCGATGCGACGGTGTCCGACGGCATCCGGCTCGCGCTCAAAAGCCTGGGCAAATAGGCGCTTTCGGGGTCGCCCGTAAATCGGTAACATGGCGGCCAGTTCCATACTGGCGCTGCCTTGTTGCTCTCTTGTCTTTGTCTTGTTGTTCAAACTTTTTACTTCCAGGTCGTGATGCGAAATCGAACGTTCCCCTTCTTTTGCGGCGGCCTGTTGGCGCTGCTGTTGGCCGGCTGCGGCGGCGCCGATTCCGGCAGCCCTTCATCCGCCGTTGCAGTGAAAGGGGAGTCAGTTGCACCTGACGTGCTGCGCGTTGAGTCGCGGGTGCAACCGGCAGATGCCCGCCAGGACATCTCGCCCGTGAAGAGCCGCGCGGTGTCGATTGCACCGGCGCCGACGCAGGTGATGCTCGGCGTGCTCGACAAAGCGAAAGCCAGCACTGCTGTGCCGCCTGACGGCGCGCGGGAAGTGGGCGTTGCACGTGCGCTCGCGCAGACCTCGACCATGGCCGCCACCAGTGCGCAACTGCACTGGCAGGCCACGCCCATCGGCGGCCAGACCGCTGCGATCAGTTTCAGCGCGCAAGACGCCCAGGGCTTGCGCCTCGGCGTCCAGGTCGGGCAGTTGCCCGGCAGCGCGATGCTGAGGGTCTACAGCCAGGCAAGCAAAACACAGGTGTTCGAGTTGTCGGGCCACGAAATCCTGCAATCGATCGACCGCAATGTGGCGGCCGGCGACCACAGCGACGCGGCGCACACTTGGTGGACTCCCGAGTTCGGCACCGCCGAGGTGACGCTGGAGATTGAAGTACCGCCGGGCACACCGGCCGATGCGGTGCGTATTGCGGTGCCGCGGCTGATACACATCTACGAACCACTCGAGCTGCCGCCCGAAGGCACTGAAGTTGCGAAAGACGTCGGCGACTCCGATGCGTGCGAGCAGGATGCGACCTGCGATGCAAACTTCAGCGGCACCGGCAATGCCGTCGCGCGGATGCTGTTCGTGCGCGGCGATGGCGCCTTTGTCTGCACTGGCACGCTGTTGAACGACACAGACAGCAGCGGGGCGCCGTACTTCCTGAGCGCAGCGCACTGCATCTCGACTCAGACTGCTGCCTCTTCATTGCAGACCGACTGGTTTTTTCGTTCGCCGAGTTGCAACGCGCGCGTGTTGAGCAACGAGCGGGTGCGCCGGTTGCGTGGCGCGCAGTTGCTGTATGCGTCGAACACCAACGATTCGTCGTTCATGTTGCTCAACGACGCGCCTCCCGCCAACGCGCTGTATGCGGGTTGGGACGTGACCCCACAACGAGTCGGCGAACAAATGGTCGGCCTGCATCACGCGGGCGGAGACCTGCTCAAGATCAGTTACGGCACCATCGACGGCTACTCGTCTTGCACAAGTGTCTCATCGGACGGAGACTTCAGCTGCACTCGCAGCGACGCCGCGAGTGGCACCGATCTGCGCGTGCTTTGGTCATCCGGCAGCACCGAAGGGGGCAGCAGTGGCTCGGGCTTGTTCTACCGTCAGGGAAACACCAGCTATCTCGTTGGCACGTTGAGCGGCGGCAGCGCGAGTTGTTTTAACCGCTCGGCGTTTGACTACTATTCGCGCTTCGATCTGCAGTTCCGAGATGGGCTGCGGTTCTGGTTGAATCCGGCGGCAACCGGCACCGGTCCGGCCGGCCGCACGGCCGTCTATCGGTTCTTTAACGCGTCGACCGGCGCGCATTTCTTCACCACGAGCGTAGGCGAGCGCGATTACGTGGCGTCCACGCTGCGTGAGTTCGCGTACGAAGGGCCGGTGTTCTACGCCTATCCGGGCAACTTCCCGGGTCAAAGCCCGGTCTACCGCTTCTACAACCCGCAAACGCGCGCGCACTTCTATACGATTTCTCTTGAGGAACGCGACCAAGTGGTGCGCACCCTGCCGGCGTTCCAGTACGAAGGCATCAGCTGGAGCGCACAGACGTTGCCGGGCAATGGATCGGTGCCGATTTATCGGTTCTTCAATGGCCAAACCGGAACGCACTTCTATACGATCTCGGGTCAGGAACGCAACATCGTAGTCAACGAATTTCCTGCTTACAACTTCGAAAGCATCGGTTACTACGCCTGGACCATGCCTTGAGTCAGCGGGTGCAGACGGTGTGGGCCTGGTTCACAGGTGCACACGCCGCAGCAGCGTGATGTGTTTTCTGTGACGATCCAGACCGACGACTTCACCGTTCCGCCGCGCCGCAGCCCGCTGTCGGCGGTGGCCGACTCGCCGCGCGAGGAAGCGATCGAGCGCGCGCTGCGACCGAAGCTGCTGGCCGACTACGTGGGCCAGGCCAAGGTACGCGAGCAGCTCGAAATCTTCATCGGCGCTGCCGTCCACCGAAAGGAAGCGCTCGACCACGTGCTGCTGTTCGGCCCGCCCGGTCTGGGCAAGACCACGCTGTCGCACATCATCGCGCAGGAACTCGGTGTGAACCTGCGCCAGACCAGCGGCCCGGTGCTGGAAAAGCCGAAGGATCTGGCCGCGCTGCTGACCAATCTGGAGGCCAACGACGTCCTGTTCATCGATGAAATTCACCGGCTGAGCCCAGTTGTCGAAGAGATCCTCTATCCGGCCCTTGAGGACTATCAGATCGACATCATGATCGGCGAAGGGCCGGCGGCGCGCAGCATCAAGCTCGACTTGCAGCCGTTCACGCTGGTGGGTGCTACCACCCGTGCGGGCATGCTGACCAACCCGTTGCGGGACCGCTTCGGCATCGTGGCGCGGCTCGAGTTCTACACACCGGCCGAACTCGCGCTGATCGTGCGGCGCAGCGCGCATCTGCTGAATGTGCCGATGGACGACGAGGGCGGCTTCGAAATTGCGCGCCGCTCGCGGGGCACACCACGCATCGCGAACCGCCTGTTGCGGCGGGTGCGCGACTACGCGCAGGTCAAAGGCGACGGGCACATTGATCTGCCAATAGCCAACCGCGCGCTCGCCATGCTCGACGTGGATCCGCAAGGCCTGGACGTAATGGACCGTAAACTGCTGGAGGCCGTGGTCCACCGTTTCGACGGCGGCCCAGTGGGGCTGGACAACATCGCTGCAAGCATCGGTGAGGAAGCCGGCACGATCGAGGACGTGATCGAGCCGTACCTGATCCAGCAGGGGTACCTGCAACGCACGCCGCGAGGCCGCATTGCGACGCTGGCGGCGTTCCGACATCTCGGCGTGGTGGCGCCGAATCGGCCGGATCTGGGATTGTTCGCGGACGCTTGAACGGTTGGGCCGCTTGAGTGCAACCGATTTGTGACCACGCAGCAGCCAAGCGCAGAAACCAACAACGGATTGGCAGCCAAAACGCTACCAATCCGTTGAATTATTGATCTTTCCCTAATTCATGACATTCTCAAAGCCCCGCCTTCGCCCAGCACGCGTTGATGACCGAGGGGCGATGCTGGGCGCTCTTGAGCTTGTTGCGGGCGGTGGTTTTCAATTCGGCCAAGCCGTTGGGGCAGTAGTTGGCCAACGCGTGACGTTTGAGCCAGGCCCAGAGGTATTCGACCGGGTGTCCGCGCCGATTGAATTTTGGCTCTTCCTCAATTGATGTGACGCTGCTCAGTTCGGATGCAGGACGCGGATACGCAGCAGATCGAGCTTGGCGCGGCCATACATCTGGCGCTTGAGGTATTTGAGCCGGTTGATCTGGCCCTCTACCTGGCCGCTGCTCCAGGGCGAACTGAAGGCCGCGCGCACTGCGGAGAGATCGGCCTCCAGCCCTGCTGCGAAGCGTCTCAGATCAACGACTGCACAGGCTCGTGCTTCAGACAGCCAGCGGTCGAAGCCGTTGACGTCGCGGCGGCGAACGAGGCCGAGGAATCGATGCGCCAGGCTGCGCGCATGGGCGACGACCGGCTCGATGCGACACAGCGCAGCCACGAAGCGTTTCTGGTCGCCTCGCTCCGCCTCGTCGACCTTCCGTTGCTGCCAGCCGAGCACCCAGGCGCAGGCGCGGCGGGTCGATGGCATCGCCCTCGTGGGTATGGTCGCCGCAACGACAGGACGCCGGCCGCCATCAGGCCTTGCACCACGAAGCTGCGCGAAGGCGTCGTGCACGATGCTGTGGCCGCCAGTGAAGCCTCGGGCGCGCAACTCGCGCCAGACCTGCATGGCGTTGCGGCAACCTTCGTCGGCTCGTGCAGTCAGGTACTGCCAATGGGCATCGAGCAGCGTCGGGCCGGCGGCGCGCGGCGCCCGTTCTGGGAATGCGCCGGCGCGCACGAAGCCGCGCACGGTGCGGCGGTCAAGATTTAGGGTCTGGCCGATGGCCACGATCGATTCGCCAGCTTGGTGACGGCGGACCACCTCCTCATAGCGCGCCAGCCGCAACGCACGGCGTTGACCGCGGCGACGCTGCGACGTCTTTTGCGGCTCGACCGGCAGGAGACTGCCCGGCGCGGCAGGCATCTCGGCCGGTTCGGCTTCCAGGTGCATTGCCTCGCTTGCCTCGTGGGCCGCCTGTCTCATCTGCGGCGTGCAGCGCAGCAGCAGCCGCTCAATGGCGTCACGCAGGTTGGCCAGCAGATGCCAGCGGTCGGCCACCTGCTGGGCGGCGGGTGCGGCGGTGCGGGCGGCTTCGGCATACGCGCCCGCTCGGTCCCGGGCGATGATCTCGACGCCCGGCGTTGCCTGTAGCCAAGGCACGACAGTGGCCACATCGCGCCCGGGCAGCAGCTCGATCGGGCGCCGACGTTCCAGATCGACGACGATCGTGCCGTAACGGTGTCCACGGGCGATTGCCCAATCATCGATGCCGATGATGACGGGTGCGGCCGCCGGCAGCGGACAGCCGGTGCGACGCAGTTCGCGCAGCACCGTTGGGCCGCTGATGCATATTCCCAGGCGCCCCGCCAACCGGGCGGCTGCCTCGCCGCCGAGCGCGTAGCCGAGCGATCGCAGCGCCTCAGCCAGCCGTAGTGTGCGCCGCTGGCTGGAGCCAGCGAGCGTGGCCAGACGCTCGGAAAACGTCCGTTGCGGGCAAGCCGAGTTGACACACTTGAAGCGGTGGATCTCGACGGCCAGCGTCACCGGTTGACCGAAGCACGGGCTGTCGGCCACCCAACGCCGATAGCGGCCGTGCAGGCGGGCGCTGCCGCAGGCACAGCGCGGACAAGTCGCGCGTCGCACAACACTGCATGCCTCCACCACCAGACGGCTGCCACCATCGTCCCACGAAACAATATGTTTGCCCGCCGCCTCCAGCGGCTGCGACAGCCCGGGGAAAACCACCATGACGTCCTCGCCTCCTCAAACCCAAAGCGTTCGATCATGCGGCCCCAGCAACTACCGTCACATCAATTGAGGAAGAGCCAGATTTCGCTCGGCGACAACAGTCAGCTCCAGACCGAGCGCGTACTTCCAGTCGATGCGCGCGCGCACGGCCTCGGCGGCCTGGCGGTCGCTCAGATGCTCGAGGAACTGAAATACCGTGACCAGGGCAAGCCGCCAGGGTGCCAAGCCAGGCTGGCCTCGGCGCGGGTAGAGGGCTTGGAAATCCACATCCCGGTAGAGCTCGGCGAACTCGTCGCGCAGGCGCGTGGCGACGGTGCCGTGGGGAAAAGCAGCGCGGGCAACGCGCACGGTCTCGGCGGGAATCTCGCCGATCCGGATCGGATGAAGGCTCATGCCGCAACGATGCACCGCAATCGCCCAACAGGCAATTCGCCGACGGTATCTAATTCCATTTCTAATTCACAAGTGAAACCAAAAGCGCGCCGATGATCCACGGCCAGGAGACGATGGAGGCGACCGTGCCGGGGTTGCGCTCCAGGCTCTGCAGGGCGTGCATCAGGTGCCGCTCCAGCGCATTGAGGCTTGGGAAGACCCGGTTGTGGAAGAACTTCTCGCGCAGCTC
>JBBPYC010000016.1:0-10160 GCA_038200275.1 Burkholderiales bacterium
CTGGATCCCGTTGGCGATCGTCTGGCTGGGCCTGGGCGATGCGGCCAAGGTGATGGTGATCTTCGTCGCCGCGTTCGTGCCGTCGGTCATCAACACCTTCAGCGGCGTGCGCCAGATCGAGCGGCCGCTGCTGGAAGCCGGGGCGATGCTGGACGTGCGCGGCTGGCGCCTGTTCACGCAGGTACTGGTGCCCGGTGCGCTGCCGAGCATCTTCACCGGCCTGCGGCTGTCACTGCAGGCATCGTGGACCACGCTGGTCGCGGCCGAGCTGGTCGGCGCCATCGCAGGCCTGGGGCAGATCTTGAACCAGGGCGCGCAGGACATCTACCCGCCGATGATCCTGGTCGGCATGATGAGTGTGGCGTTGTGCGGCTGGCTCATGACGCTCGGGTTGACCTGGATCGAAGCGCGCGTGATGCCGTGGAGGGCGAAGTGAAGCTCACTCCCAGGCTCCGCTGCGCTCTCGCTTCCCCCCTCTTCTGGGGCGGCGCTTGCGGCTTAGGCATTGCGGCTCCGCGGCTCCTGCTTGAATGGGTCGATAAGCGCCTGAAGGGCTGGGAAAGCAACGCACACGTTTGGGAGCGGCGGAATGCTTGAAGGCCGCTTGTCACCCGTGCGGTTCTGGCTGCTGAGCGCGATCGGCACCATCGGTTTTGTCGCGCTCTGGAGCGGTATGGCTGTATCGGGTCTGGTGCCGTCGACCTTTTTGCCGGGACCGATGCAGGTGCTGCAGCGACTCGTGCAACTGATGCACGAACCGTTCGCCGGCTACACGCTGCCGATGCACTTGCTGTCCAGCCTGCAGCGATTTGCGATGGGCTTCGGACTGGCCGTCTTGGTCGGTCTTCCGCTCGGGCTGTTGATGGCCTGGTTTCGGAGCATCGACCGGATCGTCACGCCAGTGTTCGAAGCGGTGCGTTTTGTCGCACCGATTGCCTGGGTGCCCTTTGCCGCGCTGTGGTTTGGCACCGGTATCGGCGGACCGGTGCTGATCATCTTCATGGGCGCGTTTCCGCCAGTGCTGATCAACACCTACCGCGGCGCGAAGTACGTCGATCCCAAATACCTCGAAGCGTCCGACATGCTGGGCGCCGGGCCCTGGCGCGGTATCACACAGGTGCTGTTGCCGGCGGCCGTGCCGTCGATCGTCGCGGGACTGCGCATCTCGGCTGGCCTCGGGTGGCAATCGCTGGTCGGTGCAGAGCTGATCGTTGCGTCCAGCGGGGTTGGTTATCTGATGGTAAAGGGCCAGGCCGGCTTGTCCACCAGCACCGTGATGAGCGGAATGATCGCGATCGGCATCGTTGGTTTGATCATCGACGTGTTGCTACGCAAATTGCAGAAAATCATAGAGACAAGACGGGGGCTGTAACGCCAAACCGTTTAAAAAAACCGGATCACAGAGCATGGCCAACATCGAATTCACCAACGTCGAGCGCACGTTTCACCAGGGCGGCCAGGCTTTCGTTGCCTTGCAAGGTGTGAGCCTTGAAGTAGGCGACCGTGAATTCGTCGCGATCGTAGGGCCATCGGGCTGCGGCAAGACGACCTGCATGCGGATGGCTGCGGGCCTGGAGCACCCCACCGGCGGCCACGTGTCGGTCGATGGCATTGAAGTGACCAAGCCGGGGCCGGACCGCGCTGTGGTGTTCCAGCAGTTCGCGTTGTTCCCGTGGAAGACCGTCTGGGACAACATCGAGTTCGGCCTGCATTCGCTGAACGTGCCAGCCGATGAGCGCAAGCGGCGCATCGAGCAGTACATCGAACTGATGGGATTGAACGGTTATGAAAAAGCATTCCCGCATCAGCTGTCCGGCGGCATGCAGCAGCGCGTGGCGATCGCACGCGCCTACGTGCTCGACCCCAAGGTGCTGCTGATGGACGAGCCATTCGGCGCGCTCGATGCGCAGACGCGTGTGGTGATGCAGGAAGAACTGGTGCGGCTCGCGCGGAAGAACCCACGCACGGTTTTGTTCATCACGCACGCGGTCGAAGAAGCGGTTTATCTGGCCGACCGCGTCGTTGTGATGTCCGCGCGCCCCGGCACCATCCGCGAAATTGTCGACGTGAAGACGGTGCGCGAAGCCGAACAATGGGACGCGCTGCCGAGCATCGAAGACGTGATGGACCAAGCGTCTTTTGTCCACATGCGCACCCACATCTGGAAATTGTTGCGCGAACAGCAGCCCAAAGATTTGCATTGATCGACCGATCGAAAACTTCAAAGGAGACTTTTATGAACCAGCTCAAATCCACTTCGCGCCGTGCACTGCTGAGCGCTGCACTTGCCAGCGCCACACTCGGCGCGTACACCCAGGCGCAAGCGCCGCTGCAAGAAATCAAGGTCAGCTACCAGCCGGCGCTGTACTGGGCGTTGCCGTTCTACGTGGCCACCGAAAAAGGCTGGTGGGCCGAGCTGGGCCTGAAGCCTGAGTTCAGCGTGTTCCCGGCTGGTGTGCCGCAGATCGCCGCGGCTGCGGCCAAGTCATGGGATGTCGGCGGTACCGGCTCGGTGCCTGCCGTGCTGGGTCACGTGCGCTTGGGCATCAAGACGATCGGCATCACGAACGATGAGTCGGATGCGAACGTGCTGATGGCCAGCAAGGACGCGGCTGCCAAGATCATGAAAGATCCGATGTCGGTCAAGGGCCAGACCATCTTGCTCACCAGCAACTCGACCGGCGATTACGCGGTGCAGTCGTGCCTCAAGAAGTACGGGCTGTCCAAGTCCGACGTGACGATCAAGAACATGGGCCAGGCCGAGATCATCTCGGCGCTGTCATCGGGCGGTGCCGATCTGGCCGGCCTGTGGGCGCCGAACAATTACTCGGTCGAAGAAAAAGCCGGCGCCGTGCAACTGTGCTCGGGCAAGGACGGCGACGCGATCGTGCCGGGTGCACTGATTGCCCGCAGTGACTACGCCGAGCAGAACCCGGAGAACGTCGCCAAGTTCCTCGCGGTCTACCTGCGTGCATGGTCCTGGATGACTGCGCACAAGCCTGAAGCACTCACGATGATGCGGGCGTTCTACAAGCAGGGCGGTGTCAACATCTCCGACGAATCGCAGGCAAAAGAGTTCGCCAAGCGCCCGACCTTCACGCTGGACCAGCAGCTGGCCAGCATGGAAGGCAGCAGCGCCGGCACGTCGAAGATGGACAAGTGGTTTGACGACATCGCCACGTTCATGAAAAGCACTGGCGCGATCCAGAAGGTGCCAGCTGCCAAGGACTACATCACTGACGCCTACATGAAGCGCGTGTCAGCCGACCCGAAGCTGCGCGCATTTGCGAACAACAAGGAGTGAAACCGATGGCCATCACCTACCTCAAGAAAGCCGACAAAACCGCCTCCAGCGAGACCGCGACCGCGCAAAAGGTCGTCACCGAAATGCTTGCCGAGATCGACAAGAACGGCGAAGCGGCGGTGCGCAAGTACGCCAAGGATCTGGACAAGTGGGACGGCGACATCGTGATGAGCCGCGCCGAGATCGACCGCCGCGTGGCAGAAGTGCCAGCAGACGTGCGGCGCGACATCGACTTCGCAATTGAACAAGTCAGCGCCTTTGCCCATGCGCAGCGCGACTCGATGCAGGAGTTCTCGACCGAACTGCACAAGGGCGTCACGGCCGGCCAGCGCGTGTTGCCGGTCAACGTCGCGGGTTGCTATGCGCCGGCTGGCCGCTATGCGCACATCGCCTCGGCGTACATGGGCGTGACGACGGCCAAGGCCGCAGGCGTGAAGACCATCATGGCTTGCTCGGGCCCGTTTCGCGGCGGGCCGATGCACCCGTACGTGCTGTATGCGTTCGAGCGTGCCGGTGCGGACATCATCATGACGCTGGGCGGCGTGCAGGCGATCGCCACCATGGCCGGCGGATTGTTCACGGGCAAGAAGGCCGATGTGATCGTCGGGCCGGGCAACAAGTTCGTTGCTGAGGCCAAGCGCACGCTGTTCGGGCAGGTCGGCATCGACGTGTTCGCTGGCCCTTCTGAAGTGGCGGTGATCGCCGATGAAACCGCCGATCCGGAAGTGGTCGCGATCGACCTGGTCGGCCAGGCCGAGCACGGCCACGAATCGCCGGCGTGGCTCTTCACCACCTCGAGAAAACTGGCCGAAGAAGTCATCAAGCGCATCCCGGCGCTGGTCGATTCGCTGCCGCCACTGGCGCGCGATGCGGCTGGCAGTGCCTGGCGCGACTACGGCGAAGTCATCGTCTGCGACACGAAAGAAGAAGTCGCCGAAGTGTCCGACCGCTATGCACCCGAACACCTCGAAGTGCACTGCAAGGATCTCGACTGGTGGCTTGCCAACCTGACCTGCTACGGCTCGCTGTTCCTAGGTGAGGAGACCACGGTCGCGTTCGGCGACAAGGCCAGCGGCCCGAACCACGTGCTGCCGACCAAGGGCGCAGCGCGTTATTCGGGCGGCCTGTCGGTGCACAAGTTCATGAAGACGCTGACCTGGCAGCGCCTGACCCGGGACGCCGCGCGCGACATCGGCGAAGTCACCTCGCGCATCTCGCGGCTCGAAGGCATGGAGGGGCATGCGTTGACGTCCGACAAGCGCCTGTCCAAATACTTCCCGGACCAACGCTTCGATCTGGGCGAGACGGTGACCGAATGACCGAGGCGCGCGATTCGCTGCGCGGCCTGTTCGATCTGACCGGCCGCCGCGCCGTCGTCACCGGCGGCAACTCCGGCATTGGTGAGGCGATGGCGCGTGCGCTGGGCCTGGCTGGTGCGCGCGTGCTGCTGGTGGCACGCCGCGCCAACCAACTGGACGCAGCGGCGAAGCGGTTGCACGCCGACGGCATTGAAGCGGACTTCCTGCCAGCCGACCTCGTGCAGCCCACGACCCTGCATACGGTGGCGAAAGACGCCGAAGCGCGCCTCGGTGGTGTTGACATCCTGATTAATGCGGCCGGCGTGAACCTGCGCGAGCCGTTCGCGGAAGTAACACCTGAGAACTGGCAGACGCAGATTGCGCTGCATCTGTCGGCGCCGTTTTTCATGACGCAAGCGCTTGCGCCCGGCATGAAAGCAAGTGGCTGGGGCCGCATCATCAACATCGCCTCATTGCAAAGCCATCGTGCGTTCGCCAACAGCGCGCCCTATGGCGCCGGCAAAGGCGGTGTCGTGCAACTCACCCGAGCCATTGCGCAGGAATGGTCACGCTTCGGCATCACCTGCAACGCGATCGGCCCCGGCTTCTTTCCCACCGCGCTGACGGCTGCGGTGTTCGACAACCCCGAACTCAGCGCACGCAACGCCGAGCAGACCTGCATCGGCCGCAACGGCGAACTGGCCGACCTGTACGGCGCGACCGTGTTCCTTGCCAGTGACGCCAGCGCCTACATCACGGGGCAGACGTTGATGGTCGACGGCGGCTTCACCGCACGTTGAGCGCAGCCAAACGAAATGAATCGATGAAAGCACTCGTCTACACCCAGCCGAAAGCGTTGCAACTGCAAGACCGCCCGCATCCCGAACTCGCCGCAGGCGAAGTGGTGCTGAAGATCGATGCGGTCGGCATCTGCGGCTCCGACATGCACGCCTGGCACGGGCACGATCCGCGCAGGAAACCTGGCCTCGTGCTCGGCCACGAGTTCGTTGGCACCATTGCCGAATCGGCCGCCAAAGGGTTCGACGCCGGCACCCGCTACACCGGCAACCCACTGATCACTTGCGGCATCTGCGACTATTGCGTGCAGGGCCGCAACAACCTGTGCGCCGACCGCACCATGGTCGGCATGACGCGGCCTGGTGCGTATGCCGAATACATGAGCATTCCGGCCGCCTCCTTGATCGCGATGCCGCAGGACATGGGCAATGCGGCCGCCGCGCTGACGGAGCCGGCCGCCACTGCGTGGCATGCCATCAATCTGTCTTTGCGTGTGCTGCCGCGGCCGATGCACGAATGCAAAGTGCTCGTGATCGGCGGCGGCGCCATCGGCATGCTTGCCGCGCTGCTGCTGAAGCACCTGGGTGTCATGCACCTCACGTTGAGCGAACCGAACCCATTGCGCCGCGAAGCCGTTGCCAAGCATGCAAGGTGTGCCACGTTGGATCCGCGCGAGCAGGCGCCGCCGGAGAACGCGTTCGACTACGTGTTCGATGCCGTCGGCGCCAAGGTCACGCGCAATCAGGCGCTGGCAGCCGTGCGGCCCGGCGGCGTGATCATGCACGTTGGCCTGCAGGACTGGGCCAGCGAGATCGACATGCGCAAACTCACGCTGGCCGAGATCACCTTGCTGGGCACCTACACCTACACCACGGCCGATCTGCGCGCCACAGTGGCGGCGCTGCACGCCGGCGTGTTTGGTGATCTGACATGGGTGGAGCAGAGGCCGCTCGCCGACGGGCCTCAGACGTTCGAGGAGCTGGACCAGGGCAAATCGGCGGCGGCCAAGATCATCCTGGTGCCGTAGCCGCAAGGGCAGCTGCAACCGCCGATTGGTGCTTGTTTGGCGGAAGGCGCAAACCCGCTGTTGCGCAGCGTCGCACAGCGGAGGAGTCACTGAGACGGTGCAAGCCCTGGTGACAGCGCCCCCGCACCCACCCGCAACAGTTGAGCGGCATGCAACGCAGTGCATCGCTCACCAGTGCATCGGCCCCACACCGCGCCCTACACTTTGTCGATCTCGTCTTCGCTTCGAGGTCACGCACTGTGCAACACGGCTCCCCACCTTCTAATTCTTCATCCGCCACTTCGGCCAGCCGGCTCCAGGCCGACTTTCTGGTGATTGGCGGCGGCATCGCCGGCGCATCGATCGCGCACTGGCTTGCGCCGCATGGCCGCGTCGTGCTGCTCGAACGTGAGGAGCAACCCGGTTACCACTCGACCGGGCGCTCCGCCGCGCTGTTCATGGAAAGCTACGGCCCGCCGCAGGTGCGTGCGTTGACGCTGGCGAGCCGCGCGTTCTTTGAACGACCACCAGCCGGGTTCAGCGCGCACCCCTTGCTGTCACCCCGCGGTGCGATGATCGTTGCGGCACCGGATCAGGCCGCGCGGCTCGAAGCACATTGGGACGTGCTGCGCAGCCTCAGCCCGACAACGCGCCGATTGAGTGGCCAGCAGGCCTGCGCGCTGGTGCCCGTGCTGCGCGCCGACCGCGTGCTTGGTGCGGTGCATGAGCCTGATGCGGCCGACATAGACGTGCACGCGATCCACCAAGGCTATCTGCGCGGCATGCGCAAGGCCGGTGGTCAGCTCGTCTGCAATGCGGAAGTGGCTGCGATCGCACGCAGCGGCAGCCAATGGCAGGTGCGGTGCGGCACCAGCGTCTACGAAGCGCCCATCGTGATCAACGCCGCCGGTGCCTGGGCCGACGCGTTGGCCCGCATGGCCGGCGTTGCCCCGCTCGGCATCGAGCCACGGCGCCGCTCGGCCTTCATCTTCGCCCCACCCGCAGGCACAGACTGCACCCGCTGGCCGATGACCGTCGGCGCTGCTGAGGACTGGTACTTCAAGCCCGACGCCGGCATGCTGCTCGGCTCCCCCGCGAACGCCGACCCGGTTGATGCGCACGACGTGCAGCCCGAAGCACTCGACATCGCCTTGGCGATCCACCGCATCGAAGAAAACACCACCCTCACGATCCGCCGGCCCACCCGCACCTGGGCCGGCTTGCGCTCGTTCGCACCCGACGGCGATCTGGTCTGCGGCTACGACGATCAGGCACCCGGCTTTTTCTGGGTTGCAGGCCAGGGCGGCTACGGCATCCAGACGTCCCCTGCGATGGGTGAGATCGGGGCGGCGCTGGTGCGTGGGTTGGGGGTGCCGGCGCATGCTGGATCGTTTGGGCTGACGGCGCAGATGTTGGGGCCGGGGCGGTTGACGTAGCGATCGGATCACAGTGACACAGCAACGCGTGGCACCACCGAGGCAAAAAACACTCATCCGCCGACAAGTCTCTCCCAGGGATTGACGAGCCCGACGCCCATCGCCTTGAAGTCGTTCGTGTTGCGCGTAACAACCTCAAGGCAATGCACCAGCGCGGTGGATGCAATCAGCGCGTCGCGCTCGGCGCGTGGAGCTGGCACGTGCAACGCTGCGCAGCGTTGCGCAACGGCGGTATCGATCGGCAGGATGCGCCCTGAGAAAGCAGGCAACACCTTCGTATCGATCCAGCGACGCAGCACCGTGCCCTGCGCCGCATCGCGCCGGGCAATCAGGCGCGCACCCAGCTCGATCTCCAGCACCACGATGGCCGACAGGTACAAGGCGCCCGCGTCCACCGAATCCGCCCAGCAGGCGACGTTGGCATCGGTTCGATCGCGGCGGCGCAATTCCGACAACACATTGGTATCAAGCAGAAACATCGATCAGCCAAGGTCCGGTGCCCGGTACAGCCCACCCTCCAGACGGGATGGTTCGAACTCGATGTCTTCGATGCCGGGCTGATCCAACAAGTGCCGGATGCTCTGGCGCTCTCCAGCGAGTTGCAGAAACGTCTCATGGCGCAGCAACACATAAGCCGGGCGACCGCGGTCCGTGATGACGACCGGGCCGGAACCGGCGGCGCGCTTGGCGCGGCCGATGTCTTGGTTGAAGTCACGACTTGAGATGGTTGTGGAGGTCATGGACAGGCTCTCCTGGGTTTGTAGTTACGTTGCTACAAACGTGCAGTTAGGGCAACTGGGAGCTTCGAAGGCGGCAGCAGGTTCCAAATTAGCGTGGGCCGCAGTATCTGCAACGTTCAATTGCCGGCTGTTCAAGCGAGGCGGGGCGTTGGCTTCAATACCGCCAACCGAGCTGCCTGGGTGAAGCGCTTCGGACTGTTGAGTCGAAGTCGTCGGGAAATTATCTCGGCATCCCAAGTTGCACGCGAACCGCGTCTTCCACGGCCAGCATGTCGGCTTTGCTCAGTGCGCCGATCCGGTCTTCAAGCCGGGCTTTGTCAGCCGCCATGATCTGGTCCGCCATGGCTTTTGATGTCGTGCCATTCAGCGTCACCAACGCCTCACCCGGATAGACCCGTTCCGTGTTGCTGGTCAGTGGTATCACGACGACACGAGCCAGATTTCGATTGGCCGCGTCGTTGCTGACGATGACCGCCGGCCGGGTCTTGCGCACCTCGCTGCCCAGCGCAGGATCGAAAGCGACCCACCAGACCTCAGCGCGCTTCATCGGCGTTGTCGTTCGCCAACCCGTTGCACCAGGCTTGCGCTTCGGCGTCGCGTGCCTGGTCGGCAGCCATGGCCTTGTAGCCTTCGTCGAGCGTTCCATCCAGCACGTGCGGCCGCAGCAAATCTTCGATGAACTGGCTCATGCGTCGCTTGCCGACGGTGCGATACAGCCCTTCATAGACGGCCTCGTCCAGCGAAATGGTCATCTTTCGATGCATAAAATCTGCCCCCTGGGGTTAATACGTAATACCATTATAAAAGGCTAGGCAGCACTTCAAAGCAAGAGGTCGTCCTTGCGACCGAGCACCTGAGCAGACGCGTTCGGCATGATCGTGCCGAAAAAAGACAACCTGACCGATCGGGAAACCGCGTTGCTGCGCGAATTCTTGAAGGAGCTATCCCGATAGACGGGGAACTGCTGAATGACCTGCTGCAAAGTCTGAAAGAGGCCAAGGCGATTGCGCTTGGTGAAATGACTGCTTCGCGCCGCTCCACGGTGGCGCCTCCCGATGTGAAGGCGGCGCGCGAGCAACTGGGCCTGTCGCAAAGCGAATTTGCGCATCTGCAGCAAGTCGGCACCAAGACCCTGCAGAACTGGGAACAGCACCGCCGCAACCCCACCGGGCCAGCTGCGGCCTTGCTCAAGATCGTTTTGGCGGCGCCGCAGGTTGCGCTCAAGACTTTGAGAGTTTGAGGCGGCGCGTTTTGGCGTTCCGAGCCATCGATCAGCCAACCGGCAACACCTGCCCGACTGGGTGGCTCAAGACGGCTGATGCCAAGTGCTCGATGCGGCTGACGCCGGGCAGGCATTGATGTGACGACGCGTACCGGACGAGACATGTCGAAAGCGCACGGGCAGGGGCAGCTCCGCGGCTGCTCGGCGACCCTGCTCCCCCGAGTTCGACAGTTCACCGCCCGAAATTCGGTGATGAGCCAATAGAATCAATGACTTGGAGGCGGATTTCTGAAATTTTTGTAATGGCACGTTTGTCAGCGTTTACACTAGGATGACATTGGTATGAGGTTCGGCTA
>JBBPYC010000017.1:0-43664 GCA_038200275.1 Burkholderiales bacterium
CTTGCTGCGAAGAGCGTCGGCGCGTACCCGGGAGTCGCTGTGGGACGCCATCGGGGCGCGGCTCGACAACTTCTCACCCGCCGAGTGCGCCAACTACATCCGCCACTGCGGCTATGGCAGCTCAGCGTGAAACCGCTCTAGCAGCCGCAGCACGGGTACCGTGGCCTTGGGTGACAAATCGACCAGCGCGACAGGCTTGTCGCGCAGCACGATCTCGAACGCCTGGAAACCGCGCTCGGCCTGCAGCAGCGCCATGAGGGCCCGCATGGCGTACGGGCAGCGGCGGTAGGTGTAGAGCAGCGGCAGGGCTTCCGTGACTGCCGTCGGCTTCAAGATCACTTTGAGCGCGGCACTTTTCCGACTGTTTTCACCGCCCGCAAGAAGTCGAAGTCGGCGCCCTGGTCGGCCTGCAGCACCGTCTGCAGAAACAGTTTGCGATAGCCGCGCTCGGCTGTCGGCATCACGGTCGCTGCCGCCTTCGCACGTTTTGCCAGTGCCTCATCCGACACCAGCAGCGCAATCTCGCGGTTCTTCACCGAGAGCCGGATGCGGTCGCCGTTGTGCACATGCGCCAACGGCCCACCAATGGCCGATTCGGGTGTCACATGAAGCACGATCGAGCCGAACGCGGTGCCGCTCATGCGGCCGTCGGAGATGCGCACGATGTCTTTCACGCCGGCACGCGCGAGTTTCTGCGGGATCGGCATGTAGCCGGCTTCGGGCATCCCGGGCGCGCCCTTGGGGCCGATGTTCTTCAGTACGAGGATGTCATCGGCGGTCACGTCGAGGTCGTCGCGGTCGATGCGTTCGGCGAGGTCTTCGAGGTTCTCGAACACAACTGCGCGGCCCTCGTGCTCCATCAGCTTCGGATCGGCCGCCGATTGTTTGATGATCGCGCCGCCGGGCGCAAGGTTGCCGCGCAGCACCGCAATCCCGCCTTGCGCGTAGATCGGCCGGTCGAACGGGCGCACCACGTCCTGCTTGAACGCCGGGCCGGCTGCATCGATCTCCGCACCCAAGGTGCGGCCGGTCACGGTCAGCGCATCGAGATGCAGCAGCGGCTTCAACTCGCGCAGCAGCGTGCTCATCCCGCCCGCGTGATGAAAGTCTTCCATGTAATGCTGGCCGGAGGGTTTGAGGTCCAGCAGCACCGGCGTCTCGCGGCCCATCCGGTCGAGCGCGGCTAGGTCGACATCGAGCCCCACGCGCCCGGCCATCGCGGCCAGATGCACGACGGCGTTGGTGGAGCCGCCGATCGAAAGCAGCACGCGCATCGCGTTCTCGAACGCATCCGGCGTCAGGATCTTGTCGATCGTCAAACGGTCTTTGGCCATCTGCACAGCCTGCGCGCCGGTCTGCTCGGCGATGCGGATGCGGTCGGCGGTGACTGCCGGCGGCGAGGCACCGCCGGGCATGGTCATGCCGAGCGCTTCGGCGATGCAGGCCATCGTGCTCGCGGTGCCCATCACCGAGCAGGTGCCGACGCTCGCGACGAGTTGATCGTTCACGTCGGCGACCTCTTCGGCTTCAATGTCGCCCGCGCGAAATTTGGCCCAATAGCGGCGGCAATCCGTGCAGGCGCCGACCCGCTCACCGCGGTGACTGCCCGTCAGCATCGAGCCGGTGATGAGCTGGATCGCGGGCAGGTTGGCGGATGCCGCGCCCATCAGCTGGGCGGGCACGGTCTTGTCGCAGCCGCCGATCAGCACCACCGCGTCCATCGGTTGTGCCAGCAACAGCTCTTCCGTGTCCATCGACATCAGGTTGCGCAAAAACATGCTGGTCGGCGCGGCAAAACTCTCATGGATCGAGATCGTCGGAAAGTCCATCGGCAGGCCACCCGCGAGCATCACGCCGCGCTTCACGGCTTCGAGCAGTTGCGGCATGTTGCCGTGGCACGGGTTGTAGCTGCTGCCGGTGTTGGTGATGCCGATCACGGGGCGGTCGAGCGCTGCGTCGGTGAAGCCCGCGCCTTTAATGAAGGCCTTGCGCAGGAACAGTGAGAAGCCGGTGTCGCCGTAGCTGGTCAGGCCTTTTTTCATGCCGGTGGCCTCGGCCCTGTTAGCCGGTGTGGCAGGTTTCTTGTTCGCCATGTGGTTACTCCGGCGCAATGCCGGCTTCATCGATCAGCTTGGCCCAGCGTGCGACTTCCGCGTTGATGCGTTCGGCCGATTGGGCGGGTGTGGTGGGCTTGGCCGCGTATACGCCTTGCTTCAGGAACTGCTCTTTGGCTTCGGGGTCTTGCACGATCTTTGCCAGCGCTTCATTCAGCTGCATGACGATCTCAGGCGGTGTGCCGGCCGGTGCCAGCACGCCAAACGTGGATGCGACGTCCAGGCTCGGCATGCCGGCTTCCGAAGCCGAAGGCACGTCCGGCAACATCGAAATGCGCTCGGGCATCGTCACCGCCAATGCGCGCAGCTTGCCGGCTTGAATGAACGACAGCGCAGCCGGCACGGTCTCGACCATCATGTTGACCTGACCACCGACCAGGTCCGTCATGGCCGGGCCGCTGCCTTTGTAGGCGATGTGCTGCATCGGCACCTTGGCGTCGCGCTTGAGCATCTCGGAGCCCATGCGCTGCGGCGAGCCGGCGCCGGACGATGCGAAGTTGAGCTTGTCCGGGTTCGCGCGGCCGTAGTCGATCAGCTCCCTCAACGTGTTGGCCGGCACCTGTGGGTTGACCACCACCACGAGCGGCACCGAGCCGACCACCATGACCGGCGCAAAGTCCTGCGTCAGGCTATAGCGCAGCTTGCCTTTCTCCAGCGTGGCCATCGTCGAATGCGAGGTCAAGGCACCCATCAGCAACGTGTAGCCATCGGCTGCCGCCTTGGCTGCCGCCTCGGCGCCGATGTTGCCGCCCGCGCCGCCGCGGTTGTCCACCACCACCGATTGGCCCAACGCATCGCCGAGCCGTTGCGCGACGATGCGGCCGATCACATCGGTCGCGCCACCGGGCGGGTAGGGCACGATCAGCTTGATCGGTTTGTCCGGGTAAGCAGCGAATGCGCTGACGGCGCTGGCCGCCAGCGCGCCGACGATGCACGCGTGTACGAACGTACGGCGGGGCAGCGTTTGAAATATTTTCATCGGTTGGTCTCCTGAGGTGTTGCAGAGCCCGCGACCCAGTGCGCGGCACCACGCCAGTGTGACGCAACTGACGCACAGCACAACGCAATGGCTGCTGGACAGTGGCTGACCCGCTCCAGCGGGTCAGCCAAAGCAAGGCAGGGAAGACCGGCATTGACAGCCTGGATGCGCATCCCGTCAAATCATCGTGGCAGGTCCGGCGCGCTGGCTGTCCGCCGGTATGCCGGCGCATCTTGCGACACGACCGAGCCGTTGGTTCGCCCACAATGAAGGAGACTTGACATGGATCGACCGATTCGCACCCTTGCTCGCTTTGCCGCCCTGGCCACTGCGGCCATGCTTTCCCTGGCGGCATTCGCCCAGTCGCCGCCCGTGCTGCACGGCGCGGTGCAGTTTGCTGACGACCATCCGTTCAATCAGGCGCTGTTGAAGTTCGAGGCGCTGATCAAGCAGTACTACGGCAAGCCGGTCCAATTCGTGCTGCACCGAAACAGTGAACTGGGCGTGGAGAAAGACTACTTCGCCTACATGAGCCAAGGCATCTCGGTGGACTACGGGATCGTGTCACCTGCGCACATGTCGACGTTCGCAAAAGCCGCGCCGCTGCTGGACATGCCGTTTTTGTTCCGCGACATCGCGCACTGGAACAAGGTGCTGGATTCCGATGCGTTCGCGCCGATCGTGGCTGAAGTGGCGAAGAAGGCCGACGTGATGATCCTCGGCTATGCCGGCGGCGGCATGCGCAACATCATTGCCAACAAGCCGGTGCGCAACATGGAAGAGTTGAAAGGCTTGACGATGCGCGTGATGGGCGCGCCGATCCAGACCCAGGTGTTCTCGGCGATCGGCGCCAAGCCGACCGTGATTGCGTATAACGAGGTCTACAACGCGATCCAGACCGGCGTGATCCAGGGGGCTGAAAATGAGGCTGCGGGTCTGGATGCGATGAAGTTCTACGAGGTGGGGCCGGACATCTCGCTGACGCAACACGCGATCACGGTGCGTCCCATTGCCTTCTCCGGCAAGACCTTCCGCCGACTGCCGCCCGAGTTGCAGGCCGCGATTGTCAAGGCCGGTAAGGAAGCCGGCAAGTTCGGCCGCGATCTGGAGTCTAAAAACGACTCGGCGCTGCTGGCCAAGCTGGAGAAGGAAGGCAAGCTCAAGACCTATGAGTTCACCGAGCGGCCCAAGCTGCTGGAGCTGTCTGCGCCCGTGAAGGACGCCTATGCAAAGCAGATCGAGGCCAGTGCGATCCTCGAGCAGGTCAACGCCGTCAAGTAAGCGGTCAAGCCACGCCAGCCAATTACCATGCGCGCATTCAACGCGGGCATCTACCGCGTGTTGCAGGTGCTGTTGACCGTGCTGATGGCGGTCATGATCGTGCCGGTCACGCTGCAGATCTTCTCGCGGTTCTTTGACTTCGTGCCGCGCTATATCTGGACCGAAGAAGCCGCGCGCTTCTGCCTGATCTGGCTGATCATGATCGGCGCGACGATTGCGGTGCGCGACGGCGCACATTTCGATGTCGACGTGCTGCCGGTACCGAAGACGGTGAAGTCCAGGGCCGTGGCGCGCATCGTGGTGCATGTCTCGATCTTTCTGGTGGCGGTGATCTTTCTCGCATTCGGCTGGCGCTTTGCCGAATTCGGCTGGCAGCAGAGTTCGGAGATGACCGGGCTCAACATGCTTGCGATCCACGCGGCCTGGCCCTTTGCGGGTTTGTGCTGGCTGACGTTCCTCACAGAAGCGATCACGGTCGACATGAAGCTATACCGGAGCGGCGACGATGGGGCCACTTGAAGTCGCGCTGATCTTGTTCGGCGTGTTCGCCGTGTTGCTGATCGCCCGCGTGCCGGTCGCGTTTGCGTTGGGACTGGCGTGCGTGCCGGTGTTTTTCATCGACGACCGGCTTACGCCGTTCCTGTTGCTCAACGAGATGTTGAAGTCGTACAACTCGTTTTTGCTGCTCGCAATTCCGTTTTTCATGCTGGCCGCAAACCTGATGAATTCGGCGGGTATTACGGAGAAACTAGTCAATCTGTCGCGTGCGATGGTCGGGCACCTACCCGGTGGACTCGGCCACGTGAGCGTGCTGGTGTCGATGCTGTTCGCGGGCATCTCGGGCTCGTCCACCGCAGAAGCCGCGGGCGTCGGCGGCGTATTGATCCCGGCGATGAAAAAGCAGGGCTACGACACACCGTTTGCGGTCTCGCTGATCGCGTGTGCCGCCGTCATGGGCGTGATCATCCCGCCGTCGATCCTGATGGTGGTCTGGGGCGGCGTGATCTCGGTGTCGATCGGCGGGCTGTTCGTGGCCGGCGTGCTGCCGGGACTGATGATGGCGCTGTCGTTGATGGTGACGGTCTACATCCATGCCAAGCGGCGCGGCTATCCGGTCTACCCCAGGGTCACGGCACGCGAGATGCTGAAGGTGGCTGGTGCGGCCGTGCTGCCGATTCTGACGCCCGGCATCATCGTGGGCGGTATCGTGGGCGGCCTGTTCACGCCAACGGAAGCGTCGGTGATTGCCGTGCTGTACGCGATGCTGCTGGGTGGGCTGATCTACCGCACGCTGAACTGGCGGCAATTGAGCCACACGCTGTATGAGTCGGCCCGCTTCGCGGCGATCGCGCTGTTCTGCATCGGCACGGCGTCCGCATTCGGCTGGCTGCTCGCTTACTTCCGGATCCCGCAGCTCGTGGTAAACAGCGTCGCCTCCTGGGGCGGCGGTGTGACCAGCGTCGGCTTCATTACGGCAGCCGCGTTCCTGTTCATCGGCTGTTTCATCGACGCCATTCCCGCGATCATCATCGTCGGCACCATCCTGGCGCCACTGGCTGCGAAGGTCGGCATGCACCCGGTGCATTTCGCGCTCATCGGCGTGATCTCGATTGCGTATGGGCTGGTGACCCCGCCTTATGGGTTGTGTCTGATGATCGCGTGCTCAGTGGGCGGCATCAAGATACGGGAAGCGGTGAAGGACACGGCCATCTTGTTCATCCCGCTCATGACGGTGCTGCTGATCGTGATCCTGTTTCCGGACCTGCTGCTGTGGCTGCCACGCACGGTGCTGCCGAATTTCGTCAAGTAGCAGAGGTCTTGTCTCATGCCGAGCTTCACGCCGCTGTGCGCCGGTTTCGGGCTTGAGTGTCGGAACTTTGATCTCACCCGGGATCTGAACGACACGGCCTTTGCCGAGATCGAACGCGCGTTCTATGCGGGTCAGGTGTTGGTGCTGCGCGGGCAGTCGCTGACGCCGGCGCAGTTGGTTGCGTTCGCGCAAGCGTTCGGCCCCGCGCAACCGCACGTGATTGACCAGTTTCATCACCCGGACGACCCGAACATTCTGATTTTGTCGAACGTGCGCGGTGCCGACGGACAGCCCATCGGCTTGCAGGATGCGGGCTCGTACTTTCATACCGATTATTCGTATCTGCGCATGCCGGCACGCGCCACCATGCTTTATTCGATCCAGGTGCCGAAGGTGGGCGGCAACACGCTGTTCGCAAATCAGCAGGCGTCGTACGAAGACCTGGCTCAATCGATGAAGCAACGCATCGATCCGCTCATTGCAGTACATCACTACGGCAATCGGCAGGACTTGAACGATGCGTCGCGAACGGCCGCATCCCCGCTGTCGGTCGCGCAGAAAGCCAGGATGCCGCTGATCACGCATCGCATCGCGCGGCCACATCCGGTGACTGGGCGCACGTCGCTGTATGCGGTCTCGGGCAGCTCGTTCGGCATCGTCGGTATGCCGGCCGATGAGTCGCGCGATTTGCTGGATGAGCTGGCTGCGCATTCGACGCAGCCGAAGTACCTCTACAGCCTAGCCTACAGCGTGGGCGACGTCGTGATCTGGGACAACGCATCGCTGCTGCACGCTGCGACGCTGATCGATCCGGCCGATGCGCGTACGCTGTGGCGCGTGACGTTGCTGGAAACCAGCCCCGACGCGATGGCGCCGCAGATCATGGCAACGGCGTATTCGGAAAGCAACGTCTGAGCGACCAACCAACCGACCGACCGATCAAACAGTCAACCCACAACCGCAGAACGAACCAACTCATGCAACTGACCGCCGACGCGCAAGGCGTCTACCCGATCGCTCCAACGCCTTTCTTCGACGACGGCCAGATCGATTTTGAATCGATCGACCGACTCGTCGACTTCTATTTGTCGATCGGCGCCGACGGCATCACGGTGCTCGGCCAGCTTGGCGAGGCGCAGAAGCTCACGCACGACGAAAGCGTCGCCGTGGCGCTGCGCATGATCCGGCGCGCGCCAACGTTGCCCGTGATCGTTGGTGTGTCCGCGCCCGGCTTCGCAGCGATGCGCGCGCTGACGCAGGACGTGATGAGCCAAGGTGCAGCCGGCGTGATGATCGCGCCGCCTTCGCATTTGCGCACCGACGATCAGATCGTCGGCTACTACACGCAGGCCGTGCAGGCGATCGGCGCCGATGTTTCGTTCGCGCTGCAGGACTACCCGCTGACGTTCTCGGTCCAGATGACGCCGGCCGTAATCCGGCGCATCGTGCAGGAGTTGCCGTCCTGCGTGATGCTGAAGCACGAAGACTGGCCGGGGCTGGAGAAAATCTCTGCCCTGCGCGGCTTTGAGCAGGGCGGCAGCATGCGGCATCTGGCGATCCTCTGCGGCAACAACGGCTTGTTCCTCGACTACGAGATGGAGCGCGGCGCCGATGGGGCCAACACCGGCTATGCGTTTCCGGACATGCTGATCGACATCGTGCGGCTGTCGAAAGCGGGGCAACGCGAGGAGGCGCACGACCTGTTTGATGCACACCTTCCACTCCTGCGATACGAACAGCAGCCAGGGCTGGGGCTGGCTGTGCGCAAATACCTGTTGAAGCGCCGCGGGCTTCTGACGAGTGCGGCGCTCCGCATGCCGGCGCCGAAGATGTCGGCTACCGCGCGCGAAGAAGTCGAGCATCTGCTGGGCCGTCTTTCGGTGCATGACGAGCGGGCACGGCTGCCAGCCGCCTGACCACGCCAAAATCGAAATGCTGCTTAAGACAGCCGTCGAACGGGGTGCGGCCGACGGCGGCCCGGCAACACAATCCATCCTGACCAATTGCGCGGGCTGGACCTGCCACGAGACCTGCACGTTCTACAGGGTTTGATCCAGCAACAGCCGAACGCAAAGTGTGGCTTGGCTATCCGACGACGGCTGCTTTCAGCAGTTCAACCCCGCCCATGTACGGCAGCAGCGCCGTCGGCACGCGGATCGAACCGTCGGCGTTCTGATAGTTCTCGAGCACCGCAACCAGCGTGCGGCCGACCGCGAGACCGGAGCCGTTCAATGTGTGCACCGACTCGTTCTTGCCCTGCGCGTTCTTGAAGCGCGCCTGCAGTCGACGCGCCTGGAACGCTTCGCAATTGCTGACCGAGCTGATCTCGCGGTAGACGCCTTGTGCCGGCAGCCAGACCTCGAGGTCGTGCGTCTTCGTGGCGCCAAAGCCCAAGTCGCCCGTGCAAAGCGCGACCACGCGGTAGGGCAGTTCAAGCCGCTGCAGCACTGCTTCCGCGTGACCAGTCATCTCCTCGAGCACCTGGTAGCTCGTCGCGGGATGCACGATCTGCACCATCTCGACCTTGTCGAACTGGTGCTGGCGGATCATGCCGCGCGTGTCGCGGCCATAAGAGCCGGCTTCGGACCGGAAGCAGGGCGTCTGCGCGGTCAGCCGCATCGGCAAGTCGTTCTCAGCCAGCACCGTGTCGCGTACGAAGTTCGTCAGCGGCACTTCGCTGGTCGGGATCAAGTAGAGCGCCGCCGCATCGGTCTTGTCGTCCGGGCCGTCTTGTCCGCCCTTTTTTGCCGCGAACAGGTCGGCTTCGAACTTCGGCAACTGGCCGGTGCCGCGCAGCGACTCGGCGTTCACGATGTAGGGCGGCGCGCATTCGAGATAGCCATGCTCATTGGTCTGCAAATCGATCATGAACGCGGCCAGCGCGCGGTGCAGCCGTGCGATCGGGCCTTTCATCACGGCGAAGCGTGCGCCTGACAGCTTCACGCCCAGCTCCAGATCGAGCCCGAGCGGTTGGCCCAAGTCGACGTGATCGCGCGGCGCAAAGCTCAGCGCGGCTGGGTTGCCGCCCAGGCCTTCGATCGGGCTCCAACGGCGCAGCTCCACGTTGTCGGCCTCGGATGTGCCCACCGGCACGCTCGCGTGGGGCAGGTTTGGCACCTCCAGCAGGATCGCTTGCAACTCACCCTGGATCGCATCGAGCCGCATGCTAGACGCGGTCAGCTCGGCCTTCATCTGCGCGACTTCCGCCTGCAGCGTGTCGGCCGATTCGCCGCGACCTTTCAACTGGCCGATCTGCTTGCTCAAGGTATTGCGGCGCGCCTGCAGTTCTTCGGTACGGGTCTGCAGTGTTTTGCGTTCGGATTCGAGCAGCTCGAACGCTTCCACATTCAGATAAGTCTGCGGCGTCCGGCGTGTTTCAAGCCGCGCCATGGCCGATGCCAAGTCTTTTCTGAGCAGCAGTATGTCCAGCATGGGGCAATTCCAGTGAGAGGTTTTCGTTGTACCGCGCAGGGCTTGAGGCCTGCTTGGCGCACCGGGCTGAGACGGCAGCGAAAGTGGGTTTCGGCTTCTCGCGCATTGCCCCATACGAGCAGGCTGTGGCGGCGCGAACTTGTTGCGTAGTATCGTAGCGGGCTGTCAACCCCATGGACCACGACCGAATGGAGCGCTTCGAGTGAACAAAATTTTCCCATCCGCCGATGAGGCTCTCAAGGGCGTCGTGCAAGATGGCCAGATGCTGGCCGTCGGCGGCTTCGGCCTGTGCGGCATTCCGGAGGCGTTGATCCAGGCGCTGCACGACAGCGGCGTGAAAGACCTGACCTGCATTTCAAACAACGCAGGCGTGGACGGCTTCGGCCTTGGCAAGCTGCTCGAGACGCGCCAGATCAAACGCATGATCGCAAGCTACGTCGGTGAAAACAAGGAGTTCGAACGGCAATATCTGGCCGGTGAACTCGAACTCGAATTCACGCCGCAAGGCACGCTGGCCGAGAAGCTGCGTGCTGGCGGCGCGGGCATTCCTGCGTTCTTTACCAAGACCGGTGTCGGCACGCTGGTCGCCGAAGGCAAGGAAGTGCGCGAGTTCGACGGCGAGCAGTACCTGATGGAGCGCTCGCTGGTCGCCGATGTGGCGCTCGTCAAAGCCGACATCGCCGACAAGAGCGGCAACCTGCGCTTCAACCTGACCGCACGCAACTTCAACCCGGCGGCCGCGATGTCGGGCAAGGTCTGCATCGTCGAAGTCGAAAAGATTGTCGAGGTCGGCGAACTGGCACCCGACGATGTGCATCTGGCCGGCATTTATGTCCACCGCATCGTGCTGAACGAAACCCCAGAAAAGCGCATCGAAAAACGCACCCTCACACCCAAGGCAGGAGCTTAAAAAAATGGCTTGGACGCAAGACCAAATGGCAGCACGCGCTGCGCAGGAACTCGAAGACGGCTTCTACGTGAACCTCGGCATCGGCATCCCGACGCTGGTGGCGAATTTCGTTCCCAAGGACAAGGAAGTCTGGCTGCAGTCGGAAAACGGCATGCTCGGCATCGGCCCGTTTCCAACCGAAGAAACGATCGATCCGGACTTGATCAACGCGGGCAAGCAGACCGTCACCACGCTGCCTGGGTCGAGCATCTTCGGCAGCCACGACAGCTTCGCGATGATCCGCGGCGGCAAGATCAACTTGTCGATCCTGGGCGCGATGCAGGTCAGTGAAAAAGGCGACCTTGCCAACTGGATGATCCCCGGCAAGATGGTCAAGGGCATGGGTGGCGCGATGGATCTGGTCGCCGGCGTGAAACGCGTGATCGTGCTGATGGAGCACGTTGCGAAGAAGAAAGACGGCGGCGAGGATTTGAAGGTCTTGAAAGACTGCACGCTACCGCTGACCGGCGTTGCCGTGGTGGACCGCATCATCACCGACCTCGCCGTACTGGACGTGACCGAGCAGGGATTGAAGATCGTCGAACTCGCGCCTGGTGTCACCCGCGAAGCACTACAGGAAAAAACCGGAGCGCCGCTGCTCGCCTGAGACTCTGCGCAGCATTGGGCAGGCAAGGGAGGCTGTTCAGCTTCCCTCAGTCATGCCCAACGCGTCACCGCGCATGGCTTTGAATGGAAACAGCAGCTTGCGCTGTGAGTCAGGGCCGACTCCATGTGCGTCCAGCGCCTTGGCAAAGTCTCCGATGAACGCGTCGAACTGTTGGTTGCTGAGCGCCAACGCGCGCAGCGCCGCCGGCATGGATTCCCCGTCGTCGGTGCAAGGACCGCTGCCGATTTCGCAAATCCGATTGGCCAGCATCTGGGTGAAGTTCGGCCCGTTGGCTTTCGCAAAGGGCTCCTTGATGCGCGGATCCTGTCCGACGTTTTGCATGATGTCGTTGGCCAAGTCGGCAACACCCGCTTCGCTGCCCAGGCGCTGGTACAGGTTGCCAAGCTCGACCGGCTTGCCAGCGCAGCCCGCCGCCATCAGCACCGCGCTCAGCAGCAATCCCATAGCGCATGCAGGTGCTGCGGACTTGGTGGATCGGATGGCATTCGTCATGGTTTCTGGGTCCTCGCAACCGAATGATTTTTTACTGAAAGCGGCCAGGGCGCAGGCTCATACAAAGTTTCTCGCTACCAAAAACATATCAAGTCGAGATACGCAGTCGATGCGCCGGAAAGCAGACGGCAACCGCGTGTTCAATCGATTGTCAGGCCATCCCTGGCCGACAGGCGACGGTGAGCTGATCGTATCGCGCACGAGTCGCGCCCTCGATGCCGTTAACTCTGCCATCCCGGCGCTCGCCCGGCTGAGGCCTGCCTGACAGCTGAGGCACCCCTGAAAGAACGCCCCATGACCGAACATCCGACACGATCACGCAGCTTGCGTAGCAACTTGGAGCCGAACGCCTTTGCACCGGCTCAAGCCGACCCCCACTGGACGTACCGGGCCGCGCTGGTGGCCGCGCTGGCGCTGGTCCCTTTCACTGCCTGCCGCGCTGCGCTGTACGACGAAATTCAGGTCTACGCCGATGACATCAACGAACCCGGCGAGTTCGGGCTCGAGCTGCATCTCAACACCACGCCGCGCGGACGCTCGCAGCCGGACTACCTGGGTGAGGCGGTGCCGAACCGCGGCTGGCGTGCCACGCCCGAGTTTTCCTACGGCCTGACGCGGGACTTCGAAGCCGGCCTGTACCTGCCGGTCAGCCGGGAACGCGGCGACAGCGCGCGGCTGGCCGGAGCGAAATTTCGTTTGAAATGGGTGCCTGTGCATGCACAGGATCACGGTGGCTGGTTCTTCGGTCTGAACGGCGAGTTGTCGCGACTGCAACAGCGGTATTCCGAGTCTCGCAACGGCTTCGAGTTGCGCACGATGCTGGGATGGCGCGATGCGCGCTGGCTCGTCGCAATCAATCCGGTGCTCGGCTGGGACCTGTCGGGCGGCTACCGCGGCCGCTCGCCGGAGACCGGGTTGTCGAGCAAGGTTGCCCGCACGCTGGGTGCGAGCGGCTTCGCACTTGGGTTCGAGCACTACGCCGGACTCGGGACCCTGGGCGTTACCCTGCCGTCCGGCCAGCAATCGAGCACGCTGTATGCCGTGGTCGATTACGGTGGGCACGGCTGGGACTTGAATTTTGGTGTCGGCCGCGGTCTTACGTCGAGCTCGGACACGTTGTCGGTAAAAGCAATCGTCGGATTTCCATTTTGAGCCGCTCAGGCGCAGGCACCAGCGGTGGTGGCGGCAAAGATGGCAGGCGTGAAGGTATGCCGCAGCGCAACGGCCACACACGGGTGCTTTTGCTTTAACAGGCGCTGCTGCGTGAGCGGTTCGACGAACGCGAGCAAGAGCAGGATGCTCACCGTTGGCATCAGCGCCAGCGACAATTCCTGCTTGAGCCCGAGCCGGCGGCGCATGGGTGGCGGCGGCACCGCAGGCACCGGATCGACACCGAGCGGAGTGTTGGGCGGCTTGTCCCTGCTCACGCGCTGCGTGCCGGGATGGGCGACGTCGGCTGTGTGTGGTCGTCAGCTGCACTGGCTGGTACGGCCCCCAACTCACCACTGAGCTCACGGCTGAGAAAGTAATTCAGCGCGGTGCGGATGATTGCGATCGCACCGAGCTTGCCGATGCGGTCCCAGGTCGGCGCAATCGAAGTGGACAAGATGTCGGCTGCCAATTGCGGCTCAAGCGCCAGCATCAAATACCGCGCAAACGACAGCCGGATCGGTGTGAAGCTGCCGCCGCGCCCGCTGGAGAAGTGCCGCAGCAAGCCCACTACTGCCACCGCGACACCGGCTGCGATCACGACGGCACCCAGCATCTCGACAAACAGCCGCAGCCATTCGACGCTGCGTTGCACCCAAAGCTCGACCTCCTCAAACGGCATTCTTGCGCGCTCCCTGCATGGAACTCATGGAAGCGCCTCAGCCTGCGCTGCCTGCCGAGAGCCGCACATAGATCGGTGCGAATGCTTCGGCCTGCGTGATCTCAACCAGCATTTCTTTCGCAAGCTCAAGCAGTGCGACGAACGTGACGATCAGCACGGGCACGCCGCGCGTTGCGTCGAACAGTTCTTCGAACGCGGCAAAGCGCTGTCCCTGCAGTTGTCTGAGCACCTGGGTCATGTGCTCGCGCACGCTTAGTGCTTCGCGCGTGATGGTGTGCTGCTGCACCATCCGCGCGCGGGTCATCAGCTGCTCCCAGGCGCGCCGCAGATCGTCGACGTGGATGTCGGGCAGCTTCTGTGTGCGGACTTGGGCGATATGCACCTGCGCGCATTCGAAGTCGCGCCCGCGCTGCGGCAGTGCGTCGAGCCGGGCGGCGGCCAGTTTCATCTGCTCGTACTCGATGAGCCGGCGTACCAACTCGGCGCGCGGGTCGTCGGCCTCCGCTTCGCCGTCAACCCGTTTGGGCGGCAGCAACATGCGCGATTTGATCTCGATCAGCATCGCGGCCATCAGCAGATAATCGGCGGCCAGCTCCAGATTGCGCACGCGCACTTCATCGACATAGCGCAGGTACTGGTGCGTAAGCGCTGCCATCGGGATGTCGAAAATGTTGAAGTCCTGGCGCCGGATCAGGTACAGCAGCAGATCAAGCGGCCCCTCGAATGCTTCGAGAATCACTTCGAGTGCATCTGGCGGGATGTACAAATCCTTCGGCAAGGCAAACATCGGTTCGCCGTACAGGCGTGCCAGCGCGATGCGGTCGTCGTCGGCCGCGGCGGCCGGTGGCTCCAGCACGTCCACAGCGTGGGAATCTGCGTTCATTCAGCCATCACGATCGGGCCCGAAGCCGCGGTCTTGCAGCGCGGCGAGTCCACGATCAGCCCTTCGGGCCTAGTGGCGCGTCGACTGGCGGCTTCGGGGTGACATCGTTCTGATAGACATACGGCTTTTGCGGCACCTGGTCGCGGCGCGCGATGCGCAGCCCGTCGAGGTCCACGTTCTTGTCCCACAACAATGCGCGACCGGCACGCTGGCTCGCTTCGAGCCCGGGCCGCTCGGCCTTGAGCCGTTCGATGAATTGGGTGGCGTCCGACTGATAGTCGGCGCGGCGAAAGAACGGCATGACAGGGCCTTGAAGCAGTGGGAGAAAGCCGCAATCTTAGCGATGCAGCTTGTCCTTTCGATGAGCATCTAAACTGGGCTGAGGGTCCCCGCCGTCGGGTGGCCACGGAGGAATCGATGCGTTGGACTGCCATAGGGAAAGCTTTGACGATGGGGTTGCTCACACTGCTGCTGGGCCTGGTGGGTTGCGACAGCAAGCGCATCAGCGAATTGCAGGTCGGCGTCTCGACCGAGGCCGACGTGCGCACGCTGTTCGGCCAACCCAAGAACGTCTGGGATGGCCCGGGCGGCAGTCGCATCTTCGAATACAACCGGCAGCCCGAGGGCGCGCGCAATTACATGATCACGATCGGCCCGGACGGCCGCCTGACCGCGCTGAATCAGGTACTCACGCCGGAAAACTTCGCCAGAGTCACGCCCGGCATGTCGATGGAAGACGTGCGCCGTCTGCTTGGCGAGCCGATGAAGAAGACCACGTATCCGCTAAAAGGCGACACCCATTACGAGTGGCGCTGGCTCGACGGCGCCAACACGCTGATGATCTTCAGCGCCGTGATGGACAAAGACCTGCGCGTGACCAACACCGGCAGCATGCGGGATCCCGAATCCGACGGGCTGAAAGTCAAGTAAGGGGTCGAAACGCTGCCGCTGGCGGAGCCGGCGCAACGACGCGACCTTGCAGCCGGGTTGATCGGCAAGACCGGAGTGTTCCAGCAGCCCGAGTGGCTGCGTCAGCAGATCGCGCAGCCGTAGACGCCCGCCTCACGAACGGACAGTGCGCAGCAGCTGACGCAGGGCATCGAGTCCAGTTGCGTCAAGCGGCGCCACATGCAGTGCATCGATCGTCACAACTGGATTGACAGGCCCTTGCTGCACCGCCCGCAACGAACCATCGAGCCGCTTGACGGCAGCGAAAAACAACACCCCGTGCGACTTCCAGGTCGAATCGGCGCCGGTGCGTTCCACGCAGTCGACCTGAAACACCCCGCTCATGCGGTGCACGAACAAAAAGCAGGCCATCAGCAGGCCGCCTTGCACCGCAATCGTGAGGTCGAACACCACCGTCAAAAAGAACTTGCCGAGCAACGTCAGGCGATCGTGAAAGCTGTCGTGCCGCAATTTTGCGAACTCGTGCCATTCGCCCGTGCTCCGGGCAACGAACAGCAGCATACCGGCCAGCACCGACAGGGACAATGTTCGGCGCCAGCGGCGCGGCCACCAGCGCCACTTCGAGCACGCACAGCGCGTGCACGATGCCGGCAATCGGCGTAGATGCTCCGGCGCGCACATTGGTTACCGTGCGCGCGACCGTGCCGGTGGCCAGCATAACGCCGAAGAACGGCACCACAAAGTTAGCGATGCCTTGCGCCACCAGTTCCTGATTCGGATCGTGCTCCGGCAGCTCAGTCAGCGGAACAGGCCCACAAGGCAGGTGATCGACAACGCCAGCGCGTACGGATTGATTCCGGTCAGATGGAATGCGATTGCCTGCAACTGGCCGAAGAAATCGGCCGGCATCTCGTCGATCGACAGACCCAGCGCGTCCTTGATCTGGGACCCGGCGATCAGCACCGCGATGCCGTTGGTGAAGCCGATCACGACGGTGATCCGGGACAGTGCGCACCAGCGTTCCGAGCCGAAGCAATCCGAGTGCGAACAGCAGCTCGCTCGCGCATGCGGTCGAGACTCGCAAATTCGCGAGTCCATATTGCTCGAGGATGCCGTAGACGACCACGATGAACGCACCGGCCGGCCCGCCGATCTGTACGTTTAAGCCACCCAGCAACGCGATCAGGAAGCCCGCGATGATCGATGTCTACAAGCCGGCCTCGGGCGTCGGGGCACTGGCAATCGCAAATGCCATGGCCAGCGGCAGTGCAACGATACCCATCGTAACGCCGGCGCCGAAGTCTCGCGCGAACCGGTTGCCGTCGTGGCCGTGCAGCCCATCGAGCAGACGTGGCCGAATGGCAAAGGAAGGCAGCTTCACATTGGTGATGGAGAGATGAACGGAAACTGCAAGATTCTGCGTGGGACGATCGGTTCGCCTGGCAGGTGCGTCAGCGAATCGGTGTAGCCAGCGCAACCTCCTCAATTGCCCAAGCCATCGCCGCTACTGGGCCGAACGGTTCAAGTCCAGCACACGGTTTTAGACTGACGCCTGAGACCGCACCCACTGGGTGCGAACCATCTGCTGTTCAACCCAAGGAGCCAGAACACCATGAACGCCCGCGCCAACTTCACCCGCATGGAACACAGCCAGGTCAGCGACTGGCAGTTGATCGGCGGCGAATTCCAGCAGTTTGCGAAGAAACTGCCGGACCGCTTGATCGCCCATTTGCGGTTGCTCGAAAACGACTACGGCGGCTTCCCGGTAGACCGTTACACGCACTGCTTGCAGACTGCGACCCGCGCGCTGAAAGACGGCCGCGACGAAGAGTACGTGGTCTGCGCGCTGCTGCACGACATCGGCGACACGCTTGGCACCTTCAATCACGCCGACATCGGCGCTGCCGTGCTGCAGCCCTTCGTATCCGAGCAGAACCACTGGATGGTGCAGCACCACGCGATCTTCCAGGGCTACTACTTCTTCCATCACCTGGGCTTGGACCGCGACATGCGCGAGCGCTTCCGCGAGCATCCGCACTTCGCACGCACCGAAGAATTCTGTGCCGAATACGACAATCCGGCGTTCGACCCGAGTGGCGAGACGTTGCCACTCAGCGAATTCGAGCCGATGCTGCGGCGCGTGCTGGCGCAGCCGAAGCAGTCGATCTACAAGGCGGCGCTGCAGAACAACAAGGCGGTCGACTTGCCTGCCTGAGCCGCTGCACAGATGCCGTCACGCCTTCGAGCTATTCCTCGTCACTCGACGGCGTGACTGCGCTCGCTGCGGTGCCGATCGCGTTGCCCGTAACGCGTGCCGCGCCGATTGCCACGCCTGCGGCCATGCCGACGGTGCCGACCACCAAAGTGGCCGCCGTGCTGGCCACGGCCACCACGGCGCAGCCGCCGAGCAGGCCGAGCACCGCAAGGATCGCAACGAACCGCTGCGCGCTCTGGTGGGTGCGCAGGGCAGGCAACGTGTGCGCAGGCTGCGACGCTGTCGACCCATTCACCGTGGCCGCGTTGCCCGAAGCCGCTTTCATCGCACCCGCATCCCCGGCTCCGCGCCAGCGTGCGGCTCCAGCACGAAGATCCCCGGCGCGCTTTTTCCATCCGCAGCGCTGGCCGCCAGCACCATGCCTTCGCTGGTGCCGAACTTCATCTTGCGCGGTGCGAGGTTCGCGACCAGCACAGTCAGCTTGCCGACCAGATCGGTGCTCTGGTAGGCCGATGCGATCCCGGAGAACACGTTGCGCGTGCGGCCTTCGCCGACGTCGAGCGTAAGGCGCAGCAATTTTTTCGAGCCTTCGACCGGCTCGCAGGCAACGATCTTTGCAATGCGCAAATCGATCTTCGAAAAGTCGTCGATGCCGATCGTGGGCGCCACGGCTTCGCCACCGGGCGCGGTGCCAGCCAGCATGCTTGCGGACTCTGTGCTGGCTGGTCCGGTCGCTGCCTCTGCCGGCTCGAACAGCGCATCGAGCGCTTTCGGATCGACGCGCTGCATCAAATGCTGGTACGCGTTGATCGTGTGCTCAGCAGGCAGCGTGGCTGCTGCATCGCTCCACTGCAGCGCCTCGACGTTCAAAAACGCCTCGACGCGCGTGGTCAGCGCCGGCAGCACCGGCTTCAGATAGATCGTCAGCAGCCGGAACGCTTCGATGCAGACGGTGCAGACGTCGTGCAGGCGCGCACCCATCTCCGGTTTTTTCGTGAGTTCCCACGGCTTGTTCGCATCGACGTATTCGTTCACGCGATCGGCCAGCGCCATCACGTCGCGCAGCGCGCGTGCGTAGTCGCGGCCGTCGTAGAGCGCGCGCAGTTCGCCAGCCGCCGACTGAAGGCCGACGATCAACGCCGCGCCGTCGTCCGTCACCGCGCCCAGCTTTCCGTCGAAGCGCTTGACCAAGAAGCCCGCTGCGCGGCTCGCGATGTTGACGTACTTGCCGACCAAGTCGCTGTTGACCCGGGCCATGAAGTCCTCCGGGTTGAAGTCGATGTCCTCGTTGCGGCCCGAGAGCTTGGCTGCAATGTAGTAGCGCAGGTGCTCTGGGTCGAGCCCGACCGACAGGTATTTCAACGGGTCGATGCCGGTGCCGCGGCTCTTGCTCATCTTCTCGCCGCCAACCGTCAGGTGGCCGTGCACGAAGATGTGATCCGGCGCCTTGCGGCCCGAGAAATGCAGCATCGCGGGCCAGAACAGTGTGTGAAACGTGATGATGTCCTTGCCGATGAAATGCACCTGCTCCAGGCCCGGCTGCGCCAGGTAAGCGTCGTAGTCTTCCCCGCGTTTTGTCAGCAGGTTTTTCAGCGACGCGAGATAACCGACTGGTGCGTCGAGCCATACATAGAAATACTTGCTTGGCGCGTCCGGGATCTCGATGCCGAAGTAAGGCGCGTCGCGGCTGATGTCCCAGTCGCCCAGCCCCTTCTTTGCTTCGCCGTCGCTGCGCTCACCCGGCTCCAGCCATTCACGGATCTTGTTCAGCACTTCGGGCTGCACGTGGCCTGGCTCAGCCGTCCAGCGCTTCAGAAATTCCACACAGCGCGGATCGGACAGGCGGAAGAAAAAGTGGTCTGAGCTGCGTAGCTCGGGTTTTGCGCCTGACAGTGCCGAATAGGGTGCGATCAGTTCGGTCGGTGCGTATACCGCGCCGCACACCTCGCAGTTGTCGCCGTACTGATCTTTTGCGTGGCAGTTCGGGCATTCGCCTTTGATGAAACGATCGGCCAGGAACATGCCCTTGGCCGGGTCATAGAACTGCTCGACGCTTTTCGTGTCGATCAAGCCGGCGGCGCGCAGGTCGCGGTAGATGTCTTGTGCAAGGGCATGGTTTTCCGGCGCGTCGGTCGAATGCCAGTTGTCGAATGCGATGCAAAAGCCGTCGAGGTACGGCTTTCGGCCAGCGGCGATTTCCGCCACGAACGCCTGCGGCGTAATCCCCGCCTTGTCGGCTGCGATCGTGATGGCCGCGCCGTGCGCGTCATCGGCGCACACGAAGTTGACATGCGCGCCGTTCATGCGCTGGAATCGCACCCAGATGTCGGCCTGGATGTACTCCATGATATGGCCGATGTGAAATCTGCCGTTGGCATACGGCAGGGCGGTGGTGACGAATAACTGGCGGGAAGCGGGCATCGGGCGGTTTTTCGGTGAAGCCGCAAAAAAGCACGGCAAAACGACCGCAATTCTAGGAGCCGTGGGGCCGCAGCAACCGAGCGGGGACAGCGTGTCTGTTCACGGTGCGTAGCAAGTCGCTCGGTCGCCTGCCTGTTTCAGGCGTGGTAGGTGACGAACTGCACGCCGGGACACGTCTGCTGAGCTTCACGCGTTGCGCCGGTCGCCCGTTAGGTCTTAGATTGAGCCGCTCGCACGCCGCTGGTGCTTCTTGATTCCGCAGTGGCCGGATCGGTTGTTCGGTTCCAGCGCCACTTGCCATTCATTGCCACTATCCGCTGCTGCTCAATGTTCACCAAATCGACTTGTTCCGCCCACGCTTGGTTGTTGTCGGCCTTTGTATGGGCCATTCCCGCTGGCGTGGCCCACGCCGATGTCGATCACGTCGCCATCATCAAGAACGTGCAAGGCCGGCTTGAGATCCTGCGCAACGGCTCTAGCACCGCTGCTGCGCCCGGCGACCAATTATTCGTCTCCGACCAGCTCAAGTCGTCGGCCGGTGCTTCGGCGGGTGTCGTGTTCAAAGACGGTACCTTGTTGACCGTGGGGCCGTCAACCGACATCAAGCTGCGCGATTACGCCTATGAGCCGAAGGAAGCAAAGTACGCGTTTTCGCTCTATCTGAACAAAGGCAGCGCCATCTATTCATCTGGCCAGATCAGCAAGCTTGCACCGCGAGTGGTGAAAATCGATTCGCCAACTGCATCGGTCGGGGTACGCGGTACCCGCTTCATCATCACGGCGGAGTAACCTTGCATGACAGGAATGACATTGGTCGCAGGCGCATCCCAGCCGTTGGTCAGCCCGGTAAGAATACTGCGCCGCGCGCGCTCTGCGCGGCTGCGGTATGCAGCGGGCCTGCTGCTGGCGGTGACGCTGGTCGGCTGCGCTGCGCCGCGCACCACCATCGTGCTGTTGCCCGACGAGGACGGCAACGTTGGTTCGGTGTCGGTTTCAGGCGCGGGTGGGTCTCGGCAGCTGGAGCAGGCGTTCAGTGCGACCACCGTCACTGCCAGCGGCGATGGCCCGACGGACTCCGTCCCGTTGCAGCCCGAGGCGGTGACCGCCAGTTTTTCGCAATTGATGCTGGCGCAACCGACCAAGCCCAGGGTATTCATCCTTTACTTCACGCTCGGCAAAGCCGAACTTACGGCTGAGTCGAAGGCGAAATTGCCAGTCGTGCTGGCGACGGCTCAGGCGCGCAAGCCCACTGAGATCTCCGTGTTCGGCCATGCCGATTCGATCGGCGGCGACCAGGTAAACAGCCAACTATCAGCGGAACGCGCAGAGATGGTGGCGCGCCGTCTGAAGGCGCTCGATCCAACAGTCGGCCGGATCGAAGTCCGCTGGTTCGGCTCGAAGGCGCCAGCGCACCCATCCAATGCGACGGGCGCGCAACCGAAGAACCGGCGCGCCGAGGTCATGATCCTCTAGATTCGTATGCGGCATTCATCAGGCGCCAGCGCCTTGTCGCATAAGCAGGCACTGCTGCTGCTGTGCGTCGCCATCGGCCTGGCGTTGTTGGTCGCGGCTTTGAGCCTCGGCCGGTATGCGCCGCTGTCACAGCTGGACCATGCCTGGCTCGATGCGTTGTTGCCGCAAGTTGCCACTGGGAGACCCGCACACGACACGGTGGTCGTTGACATCGACGACGTGAGTCTGGCTGCGCTCGGTCAATGGCCCTGGCCGCGTTATCGGGTCGCGGCGCTGATTGAGCGCATCGCGGCGGCGCAGCCGGCCGCGGTCGCGCTTGATATTCTTTTTTCAGAGAGCGACCGCTCGTCGCTTACCAACATCCAGCAGACCTTCAAGCGCGACTTCGGCGTCGACATGGGATTCAGTGGGGTGCCCAGCGGCCTGCTGGACAACGACGGGTTTCTGGGAAGCGTGATCGCCGCGCACAGTGTGGTCGGTTCGCTCTATCTCTATTTCGATCATGCGGGCAATGTGAACGGCACGCCGACGTCGAGTTTCCGCTTGACCGGCCAGACCGATCTGCTGACATTGAACGAGGCGACCGGTACGCTGGTGAACACGCCAGCGATTGCCCACGGCGCAGCCAGCAGCGGCTTCCTGAACAGTCAACTCGACACCGACGGCATGCTGCGCCGCGCGCCGCTTTTGATCAGCTACCAAGGTGCGATCCATCCGCATCTGGCGTTGGCTGCAGTCATGCATTCGTTGGGCCTGCGAGAAGCGTCGATTGGTCGCGATGCGCATGGGCTGCTGCTGCAAATCGGCGCTTACCGGGTACCGATTGATGCTGCCGGCTTTACGACCATCGGCTTCAACGGCGGCCCGGAGCAGTATCGCTCAATACCAGCAGTGGACTTGCTGAGCGGCCAGGTCGATCCGGACGTGCTCAAGGGCAAGATCGTGTTCGTGGGCAGCAGCGCGGTCGGTTTGAACGACTTTCACAACACCGCGGTGCATTTGCGCTTCCCAGGGCTCAAGATCCAGTCCGTCATGGCGGAGGACATGTTGCATGGCGGCTTCGTCCGGCGGCCGGTCTGGGCCGGCTCAGTGGTTTTTACGGCGTGCGTGCTGGCCGGTGGCTTCCTCGCCCTGCTGTTCGTGCTTGCACGCCGCACCATCACGATCGTCGCTGGTGGCGTGCTCGGCGGTGCAGCGCTGCTGGGCGCAAGCGCGTGGCTGCTGGAAGCTACCGGCCTGTTTGTCTCGATGGCGGTGCCGGTTGCCTTGCTGGTACTGCTGTTCGGATCGTTGCTGGTGCTGCGCTACGGGCTGGAGCAACGCCGTGCGCAGGACCGGCTGCAGCAACTCGAGAATGCACGCAAGGTCACGATGGAGTCGATGGCGGCCGTGGCTGAAACACGAGATCCGGAAACCGGCGCGCATATCAAGCGCACCCAGCACTACGTACGCGCGATTGCACTGGAGCTACAGCGCAGCGGCTACCACCGCCGCATCCTGACACCGGACTACATCGAACTGCTGTTCCTGTCCGCGCCACTGCACGACATCGGCAAGGTCGGCGTCCCGGATCACATCCTGCTGAAACCTGGGCGCCTGACGCCGGAGGAAATGGTGGTGATGAAGCAGCATGCCGAGTTCGGGCGCAAGATCGTCCACAGCACCGCTCAAGGGATCCACGGTGACAACTTCCTGCTGATCGCCGGGGAAATCGCCGCTACCCATCACGAAAAATGGGACGGAACTGGCTACCCCAGTGGCCTGGAAAACGAAGCCATCCCGTTGTCCGGCCGCATCATGGCGGTGGCCGACATCTATGACGCCTTGATCAGCCGCCGCTGCTACAAGGAGCCGTACTCACACGCGCTGGCCACCACCTTGATGACGGAGATGCGCGGCAGTACCTTCGATCCGTCGGTGCTGGATGCGTTTTTCCGAATTGAAGGCGAGATCAAGGAGATTGCCGCGCTCTACCGCGATGAATCGGAACACTCCGGCATCCAGCCACTGGAGCGCGATGCGTACGAGCGGCAGGTCTGCGCTGTCCCCCGCGGCACCACCACTGCCTCTTTGAACGCCAAGGCGCACCGGGCTGGCTGAACTCACGGACTGATGCGGTGTGAAAAGCCCATTGGCTAGACTCTTGGCGTTGCATCAGGAGCTCTCGCCATGCCAGTTACCGAACAATTATTAAAAGATGCGTTAAACCGCGTCGTCGATCCCAACACGGGCATCAGCCTGGTCGCCTCCAAGGCGTTGCGCAACCTACAGGTCCACGACGGCGAGGTGTCGTTCGAGGTGGAATTGGGATACCCCGCCAAAAGCCAGATCCCGGCGTTGCGCAGCAGCCTGATCGCCGCCGCACGCAGTGTGACTGGCGTCCAAAACGTGTCGGCCACCGTCACCAGCAAGGTGGTGGCGCACGCCGCACAACGCGGCGTGGCGCTGTTGCCCAACGTAAAGAACATCATTGCAGTCGCCTCCGGCAAAGGCGGCGTCGGCAAGAGCACCACCGCTGTCAATCTCGCGCTGGCACTGGCTGCGGAAGGCGCCTCGGTCGGCTTGCTGGACGCCGACATCTACGGCCCGAGCCAGCCGATGATGATGGGCGTGGAAGGCCGCCCGGAGAGCGACGACGGCAAGACGATGGACCCGCTGGAGAACTACGGCGTGCAGGTCATGTCGATCGGCTTTCTGGTTGATAAAGACGAAGCGATGATCTGGCGCGGGCCGATGGCCACGCAGGCGTTGGAGCAACTGCTGCGCCAGACCAACTGGCGAAACCTCGACTACCTGATCATCGACTTGCCGCCCGGCACCGGCGACATTCAATTGACGCTGTCCCAGCGCGTGCCGATGACCGGTGCGGTGATCGTCACCACGCCCCAGGACATTGCGCTGCTGGATGCCAAAAAGGGCGTCAAGATGTTCGAGAAGGTCGGCGTGCCGATCCTCGGCGTGGTGGAGAACATGGCCGTGCACGTGTGCAGCAACTGCGGTCACGTCGAGCACATCTTCGGCGAAGAGGGCGGCAAGCGCATGGCTGAGGCCGGCAACATGCCGTATCTCGGGGCGCTGCCACTCGACATGCAGATTCGCCTGCAAGCCGACAGCGGCAAGCCGACGGTGGTGTCGGACCCGGACGGCGACGTCGCGCAGATCTACAAATCGATCGCGCGCAAGGTGGCGGTTGCGATTGCAGAGAAGGCGAAAGACTTTTCTTCGAAGTTCCCGACGATCTCGATTTCGAAGGACACGTGATCGTCGGGGCTTGTGCGTGCCACTCAATGAGATCGGATCGATGACGCCGCTTTGATGCGTCGTTCTCGAGCGCCGAACATCACGTTCACGCCGGGTCCATGCCGTTGCGTCGTTTTGCATCGGCAGCCAGGTCCGATGCCATGAAGGCAAGCAGGGCACGCAGCGCCGCCGATTGATTGGAAGCAGCCGCCTGAGCTGCGGTGAACGTCGTCACGATCTGAATGTCGGGCGGCAGTGGGCCGAGCACCTCGATGCCGCGCAGGCCCATCAGTTCGCTCAGTTGCTGAAAGCCAAGGGCGACTTTGCCTTCCGCGACCATTGCGCCAACTGGCACACCGGGCGGGGCCTGGACCAGCCGGCCTTCGAGCTGCGCCTTGATGCCCCAACGTTCGAACAGCTCGAGCAGCTTGACGCCACTGGGGCCGGTCGAGTAGCCAATGCTCAGGGCACCGAGCACCGCTTCTCGGACCGCTTCTCGGCTGCCGATGTCGGGATGCAGCGCGCCGGCGCGCACCGCCACCGCGACGCCGGAATGCACCAGATCGACGCGGGTGTCCGCCACGAGTTTGCCAGCTGCGATCAAGGCGTCGATCGCAGCAGCGGCAAGCACGACCCCATCGAATGCCTCGTCGGCCTGCACCCGTCGGGCGGCATCGACACCGCCGACCGACTCAGTCGCGACGCGAATGCCCGATGTCTGCTCAAACTGGGCAGCCAGCTCCGTCAGCAGTTGCCGGGTGGCCATCGAGGCAATGATTTTTAGCGGAGCAGCCATCAAAGCAAGATTCCTGTGGGTGATTCAGCGATGCCGATTGAAGAATGCGGACACCTGCTCGAGCAGCGTCTGCGGTTGATCCCGCTGCGGCGAGTGTCCGCAGTCGGGCAATTTCAGCAGCTCGGCGTGCGGCGCACCAAGCGCAATCGATTCAATCTGCGCCATGGTGCCGTAACGGTCATCGATGCCCTGCACCGCAAGCACCGGGCAGCGAATCTGCGGCAGCAGCGCTGCGATATCGCCGCTTCGAAAATTCGGATCGAGCCAGACATCATTCCAGCCCCAGAACGCGGATTCGGGATCATCGTGGTACTTCGCAAGACCGTCGTGCAGCTCAGGCGTGGCGATGTACTGTTCGCGTGTTTCGCGGATGCTTGCGATGGCCACGCCTTCGACGAACAGGTGCGGCGCCATTGCGATCAGGCCAGCGGTGCGCTCGGGAAACAGCGCTGCATAAATCAGCGCGATCGAGCCGCCGTCGCTGTGGCCGAATAGCCAGGGTCGCTCGGTGGGGGGCAGGCCGATCGCAGCAAAGAACGCCGGCATGAAGTCTTCTGCCTGGCCACGCATGAAGTCGGTCGGCCACAACTCCCCCGCTTCGCGCGGTGTGGACTTTCCGTAACCGCTGCGCGAGAACACCAGCCCGCGCATGCCCCCCGCATCGCAGAGCCGCTGCGGAAAATCCTTCCACATCGCAAGCGACCCGAGCCCTTCATGCAAGAACACCATGAGCGGTGCCGTGGTGCGGTCCGGTGCGAGCCACTGGTACTCGATGCGGTCGCTGCGGCCCGCCCAATCGACCGGCGTGAAAGCGACATCGCGGCTGCCGCTCACGAACGTACTGCCTGCTGCGCGCGCAGTCGAAAGCGCTGGATCTTGCCGGTCGCGGTCTTCGGCAACTCAGCCAGAAAGTCGAGCTCGCGCGGGTACTTATGCGGCGCCAGGCGCTGCTTGACGAAAGCCTTCAGCGCGTCGGCCATCTCCGGCGTGGCGTGTGTGCCGTCGCGCAGCACGACGAACGCTTTCGCGCGGGTCAATCCTTGTGCATCGGTCACGCCGATGACGGCGGCTTCGAGCACGCTGGCGTGTTGCACAAGCGTGGCTTCGACTTCAAACGGCGACACGTATTGGCCGCTGACTTTCAGCATGTCGTCGCTGCGGCCCGAGTAGGTGTAGTAGCCCTGGGCATCGCGCACGTATTTGTCGCCACTCATCGTCCAGACGCCCTGGAAGGTGCTGCGCGACTTGTCGCGGTTGCCCCAGTACATCAACGCCGCGCTCGCGCCCTTGATGTAGAGGTCGCCGACTTCGCCGTCTGCGACTGCGCCGCCGGTGTCGTCGCGCAGTTCGATCTCGTAGCCGTCCACCGGTTTGCCCGTGGTGCCGTAGCGCACGTCGTCAGGCCGGTTCGACAAAAACACGTGCAACATCTCGGTCGAGCCGATGCCGTCGATGATGTGGCAGCCGAAGTGCGCACGAAAGCGCTCGCCGATATCCTGCGGCAGCGCCTCGCCAGCGGATGAGCACATGCGCAGCGCAACGTGTTCGCGCGCGGGCAACTGCGGGTGCGCGAGCATGCCGGCGTAGCCCGTCGGCGCGCCGAAGAACACGGTGGGGCGGTGGGTTTGCCAGATTGAAAACACCGCCTCTGGCGTGGGCCGCCCGGCCAGCAGCACCACCGTCGCGCCGGCCGCGAGCGGAAACGACAGCGCGTTTCCCAGGCCGTAGGCGAAGAACAGCTTCGCTGCGGAAAAGCACACGTCGTCTTCGCGCAGCGCAAGCACGTTTTTGCCGTACAGCTCGCAGGTCCAGTACAGGTTCGCGTGGGAATGCACGGCGCCTTTGGGCCGGCCCGTGGAGCCGGACGAATACAGCCAGAAGCCGGGGTCATCCCCGCCAACCCGTGCGGGTGCGAGCGGCCCGGTCGGTGCCCCGCCCGCGGCCTGCGCAGCAAACAACGTCGCGATGGACGTCCAGCCGTCACGGACCTCGGCGGCGCCTGAGACGATGCGGTGGTGCACCTCATTCGCACTCTGTGCGATGGCCTGCTGCAAGGTCGTCACCAGTGCGTCGGATGTGAATACGGCTTGTGCCCGTGAATGCTCAAGCATGTAGGCGTAGTCTTCTGCAGGCAGCAAGGTGTTGACTGCGACCGGCACGATGCCCACATACAGTGCGCCCAGGAAGACCACCGGCCAGTCGGTGCAGTCGTGCATGCACAGCAACACGCGCTCATCGCGCCGAATGCCGAGCGCCAACATCGCCGCGCCCATGCTGCGAACTCGCTCGAACAGCTCGCCGTAGCTCAGCGTTCCTTGGTCATCGATGTAGGCGGTCTTGGCAAGCCGACCCGCGTTCCGCTCAATCAGCCAGCTTGCAAAATTGAACGGCGCGCTGTTGGAAGGGATGTTCATGATGGTTCGTCTGCCTAAGGTGGGACCGGAGGCCGCCGGTCACCTTTGAGGTGAAGGCGATCGGCTTGCGATGTGCCGATCGGAAGTATGCAACATAATGCAGATCTGGAGCAGTATTTTGCATCCTGGACTGACTTGAACAAGCCGCTGACCCTCATGAGCGAACTCGCCGCAGCCGCGGAAACCATTGCCTCGTCAGTCGAGCCGTCGCGTCATCCGTTTTTGGTGCAGCTCGGTGAGCGGGTGCGCGATCTGCGGGGCCGCCGCGGCTTGACGCGCAAATCGGTGGCGCTGGCGGCCGGCATGTCCGAGCGGCATCTGGCGAATCTCGAATACGGCACCGGCAACGCATCGATCCTGATCCTGCTACAGGTGGCTCAGGCGTTGCAATGTCCGTTGGTCGCGCTGCTGGGCGACATGAGCACTTCGTCGCCCGAGTGGTTGCTGATCCGCGACCTGCTTGCGCAGCGCAACGAGGCCGAACTGCGGCGCGCGCGGGTGCAATTGAACCAGCTGTTCGGCAGCGCCGCGCCGGACGATGCGCAGGCCGCACGCCACGCGCACATCGCGCTGGTCGGCCTGCGCGGCGCGGGCAAGTCGACGTTGGGCCGCATGCTGGCAGACGATCTGGACTATCCGTTCGTTGAACTGACGCAGCAGATCGAACAATTCGCCGGCTGCCGCATCGGCGAAATCCACAACCTGTACGGCACCAACGCGTACCGGCGCTATGAGCGGCGTGCATTGGAAGAGGCGATCCAGATCCACCGGCAAGCCGTGATCGCCACGCCGGGCGGGTTGGTGTCGGACGCGGCGACGTTCAACCTGCTGCTCACCCGTTGCTTCACGATCTGGCTTAAAGCGACACCGGAAGATCATCTGGCCCGCGTGCAGGCACAAGGCGACACACGGCCCATGGCCGGCAGCCGCGAGGTGATGGACGACCTGCGCCGCATTCTGGCCGGCCGTTCGGCGTTCTATGCGAAAGCCGATTTCGCGATCGATACCAGCGCGCAGGACGTATCCGCGACGTTTCAGATGCTGCGCGAACGCGCGCGTTCGGCGGTCGGGCTCGCGCATTGAATCGAATGGACGATTTCGCTATGCAAAACATAGCAACAAATAAAGATGGCAGTAGCGCTGCATTGCGTTTGTGATGAAGATGAGCGCATTTTTGCGCCAGCCGGCAGCCAACGACGATGAAAAGCAGAAGATCCCGAATTGACGACACCCGATAAGCGCAATATAATTCCTGTCGCTCAAATTGCTGACATGCAATAAAATGCATTTTCTGCAGGCAATCCGATTTGTTCCATCCGTCCCATCAGGAGGCAGCCATGTCCGACACCGCCCAGCGCGTGGAGTACCAGACCGACCCGTCGCAATATCGGCACTGGAAGCTTGCCTTTGAGGGCGACATCGCGACGCTCTTGATGGACATCGATGAAGACGCGGGGTTGCGGCCGGGTTACAAGCTCAAGCTGAACTCGTACGACCTGGGTGTGGACATTGAACTGCACGATGCGCTGCAGCGCGTTCGCTTCGAGCATCCGGAAGTGCGTGCCGTGGTGGTGACCAGTGCGAAGGAACGCATCTTCTGCTCGGGCGCCAATATCTTCATGCTGGGGGTGTCGAGCCACGGCTGGAAGGTGAACTTCTGCAAGTTCACGAATGAGACGAGGAACGGCATCGAAGACTCGAGCCGCAACAGCGGCCTCAAATTCATCGCGGCGGTGAACGGCGCTTGCGCCGGCGGTGGCTACGAGCTTGCCTTGGCGTGCGACGACATCGTGCTGGTCGACGACCGGTCGTCTTCCGTTTCGCTGCCCGAAGTGCCGCTGCTCGGCGTGCTGCCCGGCACCGGCGGCCTGACCCGCGTGACCGACAAGCGCAAGGTGCGCCACGACCACGCCGATATTTTCTGCACCAGCGTCGAAGGCTTGCGCGGCAAGAAGGCGGTCGACTGGCGCTTCGTCGATGCGATCGCCAAGACCCAGGCTTTTGCGCAGACCATCAAGGACCGCGCAGCGGACATGGCAAGCAGGAGCGACCGGCCCGCCGACGGCAAGGGCGTGCGGCTCACCCCGCTGAAGCGCGAGATCGGCGCCGATGTCCTCCAGTACGGCTTTGTCAAAGTCGCAATCGATCGCGCTGCGCGCACGGCCGACTTCACCGTGCATGCGCCGAGCGATGCGCAACCCGCCGATGTCAACGGCATCGAGGCGGCTGGAATCAACTGGTGGCCGCTGCAGATGGCACGCGAACTCGACGATGCGATCCTGCAGATGCGCACGAACGAGCCTGAGATCGGCGTCTGGCTGCTGCGTACCGAAGGCGATGCAGCGAATGTGCTGGCGGTCGATGCGGCGCTGGCAGCCAACAAGGATCACTGGCTCGTGCGCGAGACCATCGGCCTGCTGCGCCGCACGTTGTCGCGGCTGGATGTCTCAGCGCGCAGCTTGTTCGCGCTGATCGAGCCGGGCTCGTGCTTTGCGGGCACGTTGGCCGAACTGGCTTTTGCAGCCGACCGCGCCTACATGCTGGCCTTGCCGGACGACGCCGCCAAAGTGCCGAAGCTGACGCTTTCCGAGATGAACTTCGGGCCGTATGCGATGGCGACGCATCAGTCCCGGCTGCAGCGCCGCTTTCATGAAGAGATGGGGCCGATGGAGGCTGCCCAGGCAGCGATTGGCAGGCCGCTCGATGGCCCGGCCGCGCTCGACCTCGGCCTGGTCACGCAAGCACCGGACGAAATCGACTGGGCCGACGAAGTGCGACTCGCCATCGAAGAGCGCACGGCGATGTCGCCTGATGCGTTGACCGGGCTGGAAGCGAACCTGCGATTTTCCGGCAAGGAAACCATGGAAACCCGCATCTTCGGCCGCCTGACCGCCTGGCAGAACTGGATCTTCAACCGCCCGAACGCCACGGGAGAAAAAGGCGCATTGCAGGTTTATGGCAAAGGCGAGAAAGCCCAGTTCGACCGACGCCGCGTCTGATCACTTTCACGAGCATTCAAGGAGCAACTCATGAGCACCATCAACTACAGCGAAAAGATCCCGAACAACGTCAACCTGGCCGAGGATCGCACGCTGCAGCGCGCGCTCGAAGGCTGGCAACCGAACTTTCTTGAATGGTGGGGCGACATGGGCCCGGAAGGCTCGCACCAGCACGACGTCTATCTGCGCACGGCAACCAGCGTGGATCCGCAAGGCTGGGCGCAGTTCGGCCACGTGAAGATGCCCGACTACCGCTGGGGCATCTTCTTGAACCCGGGCCAGGATGACCGCACGGTGCATTTCGGCGATCACAAAGGCGAGAAGGCTTGGCAAGACGTGCCCGGCGAGCACCGCGCCAATCTGCGCCGCATCATCGTCACGCAGGGTGATACCGAGCCGGCTTCGGTCGAACAGCAGCGCCACTTGGGTCTGACCGCACCCAGCATGTATGACCTGCGCAACCTGTTTCAGATCAACGTGGAAGAAGGCCGTCATTTGTGGGCGATGGTCTACCTGCTGCACAAGCACTTCGGCCGCGATGGCCGTGAAGAAGCCGACGCGCTGCTCGGACGCCGCAGCGGCGATGCGGACAACCCACGCATCCTGGGTGCATTCAATGAGAAGACGCCGGACTGGCTGAGCTTCTTCATGTTCACGTATTTCACCGACCGGGACGGCAAGTTTCAGCTGTCCGCATTGGCCGAAAGCGCGTTCGATCCGCTGGCCCGCACGACGAAATTCATGCTCACGGAAGAAGCGCATCACATGTTCGTCGGCGAGTCCGGCATCTCTCGTGTGATCCAGCGCACCGTGGCCGCGATGAACGAACTGAAGACCGACGACGTGGCCAAGTTGCGCGCGGCCGGCGTGATCGACTTGCCCACCATCCAGCGCTACCTGAACTTCCACTACAGCGTCACGATCGACCTGTTCGGTGCCGATGAGTCGAGCAACGCGGCGATTTTCTACAGCTCGGGCCTGAAAGGCCGGTTCGACGAAAGCAAGCGAGACGACGACCATGTGCTGAAAGGCCAGAGCTACAAGGTGCTGCAGGTGAAAGACGGTCAGCTGGGTGAGAAGGATGTGCCGATGCTCAACGCACTGAATGAAGTGCTGCGCGACGACTACATCAAGGATTCGATCGGCGGCGTCGGCCGTTGGAACAAGGTGATCGACAAGGCTGGCATCGACTTCAAGCTGAAGGTGCCGCACAAGGCGTTCAACCGCCAGATCGGTGCGTTGAAAGGCCTGAACCTGTCGCCCGAAGGCCAGGTCGTGAGCGAAGCCGAATGGACGGCGAGCCAGGCCCAGTGGCTGCCGACCGCAGAAGACCGCGCCTACGTCGCATCATTGATGGGCCGCGTGGTCGAGCCCGGCAAGTTTGCCAACTGGATTGCGCCGCCAGCGATGGGGATCAATCGGCAACCGGTGGACTTCGAATACATCCGCTTCAACTGATTCGTTGCTCAGGCATCATGCCAGTCAAGGTGCGCGAATCGAGGCTGACGGATGGGTCCAGGTACGACAGCGGGGTGGCCATCGGCAGTTCCGCCATTCGATCAAGCTTGGAAAAGTGACGGTCGCTGGCAAAGCGCGCGTCGACATGCCGGTTGGCACGTCAAACAACATCTTGAAGCAGGGCGATCTCGAGCAGTGAGGTGGAACCAATGCGTTACTTGGTGGTGATTGAAGAAGGCCCAACCAGTTTCGGGGCGTACGTTACGGACCTTCCGGGCTATGTGGCAGTTGGGGAAACTCGGGCTGAAGTGACTCAGTTGATCGAGGAAGCTATTCAGTTCCACCTTGAGGGCATGAAAGAAGACGGCATCGCAATCCCGCCACCGCATTCATCTGGCGAACTGATCCAAGTGCACGTCTGAGTTTTTATTTGTTGCTTGACGATCGGCGACGCGCCGCACGAAGGAGACAACCCATGGACACCGCCACCGACCCCAAGGTCATCAAGCAGCACCTGATCGACCCCGAGATCTGCATTCGCTGCAACACCTGCGAAGCGACCTGCCCGGTCGATGCGATCACGCACAACGACGACAACTACGTCGTGAATGCCGACATCTGCAACCTGTGCATGGCCTGTATCTCGCCGTGCCCGACCGGCTCGATCGACAACTGGCGCACGATGCCGAAAGTGCAGGCGTATTCGATCGAAGATCAGTTTGGTTGGGAAGAACTGCCGGCCGAACTGAGCCCCGAGCAGTTGGCCGAAGCAGGCGTCGCATCCGGCGATGCAGAGGTCATCGTCGACTTCGCGCCGGCGCCTGCGCCCAATGCACCGGGCCTGGCTGCAGCGGGTGAAGACGTATTCAATTCGGCTGCGTTCAACGCCGCCGTGCCGCCCTGGTCAGCTGCGCATCCGTACACGAACCTATACCCGCCGAAGACGCCGACGACCGCGACCGTGGCTGGCAACTTCAAGGTTAATGAGCCTAGCACCGACAACGACACGTATCACATCGTGCTCGATCTGGGTTCGATGCCGTTTCCGGTGCTCGAAGGGCAATCGATCGCGATTCAGCCACCTGGCGTAGATGCCAAAGGCAAGCCGCATCACGCACGTCAGTACTCGATTGCCAGCCCAAGGAACGGCGAGCGGCCCGGCTACAACAACATCTCGCTGACCGTCAAGCGCGTCGAAGCAGATCACGACGGCAAGCCGGCGCAGGGCGTCTGCTCGAACTACGTCTGCGACCTGAAGGTCGGCGACAAAGTGCAGATCATCGGCCCGTTCGGTGCGACTTTCTTGATGCCGAACCACCCGCGCAGCCACATCGTGATGATCTGCACCGGCACCGGCAGCGCACCGATGCGCGCGATGACCGAATGGCGGCGCCGCCTGCGCGCATCGGGCAAGTTCGAAGGCGGCAAGCTGATGCTGTTCTTTGGCGCGCGCACGCAGGCTGAGCTGCCGTACTTCGGGCCGTTGATGAAGCTGCCGAAAGACTTCATCGATGTGAACCTCGCGTTCTCCCGCACGCCGGGTGCGGCCAAGATTTATGTGCAGCACATGATGAAGGAGCGCGCGGCCGATCTCGCACCCTTGCTGCAGGATGCGAACGCCTACTTCTACGTCTGCGGCTTGAAGAGCATGGAGCAGGGCGTGGTGCTCACATTGCGCGATATTGCCCAAGGTGCGGGGCTCGACTGGGACGCGATCGGTGCTGCAATGAAGCGGGACGGTCGGCTGCACCTCGAAACGTACTGAGCGTCTCGCTCGGCCATGGGTTGGCACGCCGAGCTGCGGCTCGACTACCGGGTGGAGCATGGCCGCTGCCTCGCGCGCCATCGCCACATGGGGCCGTTGCGCATCCTGCAAATCCTGTATCCGGAAGGCGACGCGGTCTGCCACAACGTGGTGGTGCACCCGCCGAGCGGCTTGGTGGGTGGCGACGTGCTGGACACCGCGATCACGGTCGGCACAGGCGCGCACGGCTTGGTCACCACACCCGGCGCCACCCGGTTCTACCGCTCCGACGGCGAGGCCGCCGCTCAACGCACGCAGATCGCGCTGGCCCCCGGCGCGCGCTTTGAATGGTTGCCGTTGTCGGCAATTTGTTCGAGTGGCTGCATTGCCGAGAACACGCTGGTCGTCCGGCCAGATGCCGATTCGGAGTTGATCGGCTGGGACATGTGCGCGCTTGGCCTGCCGGCATCGAACCAGCCCTTCCATCGCGGCAGCATCCGCCAGCGCATCGAAGTGCCGGGCATCTGGCTTGAGCAGGCTCGCATCGATGCGCAGGACGACTTGTTGATGAACGGCACGCTCGGGCTCGCTGGCCAGCGCTGCGTCGGCACGCTGTTTTTCATCACGGGCACCGTGTTGCCTCGGGTGCGCCGGGAAGCGGTTCTTGAAGCAGCACGCGGCACGATCGGCAGCCACGCGCTGGCCCCAACCGCTGGCGCGACCAGCCCGCATCCGCAGATCGTGATCGTGCGCGTGCTGGGACCGCTGGTGGAGCCGGTGTTCGAGTTGCTGCGCCGCGTGCGTGCGGTGTGGCGCGCTGAGCTGTGGCAGTTGCCGGCGACCGAGCCGCGCGGCTGGGCCAACTGATGCGCGCCGTCCGTCGGCTCAAGGCTCAGCGGGTCGGCGCTGCACCTCCATCACGCCTTGCGTGGTCGCTTCGTAGTAAGTTGCCATATGCCGACTCGCCAGGTGCAGCAGAATTTTTGCAGCCTGCCATTTGACGACGCGCCGAAATGCGATGCCGAGTGCGACCAGCAGACCTCCGGCAATCACGTATCCGCCCAGCGCGCACGCTATTCCCAGCCCCAGGATCGCAATCGCCACCGGCACCGCGTTGAGGCGCTGCGCAACGAATGGCTGCACGAGCCGCGGGTTCACGATTACCTGGAAACGACCCTGCGGCAAACCGCGTTGAAACGCTTCGAACGCGATGTATTCGGCGGTGTCGGCGTCGGTCGGTTTGGTCATTTTGTAGGCTCACATGAGTAGGTCGGCGTGCCCAGCCTAGCGCTTCGAGCTACTTGCAAAGCTATGTATTTAATAGCTAAAAACGATTGATACACTGGCGCCCAAGGCCTTTTCAACCTAAAAATCATCGATTTTCAAACCGATTTCTTGTCCGATTGGTTCCATCCTGCATGACCGAGATCAGCACCGACATCCCCGCCCGGCTCGACCGCCTGCCTTGGTCGCGCTGGCACTGGCGCGTGGTGATTGCGCTGGGCGTGGCGTGGATTCTTGACGGGTTCGAAGTCACGCTGGTCGGCTCGCTCGGCGGGGTGCTGGAGCGGCCGGACACGCTCGGATTGTCGGCTGCGCAGATCGGCGCAACGGGCTCTCTCTATCTGGCGGGCGCGGTGCTCGGTGCACTCGTGTTCGGCCGCATGGCGGACCGACTCGGGCGCAAGAAGTTGTTTTTGATCACGCTCGTGGTCTACACGATCGCCACGTTCGCGACGGCGTTTTCGCCAAACTTCTGGTTCTTTTCAATCTGCCGATTTTTCACGGGTTTTGGCATCGGCGGTGAATACGCAGCGATCAACTCGGCCATCGACGAGCTGATCCCGGCGCGCATTCGCGGACGCGTGAGTCTTGCGATCAATGGCAGCTTCTGGCTCGGCGCCGCGCTCGGCGCGGGCTTGAGTCTGGTGCTGCTGGACCCGGCGGTGCTTGGGCCGGTCTGGGGCTGGCGCGTCGGTTTCGGATTGGGTGGGCTGCTCGCGGTCGCGATCCTGTTGGTCCGGCGCGATGTGCCCGAGAGCCCGCGCTGGCTCATCACGCACGGCCGAGCAGAGGAGGCCAACCGGATCATTGCGGACATCGAAGCGAAGGTGGAGCGCGAGCATGGGCCGCTTCAGCCCGTCACGAAGCGGCTGACGTTCAGCGCGCAGGCCATGCCTTCGCTCAAACGCGTGGCCGACATCCTGCTGCGCCACTACCGGCAGCGCACCGTGGTGGCGCTTGCGCTGATGATCTCCCAGGCGTTTTTCTATAACGCGATCTTCTTTACCTACGCGCTGGTGCTGACCCGGTTCTACGCAGTCCCGGACACGAAGGTGGCGCTCTATATCTTCCCGTTCGCACTCGGCAACGTGTTGGGGCCACTGCTGCTCGGGCCGCTGTTCGACCGGGTCGGGCGCCGCCGCATGATCGGGCTGACCTACACGCTGTCGGGCGTCGGGCTCGCGATGACCGGTGCGCTGTTCATGGCCGGCTGGCTCAATGCGGTGGGGCAGGCGTTGTGCTGGTCCGCGGTGTTTTTCCTCGCGTCGGCAGCGGCCAGTTCGGCTTATCTCACAGTCAGCGAAGTGTTTCCGCTGGAGATGCGTGCGTTGGCGATCTCGTTGTTTTATGCGGTCGGCACCGGTGCCGGCGGGTTTGCGGCGCCGCTGCTGTTCGGCCTGCTGATCGACACCGGCAGCCGCGGTGCCGTCACGGTCGGCTACGGCATCGGCGCGGTGCTCGTGATCGTGGCGGGCCTGATCGCGTGGCGCTGGGGCGTGGATGCGGAGCGGCGATCGCTCGAAGACATTGCGCCGCCGCTGGGCAGTATCTCGAACTGAGTGGGCTGCGCCCTGGCGCCCGCGCTGCCGCGGTAGCGGCGTTGGTCGGGCTGCCGCAGGTCCCAGCGCGCTCGGCTACATTCGGTCCGGTCATGAACACCCCCAAACTACAACACGGCTTTTTTCTCACCCTGCTGGCCGTGGTCACGGTCGCGTTTGCATGGGTGCTGCTGCCGTTTTTCGGCGCCGTGCTGTGGGCGGTCGCGTTTGCGATCCTGTTCACGCCGGCGTTCCGCTGGTTGCGTCACCGAATGCCCGGCGACCCGACCTGGGCGGCGCTGCTGACCCTCGCAATCGGGCTGGTCATCGTGATTCTGCCGCTCACTATGGTCGGGTTTTCGCTGGTCAAGGAAATCGCCTTGGTGCGGCAGAACATCAAATCGGGCGAGCTGAACCTGGGCGACCTGTTGCGCCAGATCCTGAATGCCGCGCCGAACTGGCTGACCGGATTGCTCGAACGGTTCGACCTTGGCGACATGCAGGGCTGGCAGGACCGCCTGACCGCCGGCGCAGCCCGCACCAGTCAGATCATTGCGACGCAGGCCCTGGCGATCGGCCAGAACACGTTTGAATTTCTGATCAGCTTCTTCGTGATGCTGTATTTGTTGTTCTTTCTGCTGCGCGACGGTGCGCTGCTGGCACGCAACATCCGGCACGCGCTGCCGCTGGCCGAAGATCAGAAATCGGCATTGCTCAGCAAGTTCACCACGGTGATCCGCGCCACCGTCAAGGGCAACGTCGCGGTCGCGTTGGTGCAAGGCGTGCTGGGCGGCCTGGCGTATTGGTTTCTGGGCATCAAGGGCGCGTTGCTGTGGGCCGCGTTGACGGCGTTCCTGTCGCTGGTGCCGGCCGTGGGCGGTGCGCTGGTCTGGTTGCCGGTTGCGCTGTATCTGCTGGCCACCGGCAGCACGTGGCAGGGCTTCGGACTGATCGTCTGGGGTGCCCTGGTTATCGGCTCGATCGACAACGTGCTGCGGCCGCTTCTGGTCGGCAAGGAAACCCACATGCCTGACTACATGGTGCTGCTAGCCACCATCGGCGGCATCGCGTTGTTCGGCATCAATGGTTTCGTAATCGGGCCGGTGATTGCGGCGCTGTTCATGGCCTGTTGGGGCCTGTTTGCCGATGCGCTGGAGCCGAATGCAAGTGAGCAGGTCAAAGAGCTGCGGAAACCGACCGAAGGCGAGCAGCGGCGCAGCAGGCCCTGACAGGGCGGCTTTCGGTGGCACCGACGTGATCGACGCCGACGCGCCGTGATCGATGCGCACAGCAGCAGGTGTGCGGGGATGCCCCAATCCAGTGCCGCCCAGCCAGTGCGAATCGGCTCCGCCTGGCCTCCTGTCATGTCGTAAGGGCTGCAGCGAAGCGATCTCTGCGGTGGCGCAGTTCGGCATCGATCTTGCGAGCCCCAAAATCGTTGCCAGCGCCGGTATCGCTGCTGCACACTCGCACAGACATGCTGGCCCCGCCACCCACTGCCCGCATCGGCCGACTTCCAAATTTCCACACTGTACGCCACCTCTCATGCAAAAACGCATCCTCATCCAGGCCGTGGTCGCCGCCTCGGCAGCCTACTTCGGGATCGCGCCCGTTGCGGCGCAGACGGCCACGCCGATCCGGTTCCAGCTCGACTGGCGCTTCGAAGGCCCGGCCGCACTGTTCCTGCACCCAGCCGCAAAAGGCTACTTCAAGGACGCCGGCCTGGACGTGACGGTCGATGCCGGCAACGGCTCGGGCGGCGCGGTCACGCGGGTGGCTTCCGGCGCATACGACATGGGCTTTGCCGATCTGGCCGCGCTGATGGAATTTCACGCCAACAACCCCGACAGCCCGAACAAGCCGGTCGCCATCATGATGGTCTACAACAGCACGCCCGCCTCCGTCATGGCGATGAAGAAAAGCGGCATCACCAAGCCCGCCGATCTGAACGGCAAGAAGTTCGGCGCGCCGGTGTTCGATGCCGGGCGGCGCGCGTTCCCGATCTTCGCCAAAGCCAACGACGTAACCGGCGTGACCTGGACCGCGATGGAGCCGACCTTGCGCGAGACCATGCTGCTGCGCGGCGACGTGGACGCCATCACCACCTTCACGTTCACCTCGCTGCTGAACCTGGAAGCACGCGGCGCCAAGGCGTCCGACGTGGTGGTGCTGCAGTACGCAGACTACGGTGTCAAGCTGTACGGCAACGTGATCATCGCTTCGCCGAAGCTGATCAAGGAGAACCCGGCCGCGGTCAAGGCGTTTCTGAGCGCGTTCCTCAAAGGCGCGAAGGAAGTCATTGCAAACCCGGCCGCGGCGATCGAATCCGTGAAGGCGCGCGACGGCATCATCAACACCGCACTGGAGACGCGCCGCCTGAAGCTCGCGATCGATACCGCGATCAACAGCCCGAGCGCGCGCGCGGAAGGCTTCGGCACAGTGGAGTCCGGCCGGCTCGCGTTGATGGCGTCGCAAGTGTCCGATGCGTTCGGCACCAAGACGCGGGTCGATCCACTGGCGGTCTGGACACCGGCGTTGTTGCCGCCCGCAGCCGAATTGAAGATCCTGCCCAAATGATTGCGATCGCTACATTTTTCGTAGCTGAAAATGATTGCTGGACCAGCGCCCCAGCCATTATTTCCTTAAAAATATGACGGCGTCGGCCATCGTTGCCCCGCCGTTCGTCGACTTCTCCGATGTCTGGCTTGCCTACAACGAAGAGCTGCTGCGCGCCAACCAATTCGCGGTCGAAGCCATTGATCTGAAGGTGGGCGAGGGCGAATTCATTGCGATCGTCGGTCCGTCGGGCTGCGGCAAGTCGACCTTCATGAAGCTCGCCACCGGCCTGAAGATGCCGTCGATCGGCCGCATCCGGATCGACGGCCATCCGGTCACCGGCCCGCTCAAAATTTCCGGCATGGCGTTTCAGGCGCCGTCGCTGCTGCCGTGGCGCACCACGGTCGACAACGTGCTGCTGCCGCTGGAGATCGTCGAGCCGTATCGATCGAACTTCCGCGCCAAGCGTGCCGAATACGTCGACCGTGCGCGCAGGCTGTTGCAGAAGGTCGGCCTGGGCGGCTACGAAGACAAGTTCCCATGGCAGTTGTCCGGCGGCATGCAGCAACGCGCCAGCATCTGCCGCGCGTTGATCCACGAGCCGAAGATGCTGCTGCTCGACGAGCCGTTCGGCGCGCTCGATGCGTTCACGCGCGAAGAGCTCTGGTGCATCTTGCGGGACTTGTGGACCGAGCAACGCTTCAACGTCATCCTCGTCACGCACGACTTGCGCGAGTCGGTGTTTCTGGCCGACACCATCTACGTGATGAGCAAAAGCCCGGGCCGCTTCGTGGTGCGGCGCGAGATCGAACTGCCGCGCCCACGCGATCTCGAAGTGACTTACACGCCAGCGTTTGCCGATCTGGTACACGAACTGCGCGAACACATCGGCGCGATCCGCAGCACGGCAATCGCATCCGCCGCCGCGGCGTCTGTCTGACCACTGCACATCCGAATGGCCAACTACAACAGCAAACAAGTCGAACGCTGGGCGCCCTGGCTATTGATGGTTGCAGTCATCGCGCTGTGGCAGATCGTCTGCTCCGCCTTCGCCATTTCCGACTTCATCTTCCCCAGCCCGCTGTCGATCTGGACCAGCTTCTGGGAATTCAAGGAGGTGATTGCCGGCCATGCCTGGCGCACCTACTGGGTCACGATGGCCGGCTTCGGCATTGCGATCGTCGTCGGCGTGCTGCTCGGCTTCGTCGTCGGCAGCTCGCGCCTGGCCTATGCCGCGATGTACCCGCTGATGACCGCGTTCAACGCGCTCCCCAAAGCCGCGTTCGTGCCAATCCTCGTGGTCTGGTTCGGCATCGGGGTTGGGCCAGCAATCCTGACTGCGTTCCTGATCTCGTTTTTCCCGATCATGGTGAACATCGCGACAGGCCTGGCCACGCTGGAGCCCGAACTCGAAGACGTGCTGCGCGTGCTCGGCGCCAAACGCTGGGACGTGCTGATGAAAATCGGCCTGCCGCGCTCCATGCCCTATTTCTATGCGTCGCTCAAGGTCGCGATCACGTTGGCGTTTGTCGGCACCACGGTGTCAGAGATGACGGCTGCGAATGAAGGCATTGGTTACCTGCTGATATCGGCTGGTTCGTCGATGCAAATGGGCTTGGCATTCGCCGGGCTGGTCGTGGTCGGCGGGATGGCGATGTTGATGTATGAGGTGTTCAGTGCGATCGAAAGGCATACGACCGGGTGGGCTCATCGGGGGTCGCAGGGGGCTTAGATGCGTCCAAGGATCGCGGGCAATAGATGGTCAAGCAACTGCTTTGCGGGGTTGCTTTCAGCCAAGTGATGAAGTTTGCGGCGGGCAGCTCGGCGATCATCCAATTGGCCTGCAGCCTTTGGCGTAGCTTCATGCCCGCGCCGTGCGACGCTTCAACCACCCGAAGCCGATATAGCAGACCCCAGTGGCTGCGAACAGGATGGCCGAAAACTGGATCGCGACGAAGGGCTCGCCGCTCCTGTCGAACAACCACCCCGCCAGCGGCGGCGCGGCAGTCTGAACGACAAAGTAGAAGCTGAGGAACACGCCCATGCCGAAGGCGCGCCGTTGCGGCGCCATAGACTGTGCAGTCAACGTCATGATGACGCCGGCCGGTGCCATGCCGAGCAGCCCGAAGGCAAGGCTCAGGGCCACGGACCACTCAACATGACGCAACAGCAGCAGCGACGCCACCGCCACGGCCATGCAAAGACACAACACAGTGGCATGGCGGCCGGTGCGGTCGGCGATGCCGCCGATGACGCTTACCGACAGGATCATTACCCAGCTGGCGATACTGATCACCGCGGCCGCTTGTGCGGCGCCGTAGCCGTGCAACTCAAGCACCTTCGGCGCGAAGCTCAGGTAGACCACGTAGCCAGCGTTGAACAGGCCCCATGCGGCTGCGGCGACCAAAGTCAGCAGCAATTCGTCGCGTGGCAGTCGGTTGATCTGCGCTCCTGCGGCTGCGCCCGCGCTGGGTGGCGGCCGGTAACCCCAGGCCACCGCAACCGTGGCTGTTGCGCTGCACAGCGACGCCGCGATGAAGGGCGCACGCCAGTCGAAGGTGGCCGCCAGCCAGGCATGACCCACCTGCCCGGCGGCGATGCCGAAGGGCCAGCTCATCACCAGGATGCCCAGCGCCGTGGCCAGCTCGCGCCCGGAGAACCAATCGACCACCATCTTCGTGAAGTACAGGCTGCCGAACACGAAGCCCGCGCCGGTGACTACCCGGGCCAGTCCCAACTGGCCAAAACCATGGGCCGACGCAGCGACAAGCCCACCCAGCGCCATCAACGCCAGCCCAAGGCTCACCAGATGCCGGTCTGAGGCAAAGCGCCCCGCAGTGCCCGCCGGCAGCGACAAGAACAGCCCCGGCAACATGAACAGTCCGATCAGCGTGCCGATGCCCGTGTAGCCAATGCCGAACTGCGCCATCAGCGGGTCGGCGGTCGAGCCCAGAGTCTGGAACTGCAACCCCAGGCTGGCGCGGCAAGCGAACAGCAACGCCAGCATGCGCCAGCGCAGAGTGCCGTGGTTATGGACGTTGAGCGCGTGCATCGGGCCAATTGTGCGGGTATATGTGGCGCAGCAGTGCTCGGGCCTGAACTTCGTGCGTCACCTCGATCCATGCGCTCGAGTTCGACCTCGCGCCAATGGTCCTTCGGTGACCGTACGTTGCCGCGGAGCCTCCCTGAGTCAGACTAGTTGTCGCTTCCCCGATCTGCACCGAAGCGCAACTCCATGAACCGAAATCAGCATTCCCAAGAATTCCGAGAGCAAGCCCTGAGCAAAGTCCGCCACCGCGGCACGCGCAGCGTGCGCGATGTGGCCGACGAGTTGAACATGTCCACCGGCACCCTGAGGAAGTGGTGGGCCCGCTCCAATCGCAGTGCACCTGAGGCAATGCCTGCAGCCGAACTGCCCGGTGAACTGCCCGCCGATGCGTGGAGCGCGGGCCAGCGCTTGCTCGCCCTGCATGAGACGCACGGCCTTGCCGATGCTGATCTACACGCTTGGTGCCGCGAAAAGGGCTTATTCGAACATCAGCTCGTCGCTTGGCGCGAGGCGTTCTGCGCCGTTGCGCCTGAATCACGAGAATCCAAACTAGCGTTGCGCGAATTGCAGGCTCGCCACGAGGGGCTGCAGCGAGAGTTGCGCCGAAAAGAGAAGGCGCTGGCCGAAGCCGCAGCCTTCGCTGGTGCTGCAAAAAAAGTTCCAGGCGCTGTGGGACGGGACGGGGAAACATGCGCTCGCTTGGCCGAGCGTCAAGCTGTGCTGGCCCTTCTTGCCGAGGCCTGCGATGCCGGCCGCGCGGCTGGCAACAGCGTGCACCCAGATCGGCTTGAGCGAGCGCTCCGTGCAGCGCTGGAGTCGACCGGCTGCCCAGCGCGATGGCGATCTGCGCACGAGCGACAAACGCAGGCCGTCTGTACCGCTTGCTGCGCGAGGCGGGCCAACTCAGCCACCGCCGTCTGGTACGCGCGCCGCACCCGCGCAGCCGCCCGCGTGCACTGGTGGCCTCCAAGCCGGATGAGATCTACTGCTGGGACACTCAATCTACGATCCGTGCGAGCGCTGCGTCCGGCCTGACCCGTGCTGGGATTGGTGTTGTGCCTTTGCGATGACCTGTCGGTCGGAATGCAGTGCTCACCCTCGGCAATGCCGGGCCTGCCGCGAGTGACCTGATAGGAGCCTTGTGCTGCACCGTGAGTGTCCTGTCCTTC
>JBBPYC010000018.1:0-12603 GCA_038200275.1 Burkholderiales bacterium
CCCCCCCCCCCCCCCCCCCCCCCCCCCCCCCGCATCGGGGCCGCAGGCGCCGGCGGCGCCCCCCCCCCAGCACCACAGCCCCCGACCAGCAATGAAAAAAACCTCAAAACCTGAGATAAAACGACAACCACTCCACGGGTAACATTCCTTCGTGAGGCAACACGGCGCTCAAGATAATTGTCGTCGGCCAGCGCTGGTGTGCTTCCTCGCGCTGGTCCTGCACCGGGTGCTGCGCATGCGCCTGAAGGCCAGCCAGCGGCAGGAGTCGCCCGCGACCCTGCTGGCCCAACTGCGGCGCATCCACCACCAGACGGCGCAGACGCCAGAAGGACATGTGCTGCGCGGGCTGACCGAGCTGGGCGCGCCCCAGAAGGACTTGTTCGCCGCGGTGGGGCTGCCGCTGCCAACGCCAGCCGACGTAGCGGCGCCACCGGGAGGTCTCTCAACAGCCGGCTTGTAGTCTGCGGATTGAACTGCCAGTCCAGGCAAATCAACGACTTACGTGCGGCAAGTGTCGAACTTGGGCTTGAATGGTGAAGGCGGCAAACCAAAAGGCATGCACTGCAAGACCTACCAACGGCTCAAGAGCCGCCATGATGCGTTGGTGCGATTCAGCTTGCATGACATTGGCCGCAAGCTGGGTTTCCCGCACAAGTTGCTGGAGGGGTAAATCTGTTTCGCAAAATGGGCATTGCTTGCAGCCCTCGCGAGGGCTGATCAAACCCTTAAGCAGCACTGTCTATACGCAAAATCATCCTCTAGAGCGTTTTCGCGCTGACTGGCACAGGGCTTTTGGGGCGCGTCTCCGGCTTTTGAGGTGTGGCAACTCTGCGTGAAACCGCTCTAGCCTTGGTACTTATTACGCAAGTAGCTATCAAAATAGCAGCAAACGGCAGAGTATGCGTTTGAGACGACCGCGCCGTTCCCAGCTTTACCCGCAGTTGAGACAACGGTTGGGACAATGATTGATTCTGGAGCCACAAAGAAGAAAGGACTTAGCCGCTCCAGAAGCTAAGTCCTTGATTCATATGGTCGGTGTGAAAGGATTCGAACCTTCGACCCCTTGCACCCCATGCAAGTGCGCTACCAGGCTGCGCCACACACCGATTTGCGGCAAATTATAGCTTTCGGGATAGCAGCGGTGCTTTGTCGTCGGCCCGCCCAAGCGGAGCTTTTCATGATCGGTCGACCCGCGTTTCGGTTGCCGGTGCGTTGCACAGCAGCGCGCGCAGCTGCAGCAGCTCATTGCGCAAGGCGGTGTAGTCGACTGCCCGGTTTCCGTACGAGAGTGGGGCAGTGGAAGGCGCATCAGCCGCTGTCTGCAATGTCGGCTGATCGTCGGAGGCAACGGGCAGTGGCTCCAACGGGTTCAGCTGCGCTGCTGGCAATTCCGATTCCAACAACGCCACATCGGTGCCTGCAACAGACCGTGGCGACCGCGCGCGCTGCTCTTCTGCAGACTCCTGCAGCCGATTGCGCGCGCCGTTGATCGTGAAGCCTTGGCCGTACAGCAGATCCCGGATGCGGCGGATCATCAGCACTTCGTGGTGCTGGTAATAACGCCGGTTGCCGCGCCGCTTGATCGGACGCAGCTGGGTGAATTCCTGCTCCCAATAACGCAACACGTGGGGCTTGACCTCGCACAGCTCGGCCACCTCACCAATCGTGAAATAGCGCTTGGCGGGAATCGTCGGAAGCATGGGTCAACGAGGCTGGTCGGCGATGTGCTGAATCCGCTCTTTCAGCTTGTGGCTCGCATGAAAGGTGACGACACGTCGCGCGGCGATTGGAATCGGCTCACCCGTACGTGGGTTGCGTCCTGGGCGCGGCGCTTTGCGGCGGATCTGAAAATTGCCAAAGCCAGAAATCTTGACATCACTGCCGCTGACCAAGCTGATGGTCACCAGATCAAAGAACGCATCGATCATGTCCTTGGACTCGCGTTTGTTCAAGCCGATCTGCTCGAACAACATGTCGGCCAACTGCGCCTTGGTCAGCGCAGTAGCTTCAAGCAAATCGACCTCGATCGAGACGGGCGGGGATTCCATTCAGAAAAATGCCTTGGCTAAAGCGGGGCTCACGGCCTCGCGCTTGTCATAAGACCCGGGTGCGTTGAGCACGTCGGCTTGGTCCGTCCGCATGCGCTCAATGGCGCAAACGGGCTTTTACCTGGCCTTGCAGTGCTTCCACCACGGCGCGCACTGCTTCGTCAATTCGCGCATCGTCAAGTGTTTGCTCATCATCGGCGCTCAGGAATGTCAGGCGCACTGCAATACTCTTTTCTCCAGCGCCTGGTGTGCTGGCGGTGGCATCGCCCTGTGAACGATAAATATCAAACAATTGAGCACTCGCGGGCAAAATTCGTGCCTCAGATTCGTTGATTGTATGCATGACCGCTTGGTGAGTGGTGTGCTCAGGCACGATCACGGCAATGTCGCGCTCAACCGCTTGACGCCTTGCCACCGGCTCAAACTGCGGCACAGGGCGTTGCAGCACCGCCTGCAGATCAAGTTCGAACAGCACGGGTGCATGCGTCAGATCGAACCGCTGCCGCCATTTGGGATGCAGCTCGCCGACGATGCCGATCACTGCATCGCCGACGCGCACGCTCGCACAACGGCCGGGGTGCAGCGCCGGGTGGGTGGCAGGTTCAAACGTGGCGATCCGCGGTGCCAGCAACGCCTCAACTTCGCCCTTCACGTCGAAGAAGTCAATTTGGCGCGGCTTAGCGGTCCACTGCAACGGCTCAACTGGTCCCCAGGCCAGACCGGCCACGCGCATGGGCTGATCGAAACCGGCGACGTGCTGGTCAGAGCCCACGCGCTGTGGGTTGCGAAGAAACACCCGGCCCAACTCAAACACGCGCACCTGCGGCGCCTTGCGGTCCACGTTGAACTTCAAAACTTGTAGCAGAGAAGCGAGCAGGGACGAGCGCATGACGCTCATATGACTTGCAATCGGGTTGACCACCTTAATCGGGTTCGGGTTGCCCGCCAAGTCATGCTCCCACGCTGCGTCGACAAAGCTGAAATTGATGGTCTCGAAGTAGCCGAGCCCAGCCAACGTGCGCCGCAGCGCAAACGGGCTGCGCTGGCTCTCGGTACGCAGTCGCGGCCGGATCGGCGCAATCGGCGGTGTGGTCGGCAGGGCGTCATAGCCGATCAAGCGTGCGACTTCTTCGATCAGGTCTTCTTCAATGCGCAAGTCGAACCGGTGGCCGGGCGGCACCACGGTCAACGTGCCGTCGCCCTCGATCACGGTCAGGCCGAGTCGCCGCAAGCCCTGTGTGCACTGCGCCTGCGTGATCGGCATGCCCAGCACCTTGGCTGCGCGCGCGATGCGCAGCATGACCGGGCGCAGCTCGGGCAACTTGGTGATCTGGTCGTCGACCGGGCCGCAGGTGGTTTCCGGCGTGCCGCAGATGTCCAGCACCAGCCGTGTGATGCGCTCCAGGTGCGGCACGGTGGTGGTGGGGTCAACCCCGCGCTCGAACCGGTGCGAGGCGTCGGTCGAGAAGTTGTAGCGGCGTGCGCGCCCGGCAATCGCCGCGGGCCACCAGAACGCCGCTTCCAGATAGATGTTGCGCGTTTCGTCGCCGACCGCGGTGGCTTCGCCGCCCATGACACCGGCCAGCGATTCGACCCGGGATTGATCGGCGATGACGCCAACTTTTTCATCGACAGTGACGATGTCGCCGTTCAGCAGTTCAAGCTGTTCGCCGGGCTTGCCCCAACGCACGTCGAGGCCGCCATCGATCTTGTCCAGATCAAAGATGTGCGATGGGCGGCCCAGCTCGAACATCACATAGTTCGAGATGTCGACCAGCGCGCTCACGCTGCGCTGGCCGCAACGCGCAAGCCGCTCGACCATCCAGGCTGGGGTGGTGGCCTGCGGGTTCACGTTGCGTACGATGCGACCGGAGAAGCGGCCACACAAGTCGGCGGCGGCCAGCGTCACAGGCAGCTGGTCATCGATCGCAATGGGTGCCGGTGGAAAGGTCGGCTCTTCAAGCGTCGCGCCAGTCAGCGCGGACAGTTCGCGCGCGATGCCGTAGATGCTCAAAGCGTGCGCAAGGTTCGGCGTGAGCTTTAGCGTGAACAACATGTCGTCAAGTGCCAGCCATTCGCGCAAATCGGCACCGACGGGCGCATCGGCGGCCAGCTCCATCAGACCGCCCTGCTCGTCAGAAATGCCAAGTTCGCGCGCCGAGCACAACATCCCGTGACTGGCCACGCCGCGTAGTTCGCCGACTGAAATCGCAAATGGTTCGCCACCGTCCTTGGCCGGTGGCAGCATCGCACCGACCAGCGCACATGGTGCCTTCAGGCCGACCCGCGCATTCGGCGCGCCGCAGACAATGGCCAGCGGCGCATCGGTGCCGATGTCGACTGCGCAGACACGCAGACGATCGGCGTTCGGATGCTGCTCGGCGGATACGATGCGGCCAACCACCACACGGGAGAACGCCGGTGCGACCGGGCGCGTCTGCTCGACTTCGAGCCCGCCCATCGTGAGCACATCGGCCAGTTGTTCGGTCGACAGCGGAGGGTTGCAGAACGCGCGCAGCCAGGACTCGGGAAATTGCATGGCGTGGATCGAATTGGTGTTGATTTCAGAAAAACGACTTGGCCTTTTCGGCCGTTGCGCAAGGCAACTTGGGGCGCGCAAATGGGCACCGCAGCCCGCTGCGCGCCGCGCTCATTCAGGCGCGGAACTGACGCAGAAACCGCAGGTCGCCATCGAAGAACAGCCGCAGGTCGTTCACGCCGTAGCGCAGCATCGTCAGGCGATCCGGTCCCATGCCGAATGCGAAGCCGATGAACACTTCCGGGTCGAGCCCCATGTTGCGCACGACTTGTGGATGCACCTGGCCGGAGCCGGCCACTTCAAGCCAGCGGCCAGCAAGGGGGCCGCTGGAAAACTGGATGTCGACCTCGGCGCTTGGCTCGGTGAACGGAAAGAAGCTCGGACGAAAACGCAGCTTCAGGTCATCGCTCTCGAAGAACGCGCGGCAGAAGTCCGTGAACACCACCTTCAGGTCTTTAAAGCTGACATTGCGGCCGATCCACAGGCCTTCGCACTGGTGAAACATCGGCGAATGGGTCGCGTCGCTGTCCACCCGATATGTGCGGCCCGGCGCGATCACGCGGATCTCGGGCATCGTTTCTGCGTCGTCGCCATCGGCTGCGGCTTGGGCGAGATAGCGCTTCACATGCTGCACCGCGTGCCGAATCTGCATCGGGCTGGTGTGCGTGCGCAGCAGCAATCCGCCTTCGACATAGAACGTGTCGTGCATGGAACGCGCCGGATGGTCCTCGGGCGTGTTGAGTGCGGTGAAGTTGAACCAGTCGGTCTCGATCTCGGGGCCGTCAGCGACTTCGAAACCCATGGAGCCAAAGATCGATTCGATGCGCTCCAGCGTCAGTGAAACCGGGTGCAACGCGCCAGCGCTGTGCCGGCGTCCGGGCAGCGTCACGTCGAGCGCGTCGGCCTTCAATTGCAGATCAAGCTCGGCATCGGCAAGCGCCTGTCGGCATGTCTGCAAAGTTGACTCGATCGCCTGCTTGGCAATGTTGATGGCAGCGCCGCGCGATTTTTTTTCTTCCACTGGCAGAGCAGCCAGGCCCTTCATCAGCGCGGTCAATTGCCCGCTTTTGCCGAGGAAACGCGCCTTTGCGTTTTCCAGGTCGGCTGCAACGGTGGCTTGCCCGAACTCGGTTTTCGCCTGCTCGACAATGGCGTCCAACTCACTCATGAGACATCACAGATTGAAGAAATGAATCTGGCGAGACCGAGTTAGGCCGTGCCAAAAGAAAAAGCCGGCGCTTGGGGTTCTACCCGAGCCCGGACTTGCGCGATGCGATCTGACGATTCAGTTGTGCAGACTGCGCCGAGTGCACCGATTTGCTTTGCGATGCGGCGGCAATCGAAGCATCGATCGAACGCCGCACCCAACCTGCACAATGGCCTCGTCAGGCCGCCATCTTGGCCCGGACCTGATCGACGATGGCGGCGAACGCCGCTTTGTCGTGCACTGCGATATCGGCCAGCACCTTGCGGTCGACCTCAATCGCAGCTTGCTTCAGGCCATTGGCGAACTTGCTGTAGCTCATGCCGCATTCACGCGCAGCAGCGTTGATACGAGCAATCCACAACTGGCGGAACACACGCTTCTTGGTACGGCGATCACGGTAAGCGTATTGCCCCGCTTTCATCACCGCCTGTTTGGCGATGCGGTACACGTTGCCGCGCCGACCGCGGAACCCCTTTGCAAGCGCAAGGACCTTCTTGTGGCGCGCGCGCGCCGTTACACCACGTTTGACTCTTGGCATTTGTATTTCTCCTGATTCTCAATCTCAAGCGTTCTTCGCAGCGGCGGTCACAGACCGGCCGACGGCATCATGCGTGCGATGGAGGCCATGTTGGTCTCATGCACTTGCACTGCGCCGCGCAGATGGCGCTTGTTCTTGGTGGTTTTTTTGGTCAGGATGTGGCGCTTGAACGCTTGGCCGCGTTTGACGGTGCCACCCGGGCGCACGCGAAACCGCTTGGCCGCGCTTTTTTTGGTTTTCATCTTGGGCATGGGAATGCTCGCTTTCTCTTATTCAAGCTTTCGCTCTTGGTTTGTGCTCGTGAGGCGCGCCGCGAAAAAACCGAGTTCGCTGCGACTTGAATAGGCCCCGAGCCACTTATGGGTCTTGGCACCGATTGAGACTCAATCGATGCCCGACCTGCTCGCTTCCGCCGTGCCGGATTTGTCGCCAGCGCTGCATTTCATGCAGGCCCCTGACAACCCTTCACGGCAAAACCTGTTGTCTTCTGTAAGCCGGCACCCCGAATTTCGGGGGGCTGACCGCGTTGCTCAACTCGCGTTGGCGGGCGCGCTGGAATTGCTGTCTGCAGTGGCGGTGCTCTTCGCTGCCGTTGCAACTTTCTTCTTGCCCGGCGCAATCATCATGACCATCTGCCGGCCTTCGAGCCGCGGGAACTGCTCAACCAGAATCAGGTCACCAAGCTCGTCACGGATGCGCTGCAACAGCGCCATGCCAATTTCCTGGTGCGTGATCTCCCGACCCCGATAGCGCAACGTGATTTTGCACTTGTCGCCTTCGCTCAGAAAGCGCCGAATGTTGCGCATCTTGATGTTGTAGTCGCCGTCGTCGGTGCCCGGCCGGAATTTGATTTCCTTGATCTCGATCGTGGTCTGCTTGGATTTGGCATCGGCCGCGCGCTTTTGTTCAAGGTACTTGAACTTGCCGTAGTCCATCAGGCGACAAACCGGCGGATTTGCGGTGGCGGCAATCTCCACCAGATCCACATCCAGTTCACCCGCCATGCGCAACGCTTCGGCAATCGGTTGGATGCCGAGTGGCTCGTTCTCCGGCCCCGAAAGGCGGACTTCTGGCGCCATGATCTCGCGATTCAGGCGGTGCTTGCGTTCTTCGCGGTAGCGACGATCCCGATATTCAGCAGCGATGGTTCGATCCTTTTCAACAATAAGCCGCTATTGAAAAACTAGCAGCAAAAGACCGGAGCGTCATGCATTCCAGTCGCTTAAAAAACCAAACTCACATTTTTCGAGCAATGTCGTTGTGCAGGCGTTGCTGGAATTCGGCCAGCGGCATGACACCCAGATCCTGATTGCCCCGGCCGCGCACGGCGACCGATCCAGCTGCCTTTTCCTTGTCGCCGACGACCAGAATATAGGGCAGCTTCTGCAACGATTGCTCGCGTATTTTATACGTGATCTTCTCGTTGCGCAGGTCCAGATGCACCCGGAAGCCTTGATTCTCCAGCGCTTTTGCCGTTTCACGACAGTAATCGGCCTGCGCATCCGTGATGTTCAGCAGCGCGATCTGCACCGGCGCGATCCACGCCGGCATCGCGCCCGCGTGCTGCTCGATCAGGATGCCGAGGAAGCGTTCCAGGCTCCCGACGATCGCACGGTGCAGCATGATGGGCCGGTGCCGTGCGCCGTCTTCGCCGACGTATTCGGCGTCCAGCCGTTCGGGCATTGAGGGGTCGACCTGGATCGTGCCGCACTGCCAGACGCGGCCGATCGCGTCTTTGAGGGAATACTCGATCTTCGGGCCATAGAACGCGCCCTCGCCCGGCGACACTTCAAAGTCGCAGCCAGACCGGCGCAGGCTCTCCATCAGCGCGTGCTCGGCCTTGTCCCACGATTCGTCGCTGCCGATGCGCTCGGCCGGCCGCGTGGCGACCTTGTAGATGATGTTGGTGAAGCCGAAGTCGGCATAGACTTTTTGCAGCAGTGTCGTGAACGCGGTGCATTCGTCCAGGATCATGTCCTCGGTGCAGAAGATGTGGCCATCGTCCTGCGTGAAGCCGCGCACGCGCATGATGCCGTGCAGCCCGCCCGAGGGCTCGTTGCGGTGGCAGTTGCCGAACTCGCCGTAGCGCAGCGGCAGATCGCGGTAGCTCTTCAAGCCCTGCTTGTAGATCAGGATGTGGCCCGGGCAGTTCATCGGCTTCAACGCGTAGTCGCGTTTTTCGCTTTCCGTCGTGAACATGTTGTCGCGGTAGTTGTCCCAGTGGCCGGTCTTCTCCCACAGGCCTTTGTCGAGGATCTGCGGACCCTTCACCTCCTGGTAGCCGTTGTCCCGATAGACCCCGCGCATGTACTGCTCGACCTGCTGCCACAGCGTCCAGCCGCGCGGGTGCCAGAACACCAGGCCCGGCGCGTGCTCGTCGATGTGGAACAGATCGAGCTCACGGCCGAGCTTGCGGTGATCGCGCTTCTCGGCTTCTTCCAGCATCTTCAAATACTGTTGCAGTTCGTCCTTGCTTCCCCACGCGGTGCCGTAGATGCGCTGCAGCATCTCGTTGCGGTGATCGCCGCGCCAGTACGCGCCGGCCACCTTCATCAGCTTGAAGTGCTTCAGTTTGCCGGTGCTCGGAACGTGCGGGCCGCGGCACAGGTCTTCGAAGCCGCCTTCGGCATACAGCGACACGTCCTCACCGGCCGGAATGCTGCCGATGATCTCGGCCTTGTAATGCTCGCCAAGTCGCTTGAAGTGCTCGACCGCTTCGTCGCGCGGCAGCACGCGGCGCGTGACCGGCTCGTCCTTCAACGCGATCTCGCTCATGCGTTTCTCGATTTGTTCCAAGTCCTCCGGCGTGAACGGCCGCTTGTAAGCAAAGTCGTAATAAAAGCCGTTTTCGATCACCGGACCAATCGTGACCTGCGCTTCCGGGAACAGGTCTTTCACCGCATAAGCGAGCAGGTGCGCGGTCGAATGCCGAATCACGTCGAGCCCGTCGGCGTCTTTCGCGGTCACGATGGCCAATTGCCCGTCGCTGGTGAACCGGTAACTCGTGTCGACCACACGAAAACCGTCTGCATCGTTTGCCGCGCGCACCTTGCCTGCCAGGGCTGCTTTGGCCAAGCCGGGTCCAATCGAAGCAGCCACTTCGGCAACGGTGACCGGGCCGTCGAAGTCGCGGTGCGAACCATCGGGGAGCGTGATCTGAATCATGATGAGAAAGGGTTTTCCAAAAACAAAAAGCGCGGACCGAATGCCGCGCTTGGAAAGGTGGAGAGAACGAAAAAGGTCTGTGGGCTCGTCCTGATGCCTGTCGACGCGGGCAGACCGGAGCAGCACGCTGTTGAGCAAAAAAACAGCGCGCGAAAACTGCTTTCAGGTTGTCAACAGGCGCAACGGCGTAGTTCGCGGTGTCATGACCAATGCTGCCTTTCTCGTTCTTGCTGGAAGTGGTGCAATGTGCCGCGATGCGAATTGCACGGAAGAATCATCCATGCCATTTTAACCGGCCGTCCGCAATGCAAGCCGCAAGCAAATAGCAAAGCGCGCGGTCGTCGGCTGCGCGGCCAGCGACGTTGAGTGTTGGTGGTCCGCCGCGCAGATCGCTTTTGATTGGCCTGTGATTGCTCTGCCGAGCGGAATTTTTTCGGCCATTTTTTCGAGTCGATTTGAACCATGAAACTTGAGAACGAAAACACAACCGCTACCCCGGGACGCCTTGCACGCGGCGCCGTGGTCTCGCTGATTGCGCTGACCGGCCTGTCCGCCTGCGTGGCGCCACCGCCATCACGGCGCGCGGCTTATCCGATTGAGGAAGTGGTGGTGGAGGCGAATGTACCGCCGCCAGCGCCTTATGCCGAAGTGATTCCGGCCGCACCCTATCCTGGCGCGGTCTGGGTGGGCGGCTATTGGGGCTGGTCGGGCGGTCGGCATGCCTGGGTGCCGGGCCGTTGGGCGCAGCCGCGCCCCGGCTATCGCTGGCAGGCGCGCCACTGGGAGCCGGCCACACGCGGCGGATATGTGCTGCGTGGGGGCTACTGGGCGCGCTGAACGCGGAGATGTTGACCCGCGCACGCAACGCGCGTGCAAAAGCTTCGGACGGTCGGCAATCGGCGACGTGCATCAATCCATGCAGTCGATTGGAGCACGCTTCTCAGACTTGACACGGTCGGTGACCGAGAACGCTGCTTGGTGCACAGGCAGAGCGCATCGCGCGGCATCTGCCCGTCAACAGCATTTCCAGGCGCATTGACGCACCATCAATGCGCTTCAGAAGCGCCGAAACACCAAATCCCATACGCCGTGACCGAGCCGCAAACCCCGCTGCTCGAACTTGGTCAGCGGCCGATAGTCAGGCCGCTCGGCGTAAGCGCCAGTGGCGCTGGTGTTGCTCAACGTCGGCTCGGCCGACAGCACCTCCAGCATCTGTTCGGCATACGGTTGCCAGTCGGTCGCGCAGTGCAGATAGCCGCCTGCACTCAGCCGTCTGCTGAGTTGCTGCACGAACGGCGGCTGCAGCAACCGGCGCTTGTGGTGCCGCGTCTTGTGCCACGGGTCGGGGAAGAAGACGTGAATGCCGGCGAGCGTGCCGGGAGCGATCATTTGATCCAGCACATCGACGGCGTCGTGCGACACGATGCGGATGTTGCTCAGATCCTGCTCACCGATGCGCTTGAGCAGCGCGCCGACACCGGCTTCGTGCACTTCGCAGCACAAAAAATCGGTGTCTCGCAACAGCGCTGCGATCTGCGCGGTCGCCTCGCCCATGCCGAAACCGATCTCCAGCACGGTGGGCGCGGGTCGGCCGAATGCAGCGGGGAGATCGAGCACCTCGGGCTGATAAGGCAACACATAGCGCGGTGCGAGTTGCTCGACCGCGCGGACCTGTGCGAGCGTGCTGCGTCCGGCGCGGCGCACGAAGCTGCGCACGCGCCGCAGTGGGGGGGCGGCGTCCGGGGTGACGTCGACGCCGATGAGGAGAGATGGGTCTGAGTCGTTCACGAGTCGGGCCATTCTATAAATCCGGTGCTCGTGCTTTGCTGGGGAAATGCGCGGGCCATTTGCAGACCGGCTGGCCCATGGGTCACCCACGAATGAAGCGCACCCGCCATTCGCTCACCCAGCCCGCCAGCGCATCGGCCACGGTGTTGGCATCGGGTGCCGACAAGCCCAGCACCGCTGCTGCCGCGCTCAACACCGCGAGCGGCTGGGTTTCATCGACCGGCGATGCACCGTTTTGCTTGGACAACTTCTCGCCGTTGTCGTCGAGCACAAGCGGCGTGTGCAGATAGTGCGGTGTCGGCACGCCGAGCGCGCGTTGCAACAAGACCTGACGTGCGGTGTTGTCGGCCAGGTCCTCGCCACGAACAACGTCGGTGATGCCTTGCGCGGCATCGTCGACCACCACGGCAAGTTGGTAAGCCCACAGGCCGTCGGCACGACGCAGCACAAAGTCGCCAACCGCGCTTGTCACCTGCTGATGCTGGCGCCCGAGACGGCGATCCAGCCAACGGACGTCATCAAACGCCTCTGCTATCAAATTTGTATCTGAAAACGCAGTGGTGGCCGGTGGCTCAGCGTGTTTTGACTCAAACCTCCGATCGCTGAATGCATCAGGCACCGCAAATCGCCACGCGCGCGCCGAGCGCCCCTGCAAGCCTTGCCGGCAGGTGCCGGGGTAGACCAATTCGCTGCCGCGCGGCTGCGGGCGTCCGAGCGCGGCGTTGCGCTGTTCGATATCCCGTCGCGAACATCCACAGGGATACGCGCGACCGGCGGCAATGAGGGCGTCGAGCGCAGCCACATAAGTCGCCGCACGCTGCGATTGCCACAATGGCGGCGCGTCGCTGGTCAAGCCGCAGGCGGCCAGTTGCAGGAGGATTCGGTCGGCATGCGTTGATCGGCAGCGCGGCGTGTCCACATCTTCGATGCGGATCAGCCAGACGCCCGCGTGCGCACGCGCATCGAGCCAGCTGGCGAGTGCTGCGACCATTGAACCCGCATGCAACGGCCCCGTTGGCGACGGCGCGAACCGGCCGCAGTAGCGTGGCTGGGTCATGCGCAGACCCGCACCACAGCGCCCCAGTACCGCAACGCTTGCATTGTGGCCGCGTGAGGGGCCGAATCAAACGGTACTGCAGCGCCCTGCCGAGCCTTAGAGAACCGCGAGTGCCAGCGACAACCCTGAGACGAACGCGTCCTCGACCCGTGAGCCGATGCACCAATCGCCGCACGCACCAATACCGCTTTTCGCATCCAACAAATACGGCTGCCCCGCGGGCATCATTGTCTTGGCCTCTCGCCAAAATCGCACCGCGGC
>JBBPYC010000019.1:0-9298 GCA_038200275.1 Burkholderiales bacterium
ATGCGCGTGTAGATGGTGTGCCAGTTGCCGTACGCCGCAGGCAGCGCACGCCACTTGCAGCCGTTGGCGGCCACGTGCAGGATGGCGTTGAGCACCTGCAGGTTGTCCAGGCTCACGTTGCCGCGCTGGCGCGGCAACGAGGCTGCGATCTGCTCAAACTGTTCGGAGGTCAATTGCATGATCGGGAGTATCGCGTGCAGACACAGTGCCGGCAATAAGTGTTAACACGACCTAGAGCGGCAGCAGCAGCAAAAAGCGGTGTTGCACAAACGCGCCCAGCATCAACCCGGCGGCGATCAGACCGGCGCCGCTTAACATCACGCGGCGCTCTGGAAGTTGCTCCAGCAGCCGGGGAAGCAGCAGCGCGACGAGCATCGAGCCCGCTCCGAACAGCGCCAGGGCGGCCGCGGTGGCGATCTGGGATCGTCCGAACCCCGACTGCACGAGCACCACGGTATTGACGATAACCATGGCGCTGCCGGACGCGATGGCAGGGTTCAGCGCGAGCAAGCCTTGCAGGCGCGGCGTGGCCAGATAGATGCGCAAACCGCGTGTGGTGCGCTCGTAGATGCCACGCTTGGGCGGCAGCTTGGCTTTGGGCAAAACGGCTGAGACCACGAGCGCAGCGGATGCCAGAAAGCCCAGCACCGTCCCGCCGAACAGGCTGTGGTAGCTCATCACACTCAACAGAACGGCGGCGAGCGCCGGGCTGACCAGACTCTCCAGGTCATAAGCCAGGCGCGACAGGGAGAGCGCTCGTGTGTAATCGGTTTCCTTGGGCAGCACGTCAGGAATCGTGGCCTGAAAGGCGGGCGCAAATCCCGCGGATGCCGATTGCAACAGGAAGATCAGAAGGTAGATTTGCCAGATTTGCGTGACGAACGGCAGCGTCAGCGCTACCGCCGCGCGGACCAGATCGAGGGTGACCAGCAAGCTGCGCCGGGGCAGCCGCTCAGCGAATGCGGACGCAATCGGTGCCACGCCGATGTACGCCAGCATCTTGATCGCCAGCGCGGTGCCCAGGACGGCGCCGGCGTCGCCGCCCGCCAGATCGAACGCCAGCAGGCTCAAGGCGACCGTGGCCAGCCCGGTGCCCAGCAGCGCGATCACCTGGGCAAAAACAGATGCCGATACGTTCTGTCGCGAAGTATGTTCAGCATGAAGTGCCCTCGTTCTAGATACGAGGCGGAAGCACCAATGGCGCCTCAGCGACCAACTGTTTTGCTTCAGTCATCGTCGAGTTCCCACACCAGATGCGCATCGATGAGCAGTCGGTGATGTAGCCCGAGCGCTTCGACCCGGGCCTGCTCGACGGCGATCGCCGCGTCGAGCGCCTGCTTGCGGGTCAGCAGCAGGCCTTGCAGATCCACCTCGCCCAAGGCGTAGGCGCGCTGCGTCAGGCGCGCGTTGTCGCGCGTCGCGGCCAGCCCCTGCGATGCGAGCCGCCAGCGTTCGTAGCTGCCGACCGCATCGATATAGACCGCTGTGATCTCGATATCGATCTCGCGCCGCTGGCTGTCGAGACGCGCCTGCGCGGCTTCGACCTCTCGCAGCGCCTGCAACATCCGCTCGTTGCGGTACGTGCCCGACAGCGGAATGCTCACGGTCACGCCATAAATGCGCTCACCGCGATTGGCTTCGGACGCCGCGTAGACGCCCACGGTCGGATCGGGCACGCGATCCGCGCGTGCCCGTGACGCCGCCAGCTCTGCTTTGCGAAGCTGCGCCTCCACCAGTTTGATGGGATCGCTTTCGGCAAGAATGCGCGCCCGCCATTGCTCCAGAGATTGCCCGGGCGATACGGGTGCAGACAGCGCCTTCGCGTCGGTCGGCAGCTGCGGAAAGCGCGTGCGCAATGTGGCCCGGGCTTTGGCTTCGGCAGTGGTTGCGACGTTCATTTGGCGCTGCACCTCAGCCAGATCGGCGGCGGCGAGATTGACCTCGAGCTTGGATGCATCCCCGGCGCGTCGCCGTCTCTGCGCCGCCTTCTGGTTGCTTTGGGCGAAGCCGAACTGCTCGACGAACAACTCGCGTACCCGGCTCGCCGCCAGTACGTTAATCCATAGCTTGGCAAGCGCGCGTGCCGCCTCATGCCTGGCCTCGCCGATCTGCGCCTGGCCGATCTGCAGTTCCGTGTCCCCGAGCTGGGCATCCAGTGAGGCCTTGCCGTTGATCCGGATGGGTCGCTCCAGCGACGCAACCCATTCATTTGAGCGGCTGCCAGTGTTGTAGCTGCGTCGTTGCGCCGACAGTCTTGCCGCCCATTCATGAGACCCAGCCCGAAGTGCCGCTGCACCATGCCTGGAAGCGCTCAACGCGCTGAGCGCTTCGACCACTCTCGGATCCTGCTCAATCGCCTGGCGCGCAAGCCCGGTAGGTGGCAGATCGGCAGGCGTGGCGAGACCGGCAGCGTGTCCAGGAGAGATCAGCAAGACCCAAGACAGTGAAACCGCGGCCCTGTTCCAGCGCATCATTCGATCACTCCTTGAAGGCTCAGCTCGGTCGCCCAGTAGCGCAGGCCGGTGCCCGGGAAGTCCCGCCGCAATTGCGCGAGCAAGTCGTCCAGTTGATGTTCGCTCGTCACCAGCTGAATCTGCAGCGACCGGCTGCGGCCCATCACTTGTTCGTCGCGGGTGAGCCGACCGTGCGGTATGCCGTGACTGAAGGTCGACGTGCTCGTGAAGATCTGGTCTGGAACGGTGGCCAGCAGCGTGTCGAGAAGCTTTTCCGAGACGTTGGGGTCGCAGATCAGCGACAGGCAGTAGTCAGACATCGCGCATCTCCAGTTCGGTCGAACCGTGGGGTTTTGCGTGCGCAAAACGCAGATAAAGAATGGGCAGCAGGATCAGCGTCAAAGCCGTGGCCGTGATGAGTCCCCCGATGACTACGATGGCCAGCGGGCGCTGAATCTCCGAGCCTGGTCCAGTGGCGAACAGCAGCGGTATCAGCCCGAATGCGGTGATCGAGGCCGTCATCAGCACCGGTCTCAAGCGTCGTCGCGCGCCTTGCATCACGCAGTCGACGGGTGCCAAGCCCTCGGCGTGCAGCTGATTAAAGTAGCTCACCAGCACAACGCCGTTGAGCACGGCGATGCCCAGCAGCGCAATGAAGCCGACCGAGGCGGGCACAGACAGATATTCCCCCGTCAGCCAAAGCGCCACGACGCCGCCGACCAACGCGAACGGGATGTTGCTGAGCACCAGCAGCGCCTGGCGTACCGAGCCGAAGGTGGAGAACAGCACCAGGAAGATCACGCCCAGCGACAGTGGAATCACCAGGGCGAGGCGTTGCGACGCCCGCTGCTGGTTCTCGAACTGGCCCGCCCAGGCGATGCGGTAGCCCGTTGGCAGCTCGACCGCCTGCGCGATCCTCGTTTTTGCTTCTTCCACGAAGCCCACCAGGTCGCGTCCCGTGACGTTGGCGATCACGACGCTGTAGCGGCTCCCCATCTCGCGGTCAATCTTCACTGGACCGGTGTCGCGCTGCAGTTGCGCGAGACTTTGCAGCGGCACGCTCCGGCCGTCGGCCGTGGTGATGTTCAACGCGGCGAAGTCGGCTGGCGACAGGCGGACGTTGTCCGGCCCTCGCAGCACGATCGGAATGCGGCGGTTGCCGTCGATCACGGTGCCCGCGCGCTGGCCCTCGATCTGCACGCGCAACGCGTCCTGCACATCTTCCATCGACAGACCGTAGCGGCCGATGGCGAGTCGGTCGACCAGGACGCGCAGGTATTGAACGCCGTCGTTTTCCACCGTGTAGACGTCCTGATTGCCTGGGACCTGCTTGACCAGACGCTCGATCTGGCTGGCCAGTTCGTTGAGTTTGTCGAGCTTGGGGCCAAACACCTTGATCGCCACGTCGCCGCGCACGCCGATGATCATCTCCGAGACCCGCATATCGATCGGCTGCGTGAAGCTGTAGCTGATGCCGGGCAACTGGTCGAGCACCTTGCGGATCTTGTCCAGCAAAGCCGCCTTGCTTGCAACCTGCCAGTCCGCGCGGGCCTTCAGCACCAGGAACGTATCGGTCTGGTTCAGTCCCATCGGATCGAGGCCGATCTCGTCGGACCCGGCGCGTGCGACCACGCCGGTGATCTCCGGAATGTTCTGCATCAGCGCCTGCTGGATCTTCAGGTCCAGTGCGGCGGTCTGCTCCAGGCTCACCGACGGCAGCTTTTCGATGCCGACGATGATGTCGCCCTCGTCCATCGTGGGCATGAAGGTTTTTCCGACGCGGGTGTAGACAACCGATGCGCCAACGAGCATGAGTGCGGCAACGAGGTAGACCACCGTCTCACGCCGCATCGCAAACGTCAGCGCTGGCTCATAGGCCTGCAGCAGCTTGCGCGGCAGCCAGGGCTCGTCGTGGCCAACCTGCTTGATCAGCAGGGACGAGAGCACCGGGATGATGGTGAGCGACAGCAGCAACGAGCTGGCCAGTGCGAAGACGATCGTCATTGCCACCGGCACAAAGAATTTGCCTTCCAGGTCCTGCAGGGTCAACAGCGGCAGGAACACGATCACGATGATGAGTACGCCCGCGGCGACTGGCGCAGCGACTTCTCGCACCGCGCGGAACACGAGATGCAGTCGGGGCAAACGCTCTTTGCCGCGTGCCTGTCCGAGGTGCTGCACGACGTTCTCGACCACCACCACGGCGGCGTCCACCAGCATGCCCAGCGCGATCGCCAGTCCGCCCAGGCTCATCAGGTTGGCTGACAGGCCGGCGAAGCGCATCAGCAGGAAGGTGGCCAGCGCGGACAACGGCAGCACCAAGGCCACCGCGACGGCCGCGCGCACGTTGCCGAGGAAGGCACCGAGCAACACCAGCACCAGCGCAGTCGCTTCGAGCAGCGCGCGAGACACCGTGCCCACGGCTTTCGTGACCAATTCGGCGCGGTTGTAGAAGACTTTCAGCTCGACGCCCTGCGGCAAGGTCGGCATCAGTTCCTCGATCTTCTGCGTGACGCCTGCGACGACCTGTTGCGCGTTGGCGCCAGCCAGCCCGAGCACCAGGCCTTGCACAGCCTCGGCCTTGCCGTCCTGTGTGACGACGCCGTAGCGCGTGACACTGCCGTCCCGCACCTCGGCCACATCGTCCAGTCGCACGGTGCCGCTCTTGTCGTGCCGGACCACGATCGCGCGCAGATCGTCCTTCGTTCGGATGCTGCCCTCACTGCGCACGAGCAGCACCTCGGCGCCTTCGCCCAGCCGCCCCGCGCCGTCGTTGCGGTTGTTCGCTTCGATCGCGGCCCCGACTTGGCTGGCGGTGAGGCCGACCGCGGCCAGACGCGCCGGTGCGAGCACCACCTCGAAGCTGTGCACCTTGCCGCCGAGCGCGTTCACGTCCGCCACACCGGGAACCGACCGAAGGGCCGGCCGGATCACCCAGTCAAGCAGCGTGCGGCGCTCCTCCAGCGACATCGCCGGCGCTTCCACCGTGAACATGAACATCTCCCCGAGGGGAGTCGTGACCGGTGCCATCCCGCCGCTGATGCCCTTGGGCAGATCGGCGCTGATGTTGGCCAATCGCTCCGCGATCTGCTGGCGCGCCCAGTAGATGTCGGTCCCGTCCTGGAAATCCACGGTCACGTCAACCAGTCCGTACTTGGACACCGAGCGCAGGATTTTCTGATTCGGGATGCCGAGCATCTCGACTTCGATCGGAACGGCGATCCGGCTCTCGACCTCCTCCGGTGTCATCCCCGGGGCTTTCATGATGATTTTGACCTGCGTGCTCGAAACATCGGGGAATGCGTCGATCGGCAGGTTCGTGAAGGCGAACCAACCCGCGCCGGCCAGCAGGGCGCCGGCCAGCAGCACGAACAGGCGTTGCGTGAGCGCAAACTGGACCAGACGGGCCAGCATCAGTTGCTTCCGCCCTTGCCTTGCCAGGCGGCCTTCAGCGCAATCACGGAGCCGGTGGCAATCTCCTGTCCAGCCTGCAGCTCGCCCTGCACGCGCACCGCTTGCCCGGCGCTGGACAGCACCGTCACCGGCTTGGCAACGAAGCCGGTCGGCGTGCGCAGGAACACGTAAGCCCGGTCGCCGTCGCGAACCACGGCCTGCAGTGGCACGGGCCAGCCCGTTCCCCCTGCAGCAAACGGGATACGAACCTGCAGCAGGTCACCCGGGCGCAGCCGGCGCACACCTGCGTTCAGGTCGGCGCGCAAGTTCAGCATCTGGCTGTCGCTGACGGAGGGACCGACGCTGCGGATCGTGGCCGACACATCGTCGCGTCCGACCACCGTGAGAGAAGCGCCCTTGGCCGTGGCCAAGTCTGCCTGCCGCGCCGATGGAATCTGGACATCGAGCGACAGACGGCGGGTGTCGATGATGTGCAGCAGCGCGTCGGCCTGTTGCACCCGTTGGCCTGGCTTGACCTCGATGTCGGCCACGAGGCCGGCGGCGCGCGCCCGCACGATGAGCGTCGTCTCCACCTTGCCGCCGGCGGCCACTCGGCGGATCATTGCTGACTCGATGCCGGCCAGGCGCAGCGCCGCCTCGGCTTGGTTCTGTCGGGCACGATTAACCGCTGCGGCGGCCTCGGCCTCGAAGACACGGCGCTCTGGAATGATGCCTTCGGCAAACAGCTGGCGTTCTCGTTGCAGCGTTTTTGCTACAAGGCGATTGCCTGAGCCGGCCTCCATCAACTGAAGCTGCAGCTCGCCCAGCGCGGGACTGGTCAGTCGCAGCAGCGGCTGTCCGTCTTCGACGGGATCGTTTTCGCCCACCAGCAATTGATCGACCACGCCCGCCAGTGGTGCGCTTGCAACCTGTTCTTGGCCCGGCGGCAGCACGACGCGGGCGGGATAGGTCGGGCCGGTGATCTCGCTCGGCTGCTCGAGGCGCTGCAGTTGCACCCCCAACGACTGCATCTGTGCCGCCGAGATGGCGAACTCGTCGGCGGCTTGCGCCGACACGAATAGCAAGCAGGGCGCAATGAATCCGGCGCAGCGACCCAGCGCACGCGGGGAAAGGCGATACGACATCGATGTACTCCACGATCGGCAACGCGCCCTGATAGCAGGCGCAGCCTTCCAAAAAAGCGGCGAAACGGCTTTTCAGGTGTGGAGCGGTGGAGCGCGGCCCGCGGGGGGCAAACTTCGATGCGAGCGGTAGTCCGGCGGCCGCGCGTCCGGCCGTGGCACGGGTTCGGCGGCCAAGGCCCAGGCGATGAGCTCAATCAGGGCGAAGGACGGCACCGCCCTTGCTGCCGAAATAGCGACCAGTGGATCCAACCTGGTCTGTTGCTTCACGGCGGTCACCGCATGTGCAAAAGCCAGACCGGTGTCCGCGTCCTCAAGGTGCGGATGTTCATCAACAGCGGCGCTGTGTGTCGCTGTGGTCCACGATCCGTCGATTCCCGAATCGTGATGGTGCCGGTGGAGCGGCGCGCTGACCTGATCGCAGATCAGCAACAGCACGAGCAGCCAGCGTGCCAGCCACCATGCGCGGGCCAACGCGCCCACGGGTCGACCGAGTCCAGCTGCGTTGGGACCGGGGTGGTGGGGTGGGCGGGGTCGCATGTCAGGCCAGCTGCTTCGCAAGCACCTTCACAGGTACTTCGTGATGTCCTTGAATTCGTCCATCCGACGGCGTGCATCTCCGGTGTCCGCTCCCAGCGCATGGCTCAGGCAATGGTCCAGGTGGTCATGGATCAACGTCTTCTTGGCAGCGCCGATGGCGCGCTCCACCGCGTGCAGTTGCTGGGCAATGTCCAAACACGGACTGTCGCGCTCAAGCATGTTGATCACGTTCTGCAGATGACCACCCGCGCGCTTGAGCCGGTTGGCAACCAGCGGGTGCGTCGTGTGAATGGAGCTGGTTTTCAAGCTGCGTATCCTACCAGGGGGATGTCTTGCGAAGGATTGCTGCGTTTCCGACTAGAGATTCAGGGACCAGAAAGCCCGAACTTTCGAAAAGGTAGCCTGGGACAGAGCAATCCAGCTGTTTAAAGTCCAGGCCGAATTTGACCAGCGAGATGCAAGCCGATGATGCTGGTCATCGCAATGATCTGGTGCGCTGTAGAGCTGGCGCGAGAAGCACAAAAAAAGGTCGGCCTGCTTCAACGTATTCGTTCTCGTCATAGACGCATAGACAACCGGACCTTTGATGGACGCAACCGCAACCCTCAGCAGCGTGCTGCTGTTCACCCTGGCACCGGTGGTCGCCATGGCCGTCGGCGGTGTGATCGCCGCGTACCGTCCGCCGAAGGCCCGATTGGGAAGTGCCATTCAGCACTTTGCCGCCGGCGTCGTATTTGCGGCTTTGGCGGTTGAAATCCTGCCCGATGTGGTGCACCGCGATGCACCGTTTGCGGCGGCTGGCGGGTTAGCCGCCGGCGTGGCATTGATGCTGGCGCTCCGCACCTTTGCTCGCCGATTCGAGAATGAAGCTGCGCAGGGCGGCGCTGCCGGAGCCGACTACGTGAGCGACGTCGGTGCGGGCGGCAGAAGCACGATGGGGCTTGTCCTGATCATCGGCATCGACATCCTGATCGACGGCCTGCTGATTGGCGTCGCCTTCTCTGCTGGGGCACAGGAGGGGGCGTTGATCACGGTGGCGCTGGCCATCGAACTGCTGTCGCTCGGGCTGGCCACGGCCGCGGCGCTGACCAAGGCAGGGGCCGCCCGCAAACGGGTCATCACGACGATCGTGCTGCTCGCGCTGTTGCCGCTGGCGGGTGCGCTTGCGGGCGTCTTGCTGTTGTCCGGACTGAGCGCGGGGTGGATGGAATCCATGCTCGCGTTCGCGGCTGCCGCACTGCTTTATCTGGTCACGGAAGAGCTGCTGGTGGAGGCCCATGAAGTTCCCGAAGCACCGTGGATGACCGCCATGTTCTTCGTCGGCTTCCTGCTGCTGATCGACATGACCGCCATGCGCGGGGCGTGATTCCGATGTTGCTTCTTGGGGTCGTCTCAGAATTTGGACTGCAAAGTACGCTAAGCCCGCGCTGGCGTCTTTTCGTACCAGCCCTTCGACCGGTTCACCACGCGCACTTTCAGCAGCACCGGCACTTCCACCAACCCACCGCCCACGGTGGCCAAAGTCGCGCCCTAGGTCGTGTTAACACTTATTGTTAAATCGCAGTATTTGTCTGACATTGCATCCCATGCAATTGACCCCAGAGCAGTTTGAGCAAATCAAAGACTGGCTGCCGCGCCAGCGCGGCAACGTGAGCCTGGACAACCTGCAGGTGCTCAACGCCATCCTGCACGTGGCCGCCAACGGCTGCAAGTGGCGTGCGCTGCCCACAACATACGGCAACTGGCACACCATCTACACCCGCATGATGC
>JBBPYC010000020.1:0-8192 GCA_038200275.1 Burkholderiales bacterium
CACGACCAGCACATCGCGTCGCGACTTGTGCCGGCCTTCCCTAAGCAACCGCCTGCAACCATGATGGGGTCGATGATGGGATAAAACAAAAAAGCGCCCGGAAGGCGCATCTTTGCTAGCTGTCTGGCGGAAACGGAGGGATTCGAACCCTCGATGAGGCTCTACACCCCATACTCCCTTAGCAGGGGAGCACCTTCGGCCACTCGGTCACGTTTCCAGCTCACACGAAATTATCTCATGCCTGAATCGCAGGCTGATCCAGGTCAAACGCTTTGTGCAATGCGCGCACGGCCAATTCCATGTACTTCTCGTCAATCACGACGGACGTCTTGATCTCGCTGGTGGAGATCATCTGGATGTTGATGCCCTCTTCCGCCAGCACGCGGAACATCTTGGCCGCGATGCCGACGTGACTTCGCATTCCGATGCCAACAATGCTGACCTTGCAGATTTTCGGGTCGCCTTCGATGCGTTCCGTGCCCAGGCGCCTGGCAACTTTTGCCTTTAGCAGGTCGATCGTGCGCGCGTACTCACTGCGATGCACGGTGAAGCTGAAGTCGGTTTTCCCCTCATGGCTGATGTTCTGGATGATCACATCGACTTCGATGTTCGCATCGGCCACCACGCCGAGGATTTGATAGGCGATGCCCGGCTCGTCCGGCACGCCCAGCACGGAAATCTTGGCCTCGTCGCGGCTGAATGCGATGCCCGATACAACTGCGGATTCCATTTTTTCGTCTTCCTCGAAAGTGATCAGCGTACCGGATCTGGACTCTTGCTCAAGTTCGATATCCCATGGTGTGAAACTCGACAGCACACGCAGTGGCACTTTGTATTTGCCGGCAAATTCGACGGAGCGGATTTGCAGCACTTTGGAGCCCAGCGATGCCATCTCAAGCATCTCCTCGAAGCTCAATGTGGTGAGCCGGCGGGCTTCCGCCACCACGCGCGGATCGGTTGTATAAACGCCGTCCACGTCGGTGTAGATCAGGCACTCTTTTGCCTTGAGCGCTGCAGCAACGGCAACCGCCGACGTGTCCGAACCGCCGCGCCCGAGGGTCGTGATGTGGCCTTGTGCGTCCACCCCCTGAAAGCCCGTCACGATCACGATTCGACCGGCGTCCAGATCGGTTTTGATCCGCTCGCCGTCGATCGATTGGATACGCGCCTTTGTGTACTCATTGCTGGTGCGCACCGGCACCTGCCACCCCGCGTAGCTGACCGATTCAACCCCTTCCGCCTTGAGCGCAATCGCAAGCAGCGCAGACGACGCCTGCTCACCCGTGGCAGCCAGCATGTCGAGTTCGCGGTTCACTTCGCGCGAGGGTTTTTCAGGCGCCAGCTCCTTCGCCAACGCCAGCAGCCGATTCGTTTCACCGCTCATCGCCGACGGAACCACCACCATCTGGTGTCCGGCCCGTGCCCATTTCACGACCCGCTTGGCAACGCACTTGATGCGCTCGGTCGAGCCCATCGAAGTGCCGCCGTATTTGTGAACGATAAGTGCCATGAATTGATCAACGGGGCAGCGCTTTCGAGCTTCTCAGTCCGTGCTGCCGTATCCAGATTTGGGGCGCATGATGACTCGCGTTCAAGCCGGCGCGCTGCTTTTTAAGAGGGGCGAATTGTACCAATGCAGATGCGGACCACGGCGTTCCACGAAGCCAGCGCCGATCTTCAAGCAAATGCGATGGCCACGTGTTGCGCAGTGGTTGATCTGCGCGGTCAGCTCCGCCAACTGCGCCGTGCTCGGCGTCGTCGCATGGGTCGAGCGCAGCCAGTACCTCAGCAGATTGGAAAGCCGTGCTGCGGACAGTGCGCGCAGACGTTCGATCGCCGGCGGATCACCGGCGTGCCCAAGATCCTCTGCACCAAGTTCCGCTAGCAGTTGCGCACCTTGCGCCGCGTGCGCCGCACTGCGCGCAAACGTGGTTCGACATGCGGGAAATGCTGCCTCCAGCGCAGGCAGCAATTGCGCACGAATGCGGTTGCGCGTGAAATGCGGGTCGGCGTTGGTCGGGTCTTCGATCCAGCCCACACCACGCGTTACGAGCCAGTTGCGCAGCACCGCGCCGGGCACCTGCAGCAATGGCCGATGGAAACTCAGTGGGCCGTTGTGCCATTCTGCAGCCATCGCCGCCAAGCCCGGCAACCCGGCGCCGCGCGACAAGGCGAGCAACATCGTCTCGACTTGATCGTCCGCGTGGTGCGCCAAAGCGATTGACTTGACATCTGCACCCGCTGCGGTGACGAGCCGCGGTTCGCTGAATGCCTTGTACCGCGCGTTTCGAGCCGCTTCTTCAGGGCTCTGGCCGGGCCGCGGACGTGCCTGCACGTGGCGCATCTCGATCGATACACCGATGTGCAAGCAAAAGCCCACACAATGCGCCGCGAACCCATCCGCAGCCTCCTGCAGCCCATGGTGCACATGAACTGCGCTGACTTTGCCAGGCCACTTCTGCGCACAGGCCAGCAACAGCGCGGTGGAATCCGCGCCCCCACTGTAGGCCACTGCGAGTGGCAGCAAGGGCATGAAATTCTCGATTGCGCGATCGAGCGAAGCCCCTTGCGAACGTTCGAGGTTGTCCCGAGCGGATGCAGTCATGGACGATCGACAAGTCAAAAATGGCCATTGTGCCCACCGAACTTGGTGTGGCTCTGCTGATCCGTCAACACGCCAAGACCGCATGAGTCATTCGAGGGGCCATGTGCCTTCTCACACTCTTGCGTCACAAGCTTGTGAATGCAGGATGCTTTGCGCTGACTCGATGAGCGTCAAGCCGGATTGATAATCAGGCCATGGATGCGGACAAGGGCGTCGCCGCTGCGCCTGCTTCCGCCTTCGCGGTAAGTGCGTGTTTTTTTCCCACCGTTCAGGTGTCATTGGTTGACCAATTTTTTCCATGCGCAAGTTCTTTTTCTCCTCCTTTTGCCTATCGCTGCTGCCTCTCGTAGTCGCTGCGCAACAGCCACTGCCCAACCAGTCGCAACAACAGCAACTCGCACAGCCGCAGCTGCCAGCGGCTTCCTCTGCGGTCGCAACGCGAAAACCACTCGTGCTGGCGACGATGCTCGAGGCCATCACGTTGTGCAACGAGGGCGCACAGGATCCTAAGCTTGAACTGCTCGTCCATGCACTCGAGTTTTGCAGGGTGCACGGACTCGACGGCGCGACGACGGTGGCGAACTTGCTTGACCAGCTGGAACCCGGCGGACCGAAAGGCGACGTGCAAGTCGGCTACACCGCGACGCTGCAACTGCTCGGCCTGTACAAACCCACGTCCGATGGCCGAGGCTGGAAGATCGACGAAGTGGCCGTCGACGAAGTGCTGCGGGTGATTGAAAAAGTGGATCGACCGGTCGTCGTCTATTTCATGGGCGGGCATTTCGATTCGACCGGCCCGATCACCGGGGAGCTTGCGAAGGACGAAAGCAACTTCATGCATTTCGCCGATGGCTCGGTTCCCGACCTCGGGTATTTCGGCTATCGGATCGCTCCCTACACGCTGCTGTCTGACCCTGAAATTCCGGTCAACCGCCTGCGTTTTGATGCGCTGCGCTACTTCGCCAAGCGCATTGCCGCATTGCCCGAGACCGCCCGCAATCGCATCATCGCCTTCACGCTGATGGGCGAAGTGCATCAGCTGTTTCCCGACTTCGAAAACGGCGTGGGTCGTTACGAAGACATCCGCGTGACCGACTACAGCGCTCCGTCGATCGCACAGTTTCGCGATTGGCTCAAGAGTGAATACCACTCGATCGCTGCGTTCAACGAAAAAACCGGCTTCTCTTATGCGTCGTTCGCTGAGGTACCCGCGCCGTCGAAGGACATCCGCCGTGAACGGCTTGAGTCCTTCGCCGAACACTACGACGCGTTTGCCGACGGCACGCTGCCGTTCTCGGGCTGGCTGTGGGATCCGAAAAAGCAGGTTGCCCGGCTTGAGCTCTACATCGATGCGCAGCGCATCGGTGAAGTGCCGCGCGGGCAGAATCGGCTCGACGTGTACCGCGCGCTCGAAGAGGTCGATGATCCGAACATCGGGTTTCGCATCGACTACGACTTCAGCAAACTCGCCCCCGGCCGGCACGTTGCGCAGATCGTTGCCGAGTCGGTCGATGGCAAGCGCCATCCGCTTGCGCGCAGTGAATTCACCCTGGTTGCGCGCGATCAAGCGGCGCCGCCGCCTGGCGCACTGCGCGAACTCGCTTCCAAAGCCGACGGCGCAATCGGTGGCGTGCGGTCTCTGCTGGAGCGCGTTCGTCGGCGCGGCTCGGATCTGCTTGACGGCGAACTCACCGGCGTACGGTCCTGGCTCGACTTACCCAAGGCGCAGCAAGACATCTACTTCAACCCACTTGCGCGCGACTGGAATGCGTTTCGCGCCTGGCAAGTGGAGCGTTTTCTGGCCACGGTCTACCAGGTCGCGCTTGACGCAGGCCTGCCGGCCGACAAGCTCTATTCGCACCAGATCGTGCCGGACGTCAACTCGACTTGGAACCCGCAGCTGTTCGCGGTCGGCAAGACAATCGGGCGCACGCTGCCGTGGAAGACCGGACTCAACATGTACGGCGGCGCAACCGACAGCAACTGGATGCGCAGCTACATGAAGGAGCGCGGCATCACTGATTACGGCGTGCCTGAGTTCAATCCCCAGCAGTGGAAGCGCGACGGAGTGGCTTTACAAGCATTGAAGTCGCACTACGACGCGGGCGCGCGATTTGTCAGTCCGTACTATTTTTCCTTGGTACCCGATCGGTTCAAGACCAAGACAATCGCCAACGGCCTGAACAACATGGAACTCGGCCCGACGAACACGCGCGACGGCTCGAATCGCTTTTACGATGCCATCGTCGAGTTTGCAAAACGCTGATGCGAAGATATCCGCTGATTGACGTGATGCGCGCTTTCGCAGCCCTACTGGTATTGGTCTACCACGTCATCGAAATCGGTCAGTGGACCGCGTTTCCACACGGCGGTTTGCTCGCCGTGTTCCGGATTGGCTGGGTCGGCGTGGATCTGTTTTTTGTGATCAGCGGATTTGTGATTGGCTTGTCGGCGATGCAGAGCGCGCAGACCGACGCGCATTGGCGCAAGCCGTTTGCAGAGCGACGCTTGCGCCGCATCGTACCGCTGTATCTGCTGACATGCGTGGTCTGCGTGTTCCTCGTCGATCCATCCGTGTTTCTGCGCGGCCCGGAAAATGCCGCCATCGAAATCAGTACCCATCTTCTGTTTATCCACAACCTGTTTCCACGCACTTATTACTCGATCAACGGTCCGATCTGGTCGATCGCGCTGGAAATGCAGTTCTACCTGTTGGTGTTGCTGACGGGTCGCCGGCTGCTCCACACCTCCGTATGGCGGGTGCTGGCCGTTTGGTTTGGTATGGCGCTGATATGGCGCTATGGGTCGACCCTGGCACTGCCGCCAGGCGAGAGTCTGCCGCTCGAGCAGATGATGAAAGCGATGCAGTTGCCCGGTGTACTGGACGCCTTTGCAGTTGGCATCGGGTTGGCAAAACTGAGCATGTCAGGTCGGCTTGAGCCGGGCTGGCGTCGTTTTCTATTCTGGTTCGCCCTAGCTGCGCTGTTGCTCTGGATTGCTTGGCTGACGATCTGGAGCTACACCTCTTATTGGAACAGTGCGGCCATGATCGTATGCTGGCGCGCGGTGCTCGCAGCGGGTTTTGCTGCGCTGCTCGCGGCGATGGTGGTTTGTCCAGTTGGGGGGGGATGGCCGACTTGGCCGCTGCGCTACTTGGGCGTCATCAGCTATGGCATCTACTTGTGGCACCAGGCGGTTATCTGGACCTTGTTTCAAACGACGCCCTGGCGGGACGCCCAGTTGCTGGCGGGCGTGCTCGCCGGCACCATTGCACTGGCGGCGCTGTCCTGGCACGGTTTCGAAAAACTCTGGCTCAAAGAGCCGTTGAAGAAATTCCCGTTGCAGGCGGCGCGCTCCATTTGAGGGCGGAATTCGCAGCGATCATGCCGACGGGACAGGACTGATGCAAAGATATCCGCTGGTCGATGTGCTGCGCGCGTTCGCAGCGCTGCTGGTGCTGGTCTACCACGTGATCGAAAGCGGCCAGTGGACCGCGTTTCCGCATGAAGGCCTGCTACGACTGTTTCGCATGGGCTGGATCGGGGTCGACTTATTCTTTGTGGTTAGCGGCTTCGTGATCGGTCTGTCGGCCATGCAAAGCGCGGTTGACAACCCGCATTGGCGCAGCGAATTTGCCGAACGGCGCCTGCGCCGCATCGTGCCGCTATATCTGCTGACGTGCGTGGTCTACCTGTTCTTGGTCGACCCGACACCACTCACCCACGGACTAAAGAACGCCGCGATCGACATCGGCGCGCACCTGTTGTTCATTCACAACCTGTTTCCGCGAACGTACTCTTCGATCAACGCGCCGTCCTGGTCGGTCGGGCTCGAGATGCAGTTCTACCTGCTGGTGATGCTGAGCTGCGGCTGGCTGTCGCGAACCTCAGGCTGGAAGATTCTTCTGGTCGGGATCGGCATTGCGGTGGCTTGGCGCTTTGGCACGACGCTGGCACTGCCGCCGGGGGAAAGCTCGCCTGAGAAGCAGGTGATGAAGGCGATGCAGCTGCCCGGCTTGCTCGATGCGTTCGGCGCCGGGCTCTTTCTGGCCAAGCTCTCAATGGCGGGACGGCTGAAGCCGAGCTGGTCGCGCTCTGCCCTGGCGGCCCTGGCGGCGCTGTTGCTGCTGGGTCTGGCCTGGCATTTTTTCTGGCCGAATTCGGCGTACTGGAACAATTTCGGAATGATCGTGTTCTGGCGCGTGTTGGTGGCGTCCGGCACGGCCGCGTTGCTGGCAGCACTAATCATGTGCCCGAGCGGCGGCGGCTGGGTCGTCTGGCCGCTGCGTTACCTGGGCATCATCAGCTACGGCATCTACCTCTGGCACGTGCCGATCATGTGGACATTGATTCAGACCACACCTTGGCGAGAAGGCCAATTGCTCACGGGCGTGCTCGGTGGCACCTTGGCACTGGCTGCACTGTCTTGGCATGGGTTCGAAAAAATGTGGCTCAAGATGCCGCCCAAGAACGTACCGCGACAGGCGGCACGATCGCTCTAAGGAATGTCATGAAACCGGTCGAACCTCGCGGGTCGGCCAGATCCGCTCATGCGGGTCAGATCGGGCGACATCTGCATACCAGCGACTGGCATAAATGCCCGATTGGATTCGCCGAAGCCATTGACCCGATCAGCACGACACAGTCACCAGCACACCGGTGCTCTCGGGCTGGTTTTCCCCGCTCCTGGCCCTGCGTACTTTTCTCGGATCGCTGACTTTGCACAGATACCCTTTGATCGACGTGATGCGCGCAGCCGCGGCGTTGCTGGTGCTTACCTCCCATGTGATCAACCTCGGGCAATGGCCTGGCGCGGTGGAAAACGTCTGGCTGCGCGGATTGGGTGCGGGTTGGGTCGGCGTCGACATGTTCTTCGTGATTAGCGGGTTTGTGATCGGCATGTCCGCTCTGAATGCCTTCACCAGCTCCGACCCGCACTGGCGCAGCCGATTCGCGGAACGACGGCTGCGGCGCATCGTGCCGCTGTACTTTCTGACCTGCCTGGCGTTCGTGTTTCTGGTTGACCCAGGGATCTTCCTGCGCGGCTGGATCGATGGGTTACAGCAGGTTGGCACCCATCTGCTGTTCGTGCACAACCTGTTTGTCAAAACGCATGGGTCCATTAACGGCCCGAGCTGGTCGATTGCGCTGGAGATGCAGTTCTACCTACTGGTCGCGCTGACCGCAGGCTGGCTGGTGCGTGCGCCGATCTGGCAAATTCTGCTTGCCTGGTTGGGTTGTGCTGCGCTGTGGCGGTTCGGCATAACATTCGTATTGCCACCGGGGTCAAGCAACACCGCGATCCAGTTGATCGCAACGAGCCAGTTGCCCGGGGTGCTCGATGCATTCGGCATGGGCATCGCACTGGCCCGGCTTGCAATCTCGGGCCGGCTCGGCGTCGGTTGGCTGCGCTTCGGTCTGTGGATGCTTGCGGCACTGGTGCTGTTCCAGGGCTGTTCAACGCTGCAACTGCTGACACAAGTGCAGCAGCGCTTGCTGTGACCAGCCGATGATTTGGCGGGCGGCCTTGATGTTGTGGTGGCCGGCATGGCGCAGCAGGTTCAAGGCGCAGGTGCGCAGTTGGGCAA
>JBBPYC010000021.1:0-111775 GCA_038200275.1 Burkholderiales bacterium
GCGCTATGTGGCGCTGTACAACCACCAACTGCCGCAGTCGGCACTGAAAAGCAAGACGCCGCTCCAGACGATGAAAGATTGGTACGCTACGCATCCGCATCTTTTTATCAAGCGGCCTTACGATCGTCCGGGATGTGACAGTTAGGCACTGTCGTTTAGTGCGGTAAGTCAATCAACCATTAAGCTTCGTAATTTCAAGGTGATAAATGACATCGTCACGAAAATTTGAGGTCTATCGTTCAGATCACGTAGGCATTTCAGTGCCATCTCTCGATGACGCCATACGGTTTTGGACCGAAGCCCTGGGCGCTAAACTTATCCGCACCGGGGAAATGGCTGGAGACTTCCTTACGCAGGTGACCGGTGCTAAGAATTCAACCGTAAAAATGGCAATAGTTGAGCTCGCTGGTCAAACAATCGAATTGCTAGAGTACGACGATGTTACGCAGCGCACGGAGGCTGCCTCCAAGCCCTACAGTGCCGGGATTCTTCACTTGGCCATTCAAGTAAGCAACATTGAGGCAGTGATCGAGAAGGTCGGTCATTACGGCTGGAAGGCTCAGGGTAAACCCCAGAGAATCGAAGTAGGCTCGCGTACTGGCACTCATGTGATGTATGTCGTAGGTCCGGCAGGAACAGCACTTGAACTCATGCAACCACCGTCCCTGGATCAATGATGAAATTTTGGGGCATGTTTCACAACTTCATGGCGGCTAGTACAGTTTGCTGAAGTTGCTTTGGGTGCCCGACAAATCGCTGCAGTTGACCGCCCAACACGCTGCATCGTTTTGGATTCCCTGCGCAGCCTTCGGCCGCGCAAGCGGCAACTGAGCCCAGGCGTTAGGACGTTGGGAATCACTGCAGGCCAAATCCAGTGCCAAAACAGCTTCCAGCCCACGCGGTGCAACGGCATAGTGCTACGCAAAGCGTAGTGGCGGCGCTTGCGCGCTGCGAAGCTTTTTTACTTGCCAGCATTACCAGTTTCAGCCGAGGTTTCCTAACCCGGCAGTCAAGCGGACGGCTGCGCCGCCGCTTACTTTAAGCGTTAGGCGTCTCACCTCCTCGTGCGTTGTCCTTGATAATCTGTACGCTTTAACGTACGACACTGTCGTTCCAGGAGAACCCATGGTCACACCCATCACCGCCAGCGAGGCGCGCGCCGATTTGTACCGACTGATCGACCAGGCTTCTGAGTCCCATCAGCCGATCTTGATTTCAGGCAAGCGCAGTAGCGCAGTTTTGGTGTCGGCCGAAGATTGGCAGGCCATTCAGGAGACTCTTTACCTTCTGTCGGTTCCGGGCATGCGTGAATCCATCAAGAAGGGTATGGCTGAGCCCTTGGGCAAGAGTGCAAAGGCGGTTGTTTGGTGAAGTGGGCCGTCGTCTACGCCAAACACACACTGAAGGACGCCAAGAAGCTCTCGGCTGCCGGCCTGAAGCAGAAGGCTCAAGCGCTTCTCGATGGGTTGGCCATCGATCCATTTCAGAACCCACCTGCCTACGAGAAGCTCGTAGGGGATCTTGACGACGCCTATTCGCGCAGAATCAACATCCAACACCGTCTCGTGTATGAAGTATTCAAGAAGGAACGTACCGTGCGGGCACTTCGCATGTGGTCGCACTACGAATGAGCCAGACGGCTAACCCTTCCTTCAAGCGGACGGTCATCGGGCTGCGCCTGCCGGCTGCCGCTTGAGTCAAACGTTAGGCATAACCGTCGGGAGTCCTTCATGCCCACCACTGCCGCTCTCACTATCAGTCAGGTTGTCGTCCAGATCTGCTTGTTTCTCGTCGCAGCCATCGCCATATTCGGTGGCTCGTTGCAGTTTTATCTCGGGCAGCCCGATACGTCGCCACGCCTGGACAACGTTCATCGGTTCATGGCTGGTGTTTACCTGTCGACCGGCATCATCTGCCTTTGGGCCGCGCTGACCATTCGCCAACAGGGCTTTTTGGTCTACTTGCTTGCGCTTGGGGTGCTGCTTGCAGGTGTCGGGCGGCTTGTCTCCATCTCGAAGGTTGGCCTACCTAAGCCGGCTGCAGTGTGGCTCGGCTATCTGATTCCGGAGCTGCTTATTCCATTCATCATGGCAGGCGCTCACTATGCAGGCTCATAAGTCCATATTGCAGAGCAAAACGATGCGGCCTGACCCGCCATTCCAGCCGACCGCTTTCAGTGGCGGCTGAATGGGTCCGCTGGTCGTCACAGGCAAAGCGCCTTGCAAAAGCGGAAGCTAAAAAGTGCTGTGCTGCTTGTCCAACGTGCGCGTTGTGCTACGGTTTTTGTAGCTCCACCTTCGCATCCAGAAGTTGACACCGTGCTCGCTCCACATCCGGTGCCCGCTGCGCAGCGCATGGGGCTTTTTTGTCGCTGCGGCCGTACCGCACTCACCGCTGCGCCGCTGTTCACAACGACGCTTCGAACCAGGACGGTTCAATGTCTGGGGCGAAAGTTTTCGTCAAGCCGTGCATGGCTTTTGGTGGCGCGTCGTTGGTTTCCACTTCCTCGTGGCGCTGGCGTTGGTCGCTGCCGGATTCACCCTTTTGATTCGAAGAGGCGACACATCGTGGTTGATGGGTGTGTTGGGTAGCGTGCTGATTTTGGGCGTTGGTTTCCTGGTTGGCCTCTACGTCGTCCATTGCCGCTTGGCTGCATATCAGCAGTACTCGGCGCGTTCGTTCTTGCCCGGGCGCAAGCTGCAGGAGGCAAAGTTGGCCGACAACCGTTTGAAGGCGGGCGTCTGCGCCGCCGCATGACGCCGGCGCCGTGTGCCATGAATATGTTCATCTCTATTGCTTTAAGTGCGGTGTTTGTGGGCCTGGCGGTGTGGCATTTTGGTATGGCATTTCTGCCCACCTCAGGAGAAAGTGGTGCGGTGCCGAGCATCGACGGCAAGCCTTTGTTTGTTCCTTCGGCTGGCGCCACGGTCGGTGTTGGCGTCGCGCTGCTGCTCTGCGCGGGGCTGATCGCAGCGACCTCAGGACTGGTCTCGATCGGGATGCCCGTCCGTGTGCTTCGTTGGTTTTGCTACGCGCTTTCCATCGGGCTTCTGGCCCGCGCAATCGGCGACTTTCGCTACATCGGGTTTTTCAAGCGGGTGCGCGGCAGCCGGTTCGCCCAGCTGGATAGCTTTGTATATTCACCCTTGTGCCTTCTTCTTGCACTCGGCGTCGCATTCGTCGCCTACGCAGACGGCACTTGACCATTCACTGCTTCTTAAACCCACCTTTTCTCTACCGCCATGCTGAATCACGTAATGCTCGGATCGAATGACATCGAGCGCTCCAAGCGCTTCTACGACGCTGTATTGGGCGTCCTGGGCGCAGGGGAGCCTGTCCGCAACACCTCAGCCTCAGGCCATGTGCGACTGTTCTATCGCCATGACGGGAGCACCTTCAGTCTGAGCCAACCCATCAATGACGAGCCAGCGACCGTAGCCAACGGCTCAACGATCGGCTTTCGGTGCGATTCGGCTGAGCAGGTGAAAGAATTTCACGACGTCGCCGTGGCACACGGCGGGCAGTCGATTGAAGAGCCGCCTGGCTTGCGGTCGGGGAGCACCGGTGCCATGCACCTTTCCTACGTCAGAGACCCCGATGGGCACAAGTTGTGTGCCTTGTTTCGCGTCAAGCCGTAAGGCGGCTTCCGCTGTAGGCTGCAGCGCCTGCGGTGGCGTTTGAACCCGGCAGCCACTCAGCAGAAGGCCGTTGTTGCCCCCATGCGATTCGAAGGCATCCTGCGCACGTGGGACGACGACCGCGGCTTCGGCCGCATCGAGTCGACGCAAGGCGGTGAGCCGATATTTGTGCATGTCTCCGCCTGGCCAACCGGTTCTGGCAGACCGCGACTCAATCAAGCCGTGTCGTTCGAAATCGAGGTTGGTCCGAAGGGCAAGCGTGCAAAGAACGTTCAGTCGATCCAGGCACGCCCTACGCCAAGAGCGTCCATGAAGCCCAGCCAGGCCCAATGGGGCACCGCCACGCTCTTCGTCATCCCGGCATTCGTGCTCGTCTATGCAGCCTTGGCGGTCCTGTGGAAGCTGCCGTGGTGGGTGGCTGCGATGTACATCGCAACCAGCATTGCGACGTACATCACTTACGCCTTGGACAAGTCAGCTGCCCACCGTGGGGCCAGGCGAACGCCGGAGGACACCTTGCACCTGCTGTCCGTCGCGGGCGGTTGGCCAGGCGCCTTGCTGGCCCAACAGCACCTTCGCCACAAGACGACCAAGCAGGCGTTCCGGCAAGTCTTTTGGGCCACAGTGGTGTTGAATGTTGCCGCGCTGGTGACGCTGGCTTCACCGTTGGGTCGCCAGTTGCTTGGCGGGCTTGGGCTGACCGGATTTGGCGGCGGCTGAGTTCATTTGGCGGGCGCTTCAGCCGACTTTGCCGAAGCGACGGACGGAACGCGCAACCGCTGTCTGCGATCACTTGAGGACAACAACGGCGTCAACCAACCCAAGCTTTGTTGAACACATTCACGGCCAGACCGGGTTGGGCAACGCGCTGACGTTCAGGAAAACGTTCGGTGAATACGCCTTGTCTCTGCACGGCAAAGCCATCGAGTCGGCATGTGACAACCATCTTTATCTCAAGCCCACAGCAGCGGGCCGCACCGTGCTCGGCACGGTGTCCCAGCATCCGCCTTATCCCGGCGAAAAGCTCTACTTCCGAACCGACGAGCAGCGGGAAGACCGTGAGCTGTTGCGCGCGGCTTTCGAGACCCCCGCCCGCGTCTTGCCGCCTCCGAAGTCAAAGGCGAAGCCAGACCGATGACTTCGCCGTCGTTGCGGGCATTTCGGTTTGGGCCGCCCCACGCCGCAGACATGCGCCGAATCGCCAGCGCTGGAGTTCCCACGCATACCGACCGCACTTGCTGAGGGCTCTGAAGCTTGGCCATCAAACCCGACAACCGCATGCTGCAAAAGCTCATGAAATCCAACCGATGGGCGTGGCGGGGTTGGGCTTGGCCGGTCGTCGTGCTGGCGCTGATGCTTGCAAAGGTCATCGGCCTGATCGCCGGTGTCGTCGCAATGGTTGCGTATTTCGCGTTCAAGCCGAGGTTCGGCGTCGGGCTTGCGGTGGCTGCCGCTTGGACGTTTGCGCTGCTCGCGGGCGTCATTGTGGTCGACTTGCTTGAAGGTGTCTGAGGCACGTTTGGCGCTTCTGCGCGCCGACAGCGCAGGCAACGCTTGTATTCTGATCAACCATTCACTGCGCGGCGGTGGTTCGACGCAGCAACTGCTGCGACTCACGCCGAGCCACTGCCCATCCCATCGATCCAAATCCCATGCGCGTCGGCCTGATCTCTGACACCCACAACCTGTTGCGTCCACAGGCGTTGGCGCAGCTTGCGGGCAGCGACCACATCATTCATGCAGGCGACATCTGCGACGCTGGTGTGCTGAATGCGCTGGAGAAAATTGCGCCGGTCACTGCCGTGCGCGGCAACAACGACCGGGGTGCGTGGGCGTCGCGGCTGCAAGAAACCGAGCGGCTTCCGTTGGGTTCCGTCTGTCTCTACGTTATTCACGACTTGGCGCGGCTCGATATCGATCCTGCGTCTTGCGGCGTTCAAGTGGTTGTCTGCGGCCATTCGCACAAACCGCTGGTGGAGCGGCGGGGCAGCGTTCTGTATATCAACCCAGGCAGCGCAGGGCCACGCCGGTTCAAGCTGCCGATCTCGGTGGGTGAACTGCTGATCGAAGGCGATGCGGTGTCGGTGCGGATCATTGAGCTCGCAGATGCATCGGTCGGCTGAGCTGCCGCGCTGCATCCAAAGATTCGCACGACGCGGCGTACCGTCTCAAGCCCGATTCAGCAGATACGACTGCTGCCCCTTCTTATTAGCCCACCGATCGCCTATGTTCAAGCCCGGCACACTCTACAGCCGCAAAGATATTCACGACCAGTTGGGCGGCAGCAAGGTGTCCTGTCTGCCGATGAAAGACGGGGCGATCGTGGCCGCCTGCCTGCTCAAGTCGTTCAGCCCCGAGGCGCCGCAAGTGATGCTTTGCGGCGTTGGCTCCCGAACCACGCCGGTCAGCGAACAGTTGACGCGGCACCTCACACCGCTGCCGATCTTCATCAAGCAGGCAGCAAATCAATGGGAATACGCAGGGATGTTTGAAGTGGTCGAGTCGTTGCACGACGGCGCACGATTCGAGCGGTTCATCGCAGGCTCGGGGCGCAAGAAAAGCGACGTGTCTTTTGTTGTGCGGTTCAAGCGCGTGGACGGCTGAGTTCGCGGCTTGGGCGAAACCGCAAGCCGCGTGATCGAATGCGCGTGACTTGGAACCGTGCAAGGCGATTGAAGCCGGACGCACTGGCATTGCGTCCTGAGAATCACGGGGTACGCGAATCGCTTTTCGATTCCTTGCGCATCAACGATCATGATCCATTCGATTCGGTGCCTACCGGTCCTTGCCGCCTTGTTGTGTGCGTCCGTGGTGCAGGCGCAAAGCAACACTACACTGCCGCCGACCGGGCGGATCGTCTTCAAATGCGTGGTGGGCAAAAAAGCGGTGTACAGCGATGACCCGTGCCCCGGCGCGCAGCGCATCGACATCGAGCCGACGCGTGGCTTCAGCAAATCCACCGGGCGCGAAAGTGTGGGTGCCGATGTGGCGCGTGAGAACCACCGCGATCAGATGGCCGAGATCTGGAAGCCGGTGACCGGGTTGACCCCGCGCCAGCTGGCTGTGCATCAGCGCCGCTACCCGCTGACGCTGCAAGACCGGCTGGAATGCGACTCGCTGGATGCCGACCTTGCGCAGCTCGAGAACCAGGAGCGCGCAGCGCCTCCAGAAGACCAGCCCGCTGTAAAGCAACAGCTCTACCTGCTGCGCAAACGCGATCGGGCGCTGCGTTGCTGACGGATTGGCGCGGGCTTGTTGGTCAACTGCCGATGGATTGCAGCGGCGCCCTTTGGAATCATCCAATCGGCAGGCTGTGCACCAAAGCGACCCAGCAACTGCGCTAGCTTTTCAATACGTGTTGCAGCCAAGTCCCGAGATCCACGATTTCTTCCATGCAGACCGAATGCTCCATTGGGTAGGCATGCCATTGCACTTCGTAGCCCAGCGCCACCAACGCATCGCGTGACGCTTCAGCACGCGCAATCGGGATCACGCCGTCGCGCTGGCCGTGCGCCTGGAAGATCGGCACGTCGCGGCTGCCCTCGCTACGTTCGGCTTCCGTGGTTGAGGCCAGCGGCAAATAACCGGACAGCGCAGCAATGCCCGCAAGGCGCTCCTTGTGGCGCAGCCCGGTCAGCAAAGCCATCGCGCAGCCTTGCGAAAAACCGGCGATCACGATGCGCTTGGCAGGGATGCCGCGCTGCTTTTCATGCGCGATCAACTGCTCGATCGACGCCATTGAGCGGCGCAGGCCGGCTTCGTCCTCGCGCTGCACCAGGTTGGCACCGAAGATGTCATACCAGGCCGGCATCGAATAGCCATTGTTGACGGTCACCGGCATCACCGGTGCATTGGGAAAGACGAACCGCACCGGGCCGACGCCGGTCAAGTCGAGCTCATTGCAGATCGGCACAAAGTCGTTGCCATCGGCGCCCAAGCCGTGCATCAGGATGACGGCCGCCGTGGGGTTGGCGCCGGTTTCGATTTCGATCGGGGGGTTGCTCATGAAGTGCTCAAGAAAAAAAGGGAATGAGTGCGCAGCGCGCGAACGCCAATTACAGCGCATTGTCCAGGCGGCCTGAACCACCGCCTCGCTCAAAGCATCCACTCGATCGGCAGCACCGACAGCACACGGATCAGCAACCGCTGGCCGAAGGTCGTGCCCGGCTCGGTCTGATGCACCACGATTTCCTCGCCCTGCTGCTCGACCCATTCAAGCTCACCTTCCTTGTTCAGCCGAACTCGGTAAGCCGTGGCTTTCAGGCCGTCCTCAAAAGCTTGTGCAATTTGCTGCGCGATGTCGGCGTTGTCGATCACAAAGCCCATTTCGGTGTTCAGCTTTGCCGACCGCGGATCGAAATTAAACGACCCGATGAACACGCGCTGCTGATCGGCTGCGAACGTTTTCGCATGCAGGCTCGTAGCAGAACTGCCAGGAAATTTTCTGGAACCGCCGCCGCCACCGCTGCCGCTTCCAATGCCCAACTTGTCCGACGTGCGTGGACGGGCTTGCGGCCCGAGCGAAGCACGGCGCAGCTCGAACAACGTGACGCCGGCTTCCAGCAGGGTCTTGCGCCGCTTCGCATAGCCCGCGTGCACGGCAGCCACGTCGGTGGCTTCCAGCGAATTGGTCAGCACAGAAATCTGCACACCCGAGGACGCCAGTTGCAACAGATCATCGGTGCCGGATCGGGCTGGGACGAAGTACGGCGAGACGATTTGCAGACTGCGCTCGATCGGTCCGATCGCGGGTTCCAGCTGGGCCGCGAGCAGTTGCTCCGGCGGCGCGTTGCCGAGTCCCTTGGCCGGGTCGTCGCTGATCATTCGGGTGGGCGCCCAAAGCAGATCGAGCTCGTGCTTCAGCAAGCTTTCAACGAATGACGAGGTGCGCACGGCTTTGACGTAAGCGGCCGCTTCCGTGTTGCGCTCGACCGCGGCGGCACGTCGCGTCAGTTCGGCCAAGCCGTCCGGTTCGGCAGCCGGCAACAACCGCTGCGCTGGGTAGGTCGAGCCGCTGACCCAGTAGCGGTCGAAGTCGTTCGATACGGCCGCCACCACCGGGCCGATGGCCATTACATCCAGGTCCGCAAACAGGGTGCCCGTGCCAGCCCCGAAGTATTCGTCGCCGATGTTGCGGCCGCCGACGATGGTGACTTGGTTGTCGGCCGTGAACGACTTGTTGTGCATGCGCCGGTTCAGCCGAAAGAAATCGGTCAGATAACCGATCGCACGCGGGCTGCGCACCGCGAACGGGTTGAACAGGCGCACCTCGATGTTCGGATGCGAGTCGAGCGCGGCAAGCAGGCCGTCGAGTCCGCTGGTGTTGTTGTCGTCGAGCAGCAGCCGCACACGCACGCCGCGCTCGGCCGCCTGATGCAGTGCCTCGAACAGCAAGGTGCCGGTCAGGTCGTCGTGCCAGATGTAGTACTGCACGTCGAGGCTGCGCTCAGCCCGATGGGCCAGCAACATGCGCGCGGCGAACGCGTCGTTCGAGTCGTCGAGCAGGTGAATGCCGGACTCTGCCGGATGCGCTTGCACACGCGGCTGGATCGCCTGGCCGAGCGCTGTATCCGCCGTGTCTTGCAACGCGGTGCTCACACTGCGCCCATCCAGCGGCGGCAAACTGGAGCAAGCTGTGAGCAGCAGCGTGAATGCCGCGGTCACAGCACCCGCCAAGTACCGCTGGGTCGAAGATTTGACGCGGGATTGTTTGAGTCGGGATGGAGCATTCATCGACGCCGTTCTAGCCGATTTGCGGCGCGTTTTCTTCAGTCATCGGTGGCTTTGACCATTGGTGCAGCGCCTTTGCCCACCCCGTTGCTCATCGCAGAGTCCCGGGGTTCGAAAATCAATGCCGATTGTCGTTGACGAACGAGTGATTACAGGTGATTGCCAGGCCGAGCACCGCGGCCACCACCGGCCGTTGATTTGGAATCGACCTGCGCTTTTGCCCCCAACAGCGATTGCTCAATCCGACGTTTCCTGCCCGATGGAACCGATGTGCAGCGCCGCGCCGCAAAACCCGCCCAGCAGCAAACCGCCCAGCACATCGAGCATTACGTGCTGGCGCGTCGCCAACGTCGAATAAACGATGCCGACTGCCCATGCCACGTTCGCAGCGCGCACCCAAATCGGTGCGCCAACGGCGCGCAACTGGCTGGCAAGCACGGTGCAAGCCAGCACCGCGAACGACACATGCAATGAAGGAAACGCGTTGCCGGCCGCATCGGCGCTTTTCAAAAACTGCAGCGACGGGTACAGCGACCAGTCGATCGGAAATGTCGGCACGGTGGTCGGCGCAACCCAGAAGATCGCAAATCCGATGACCGCCATCACGCCGGTTGCCGCGCCGTAGCGCAGCAGCGCCAGCGCGTTTTTTCCAAATGCTGCGGGCAGCGACACGTACAGCCACAGCGATGCATAGAGCAGCAAAGCCGGCTCGCTCAGCGCAATCCAGCGATCGACGAACAGCAGTGGCATGACCCGGGCACGGGGCGCAGCGTGGGTCATGACCCAGAAATAAGCAGGAAAGAAGCTGGCGATGCCGACCGCTGTCGTGGCCATCTTCAGCAACCACCGCGTCATCATCCGCCGGCCAAGCGCGGCGTGCCAGGATTTTGCGATTGGGTTGGTCTCGGCTGCAGTGCGCAAAGCGGGGGGTGCGCACTCAGGCGCAAGCAGATCGGGCGCAGAACGGTTCATGGCCGCTTCAGCAACACAGTCTGCGTCGGGAATGCAATGCTCCCGCCCAAATCGGCAATCTTGTCCATGATCTTCAGCAGCACTTCTTCGCGCATCCCGAGTGACAGCCCATGGTCGAACGACTGGAGGTAGGCGAAAATTTCGATGTCGAGCGAGTGCGCGCCGAAATGCACAAACCGCACGCGCGCCCCGCTGGCGACGTTCTCGTCGTCTTCCAGCACTTGGCGAATGCCTTCCAGCACGCGACGCATCAGCGCGGAGTCGGCATCGTAGGTCAGGCCGATCGTCGGGTTGAACAGAAAACGGTCTCGGCGCGAATAGTTCTCGATCTGTTGCGATGAGAACACCCCGTTCGGGATCGTCACCACGGTGCGCTCGTTGGTGCGGATCCGCGTGGAGCGCATGCCGATGTCCTCCACCGTGCCCACCACATCGCCCACCTTGCAGAAGTCGCCGACCCGCACCGGTTGGTCTGCGATCACGGTCACGCTGCCGACCAGGTTTTCAATCGTCTTTTGCGCGCCCAGCGCAAGCGCCAAGCCGCCAATGCCCAGCGCCGCGATGCCGGTCGTCACGTCCACACCGAGCGTGTCGAGGACGGCGACCAGCGCGACCACCACCAGCACCGTCTTGGCTGTGCGACGCCCGAAGACGAGCGCCGACAACGCCCGCCGCCGGTCCGAGCGCGCCATGCGCTGCGACCACAGCGCGGCAAGCAAATCGATCAACCGCCACAAAAACCAGGCCAGCGCGATCCAGCCCACGATGCCTGCATACCGCAGCAACGTCTGGCGCGCCACGATCGCCACCTGCACACTCTGCGTGACGACGAAACACGCGATCACCGACAAATACAGCGACAACGGCGGCGACGCCACGTGAATGAACTGGTACGCGCGGTTCTTGCGCGGCTGAGGGATCGCGGCGCGCAAGCCGCGCAGCAGCAGCGAAAACAGCAGCCGGATTGCTGCGAACGTGGCGACCGCCAAACCGAGCACGATCAACCAGTCGGCGATCGAGGCACCGCCCACATGCGTTTCGCTCAGCGCCTCGGGCAGCTTGTCGGCAAGCACCGGCGCGGCCGGCTGCGGCGCTTGTTTGGCAACCAATGCAAGGGTTTGCGCCGAGATGACCCAACGCGGGGCGTCATTGCCGGTGGCCACGTTGCGGGCGATCAGCGGCAGGTCCCCGATTGGCGACTTGATCGCGCCAATGCGTTCCTGATCGCCCGGCAGACCGTCGCCGGGCAGCCCCCCGATCTCGTTCGACAGCGCAGCGAACGGCAGCAACGTGCCGCGGCTGTCGAGCAACTGGTGCAACTGGCGCGCAAGCGCCGCTTTGCGTTTGTTGTCGTCGCCTTCGAGATAGTGCGCGGCACGATCGTAGTCGCTGACGGCGAAGGCTGCCACCAGACCCGTGGCCAGTGCCCGCGGCGTGCTCCGTGGGTAGGGATCGGCGGGGGTCGAAGGCTTGTCTGCAGACGCCTTCTCAGCCGGCGCAAGGGTCTGCGCCTGCACCTGGGCAGCGCCCATCAGCGCGGCAAACAGCAGCACCAGCAACGCAGACTGCCAGACAGTCCTGTGTTGCGTGTGTTGCACGTTGCAATTCAGTCGTCGATACCAGAAACCCCTCACCTGCCCCACCCCCGCATCAAGCAACTCCTTGCGCACGATCTGCCTTTTCACCCGACGCAGTGTCCGTACGCTGCACAACAAGGCGGCCCAGCTTCGGCGAAATCCACAGCTCGAAATCATCGATCAGTTCGTACACCACCGGCACCAGCACCAGCGACAGCACCGTCGAGCTGATCAGCCCACCGATCACCGCAATCGCCATCGGCCCGCGAAATTCGGACCCTTCACCCAAAGCGAGCGCCGTAGGCACCATACCAGCCGCCATCGCCACCGTCGTCATCACGATCGGCCGCGCGCGCTCACGGCAAGCAAGGATCAACGCGTCCTTCTGGGCCATGCCGCGGCGCTCGGCTTCGATTGCAAATTCGACCAGCAGAATCGAGTTCTTCGCAGCCACGCCCATCAGCATCAACAAGCCGATCAGTGCAGACAGTCCCAGTTCACTGCCCGCGACCAGCAGACCCAGAAACGCGCCAGCCAGCGACAGCGGCAGCGCTGCCAGGATCGTGATGGGCTTGAAGAAACTGCGAAACAACAGCACCAGAATCGCAAAGATGGAGCCGATGCCGGCTGCCATGGCGGCGCCAAAGCTTGCGAACAGTTCGGCCATGTTCTCGCTCTGCCCATACGCAGGTTGCGTGACGCTGGCCGGCAGGTTCTTCATCACCGGCAGCCCCTTGATCGCCTTCATCGCGTCACCCAATGAAACTCCGGGATTGAGCTGCCCTTCGACGGTGGCGCGGCGTTGGCGGTCAAAGCGCTGGATGCGCACCACGCCGGGCTGGAAGTGGATGTCGGCAACGGCCGTGAGCGGTACTGCGGTGCCCATCGCAGTCGGCACGCGCAGGTTGCGGATGGTGTCGAGATCGCCGCGCGCCGCGCCCTCCAGCCGCACGCGAATCGGTAGCCGCTGGTCGCCGGTGTTGAACTTGGCGGTGTTCGCATCGATGTCGCCGAGCGTGGCAACCCGTGCGACGGCGCCGAGCGCTTCGGCCGTCACGCCAAGCCGCGCCGCCTCGCGCGGCTTCGGTGTGATCACGAGCTCCGAGCCCGGCCGCGGCGTGACCTGATGCACGTCGCTCAACTGACGAGTCAGCCCGCGCATCGCAAGTTCGAGTTCGAGCGCGGTTTGCGACAGCACATCGCCGTCCTCGCTCGCCAACAGAATCTGCACGGTCGAGCTGCCCCCACCGCCGCTGACCGCGCCCATGCCCAGACGCACATCCGGGATGCTCATCAACAGCGGCTTGATCGCCGCCTGAAACGCTTGCGTGGTCTGCGAGCGGACTTTCTTGAGCAGTACCGTCACGCTGCCGTTGCGCACATCGCCGTCGCTGGAGCTCGATCCCACGGTGGTGAACACGGTCTGCACATCCGGCAGCGCAGTCAGCTTGCGCGTCAGCAATTCGCTGCTGCGCCGCATGTCCGTCAGTGTGGCGCCTGGTGCGCCTTCAAGCGAGAGGTTCACGATGCCGTTGTCCTGCGGCGGCGTGAAGCCGGTCGGCAAGGTGGAAGCCAGCACCAGCGAACCCGCGAACAACGCGGCGCCCCCGGCCATCGACAGCCAACGGTGCGCAAGCACCCAGTCGAGCGAGCGGCGATAGAACCCTTTGAAGGGCTTGCGCGCATGCGGGTGTTTGGCGGGCTTCAGCAGATACGCCGCCATCAACGGCGTCAGCAGCCGCGCGACCAGCAACGAGAACAACACCGCAAGCGCTACCGTGAAGCCGAACTCCTTGAAGAACTGCCCGACGAAGCCGCCCATCACCGACACCGGCAGGAACACGACCACAATCGTTGCCGTGGTGGCCACCACGGCCAGCCCGATCTCGTCGGCGCCGACCAGCGCGGCCTCGTAAGGCGACTCACCGGCCTCCACGCGCTTCTGGATGTTCTCGATCTCGACAATCGCATCGTCGACCAGGATGCCGATCACGAGCGTCAGCGCCAGCAGCGTGATCATGTTGAGCGAAAAACCCATCACGCTCATCGCTGCGAACGTGGGGATCAAGGACACCGGCATCGCCACCGCCGCGATCATCGTCGCGCGCCAGTCGCGCAGGAACAGGAACACGACGATCGATGCGAGTGCCATGCCTTCGAGCAACGCATGCAAGGTGGCGCGGTAGCTGTTTTGCGTGCCGTCGGCGCTGGACACAATGCGCTCAAAGCGCATGCCCGGGTATTGCGTGGCCAGCGCTTCGGTACCGAGTGCGACTTCCGCTGCCACCGCCACATCGGACGCGTGCTTGGTCTTCTTGACCTGGAAGCCGACCACCGAGCGCCCGTTCAGCGTCGCAAAGCCGCGCCGCTCAGCCGCACCACTCGCAATGCTCGCGACTTCCGCAAGCCGCACATCGCGGCCCGCACCGGTCGGGATCACCAGATCGCGCAGCGCCTGCACCGTCTCCGCCGCGCCGAGCACGCGCACGGTTTGTTCGCGGTTGCCGACCTCGGATCGCCCGCCCGGCACATCGATGCTCGATCCGCGCAACGCGTTGTTGACCTGTGCGGCCGTGAGCCCCAACGCTTCGAGCCGGGCCGGGTCCAGCGTGACATTGATCTCGCGTGCCACGCCGCCGACCGGGTCCACCTGGGCCACGCCCTTGCGTGCAATCAACGCACGCCGCACGGTGTCCTCAACGAACCAGCTCAGCTCGAGGTCCGACAGCCGATCGCTTGCGACCGCATAGGTCACCAGCGGCAGCGAATCGACGTCGAAGCGCTGCACGATGGGCGACTCGATGCCGCGCGGCAGGCTCGACCGAATCCGGTCCACCGCTGAGCGCACGTCGTCGTTCGACTTCTGCGTGTCCGAGCCGACCTCGAACTCGACCACCGTCGACGACAGGCCCTGCGTCACGGTCGACTGCACGTGCTTGACGCCGGCCACGTTGGCGACTGCGGCCTCCACCGGCCGCGTGACCTGCGTCTCCACCTCGCTCGCGGCGGCGCCTGAGAGCACCACACTCACCGCCACCACCGGGAACGACACATCCGGGTACAGCTTGATTGGCAGCGCGCGGTAGCCCCAGGCGCCTGCGATCAGCAACGCAATGAACAACACCGCGACCGGAATCGGGTTGCGGATCGCCCAGGCGGAAATCTTGAAGTTCATGGGGGCATTCGCCGCGCGATTTACTTGCGTGCGCTGGCGACTTCAGATGTGGATGCGGCTGCAGGTGTCGCAATCGGATCGACCTTGTCGCCGTCCAGCAAAAACGCACCGCCGCCAAGCGCCACGCGCGTGCCGACCGGCGGGCCTTCATCGAGTTCGACAAAACCGTCGTCTCGGGCGCCGGTACGCACCGGGACACGCCGCGCGCGGTTGTCCGCTTCGATCACGATCAACAGCGGCCCGCTGGCTTCGAACTGCACGGCTTTTTCCGGCACGGCAGGCACCGGCTGCACATCGCGCTGAAACACCACGCTTGCAAAGCCGCCCGCGCGCAGTGCGGCGTCCAGTGGCAGCGCCACGCGCACGCGCCCGAGCTTGGACTGCGGATCGATGCGCGGCGAGATGCGGCGTGCGCTGCCGGTCAGTCGGGCGCCGGAAGACAACGTGACTTCCGCCGCGTCGCCCTGCGCAATCGCGGCCAGCGCGGCCTCGGGCACTTCGGCATCGAGCTCGATCAGGCCATCCCGCGCAATGCGGAACATCGGCTGGCTCATGGTCGCAATATCGCCGGGCCGCACCGTGCGCTCCAGCACGCGGCCGGCAACGGGCGAGCGGATTTCCACGCGCTGCTGCTGCGCGCGCAGGTCGTCGAGCTGGGCCTGTGCGACTTGCACGCCGGCGTCGGCGCCAGCGGCTTGCGCGCGTCGGCTGTCGATCTGCTCGTCCGACAGGATGCCGGTGCCGTCCAGACCCTTGACGCGCGCGGCTTCTTTCTTCGCCTGCCGTGCCTTGGCCTGCGCCTGCGCCACGCCGGCCTTGCCCTGAGAAATCCGCGCTTGCAACAGGCCCGGATCGAGTCGCGCAAGCAGCTGGCCCCGTTTGACCGTGGCGCCCTCTTCGACTAGCACCGTCGCCACGCGGTAGCCCCCGATCTCGGCGCCGACCGCAATTTCCTCGCGCGGCACCAGCAGGCCGGAGGCGGTCAATGTCCCGGCCATCGACCGCAGCACGACGTGCGTGACGCTGACCGCGCGTGCGCCGGCACCGTCGGCCATCGCGGCAGCAGGCACCGCATTCGGCTTCTTGGTGCAGGCAACGCTGGTCAACGCGAGCAGCAGCGCGATTGCGATTGCGAGGGCAAGGGTCGGCATCGGTGCACGGTGGCGATAGGCGTTCATCGGAATCGATCTTGCGTGTTTTTGCATTCGGTCGCTGGTCACATTGCCGAAGCGGCCGTGCTGTGGAAATCCCAGCCTCCACCGAGGGCCTGAAACACCTGCACCGATCGTTGCAGCGCATCGAGCCGCGCACTGGTCAGTGCAGACCGCGTTGCGCGCCAGGCGCGTTCGGCATCGAGCAGTTCGGTCAGGCCCGCGAACCCCAGTTCGTAGCGCTTGCGCGCGGCGTCGTAGCCCGAGCGACCGCGGCGTTCCCCTTCGACCAACGTACCGACCCGGCGCCGGTCCGACTGCAGCCGCAGCAGTGCCTGGTCGGTCTCGGAAAAAGCGGTTTGCACGGTGCGCTCGTAGTTCAGCACCGCTTGCTCAGCGCGTGCGCCTTCCGCGGCAAGCTGCGCCTGCAGCCGCGGCCGGTCGAGGATTGGCACCACGAGTCCGAGGCCGAGCGACCAGAAGCTCGTGGTGGTGTCGAAACTGCTGCGCTGCGCGGTGATGCCGATGCCAGGGTTCAACGTAAGGCGCGGGAAGAAATCGAGTTCGGCCAGCCGCACACTGCTGGCCGCGCGCTGCACGCGTGCAAACGCCTGCCGCACATCGGGCCGGCGCGCAAGCAGCTCGCCCGGCAGCGCAGCCGGCACGGCAGGCACCGTGCCGAGCCGCGCCTCCACATCGAGCGTGGCCAGCGGCTGCGTGCCGGTGCCCAGCACGACAAGCAACGCGCGGCGGGACGCCAGCAGCGCCGCATCGAGTGCTTCGGCCTGCGCTTCGGCCTGCGCCACATCGGTAGCGACCCGGTCCAGTTCGGACGACGGTGCCAGACCGCGCCGCGCGCGCTCGGCCACCACCGCCTGCAATTCGCGCTGAATTCGCACCGTCTCGGTCGCCTCGTTGCGCTGCACCTTGAAGCCGCGCGCCTGAAACAGCGAACGCGCAACTTCGGCTGCGATCGCCGCACGCGCGGCCTCCACGTCGAACCGCGCGGCGATCACATCGGCCTGCGCTACCGTGCCCGCTGCCTTCCGGCGCCCGAACAAGTCGATCTCCCAACTCACCGGCAGCGACACGCTGGCCGACTTCGCCGCGCCGAAGCCGGCCAGGCTCGCGACCGCTCCGGCCGCAGGCGCACCACCGGCGGTCGTGGCACCAATGCTCGGCACGTCTTCGAGATTGCGCGTGTAGCGGTAGTCGGCGCTGGCCTGCAGGTTGCCTTGCGGGTTGAAGCGCGCCAATGCAATCGAACGCAGCGCGCGGGTCTCTTCGAGGCGTGCAAGCGCCGTGCGCACCGTAAAGCCTTGGGCAAGTGCTGCTTGAGTGAGCTGCGTCAACTGGGGGTCGTTGTAGAGCGTCCACCAGTGGTCGAGCGATGTTCGGGCGGTGCCGGCGGGCAACGTGTCGTAAGTCTCGGGCAGCGCGACATCGGCTGCGCGCGGCGGTGCGCCGGTCGCGCATGCGGTCAGCAGCACGGCGGTGGCGAGCGCGGAAAGGCGTGCGCGCGCCGGGCACTTGGTCAATCCACATTCAACACCGCGCATGGTCAAAACCGGTAGCTGAGCGCCGCGCTCATGCCGGTCACGTGGCGTTGCTGCACGGTCGGGCTGTCGGCTGCTTCTGCGCCGAGCCGGTAGAACGTCGCGCCCACAATGGAAAACCAGTTGGGCGTGAATGCATGCGTCCAGGCCGCGCTCAGGCCGTAGCGCCGAATACCGGCACCCGCGTTGTAAGCACCCAGCCCGGAGCGCGCCGACTGCGCGCCGCTGAGACCGAAATAAGCCTGCATGATCTCGCGGTCCGCCCACTCGGCCGACAGATCGAGCAGCAAGCGGTCGACCGGCCCAAATGCCGTGGCCCAGCCGCCGCCGACGCCGGTCAGCAAGCCTGCGAAGAAGCGCCCATCTCGATAGTTGATCACCGGCAACGCACGCAGCTTGTCTTCGTTAGCGCCTTCGTAGCGCGGCAAGTCGGTGGCTCCAAGCCCGATGCTGAACTGGCTGCCCGAACGCGGCTCGGCCGTGGACCAAACATCGTTCTTGGGTTCTGCTTCGACACCGGTCGGCGTCTGGTTCGGCATGCGTTGGGCCGCCGCTTGCGTGCTCAGGCCGACTGCGACGACGCCGACCGCCCGGGCGGCAGCACGCCGTGGCGTTGGGCAACGCTGCGATGCGACGCGCGGGCGAGCACAGCCGGGGTGCGGGGCCGCATGCGATTTGCAAGTGACGTTCATGAGCGTTCGGGTGTTGTGGCGGGGTTTGGAAGGACAGTACGGAACTTTCGTTCCACCTTTTGACCTGCCGCCTGCCGTGGAAAACGACCGATGTCCTACGGTTTCAACTGGGTTGCATCGTCTGGCTGCGGGCGGGTGGCCTCGCCAAGGCATCGGCCGTGATGGCATCGTGATAGATCAGGCCTGCCAATAGAAATTTGGTCAGGCTGTCGAGCTGGCTCGACCGATCCCCTTCGCTCAGGTAGCCGCTCCAGACAAGCTGGATGGCGCCCCAGAACGCTGCCTGCGCGCCGAACATCAAGGTGGCGGGCGGCTGGTCCGCGAAGATGCCTTCTGCAATGCCGCGCGCGATCAGTTCGCTGGTGTGCGCTGTGACCTGCTGCTCGACGCGCTCCAGTTCGACCAACGTGTCGGCGGCGAGCCGCGAGCGGAATTCGATGCGGCTGCAAAACAGGAACACGCGGTGCAGGTCCTTGCGCGACAGGTGCGCTTCCCAGGCGACGTGCAGATGGCGCTGCAGGGCTTCGATAACCGGCAGTGCAGTATCAATCTCGTCAAAACGACGCACGATCTGGCGCTGGAAGTCGATTGCGAGTTGCGCGTAGATGTCGTCCTTGCTTGAAAAGTGCTTGTAGATCGTGCCCTTGCCGACTTCAGCCCGGCGCGCAATCTCGTCGACCGTGACCGACTCCCAATCGTCCGACTCGAACAGCGCCAGCGCCGCCGCCAGGATGTCCTGGCCGCGCCGGTCAAATTCGCGGCTTCTTCGGTCTTGCATGGTTGGGAGCGGGGAAAACAGCAATGATGACTCGATACCTCCGGGACGTGACCAACGGTCATTTTAAGAACCGATGGTCACATGGGTTGGTGAAGGGGCATTCGCCGGTGGGGACTTTGCTGTTGGCGCAGCGAACGCCTTGCCCGTCGTTCAGAAGCAGGCCCGGACCCTCCTGCGCGCTGCCGGGCACATCACGGAGAGGCAAAATTGCTCGACCTCCGCGCCGGCGGACAAGCGTCTGTCGGCTGGCTTCCTCATCGCTTTTTTCTAACTTCGTCCGCTGCAGCGGATGCTCAGCCCATGGCCGAATCAAAAATTGCCGTCTACGGCGCCATTGCTGCCAACAGTGCGATTGCGGTCACCAAGTTCATCGTGGCCGGCGTCACGGGCAGCTCCGCAATGCTGTCCGAAGCGGTGCACTCCACGGTCGACACCGGCAACGGCATCCTGCTGCTGATCGGCATGAGCCGCAGCCAGCAGCCTGCCACGCCCAAGCATCCGTTCGGTCACGGCAAGGAGCTTTACTTCTGGAGCTTGATCGTCGCGGTGCTGATCTTCGGCCTGGGCGGCGGCATCTCGTTTTATGAAGGGGTGCAGCACGTGCTGGCGCCGGTGCCGCTCACAGACCCGTTCTGGAACTATGTGGTGCTGGCCGCAGCCGCCGTGTTCGAAGGCGCCAGCCTCGGGGTCGCGCTGCACCAGTTCCAATCGGAGAAAGGCCCGCACCCGTTCTGGCGCGCGCTGCATACGAGCAAAGACCCGTCGACCTACACCGTGATCGCGGAAGACTCAGCCGCGTTGCTCGGGTTGCTGATCGCCGGTGTGGGCATCTGGGCCAGCCACACGTTTCAACTGCCGGTGCTCGACGGTGTCGCATCGATCCTGATCGGGTTGCTGCTGGCCGGCGTGGCGGTGCTGCTGGTGTCCGAAGCGCGTGGCTTGCTGGTGGGTGAAGGCGTGCGGCCTGAGACGGCCGAGCAGTTGCGCCAACTGGCGCTGCGCCCCGACGAAGTCCGCAGTGCGTCGATGCCTCTCACGATGTACATGGGGCCCGATGATGTGCTGCTCGCGATCGACGTCGCGTTTCGTAATGGCACCCCGGCCGAGCAGACTGCGCGCGTGGTCAACGCGATCGAGCGCGACATGCGGGCACAGTTCCCGCGCATCCGGCGCATCTACATCGAAGCGCATGAGGAACGCGACGACCCGAATGACGTGCCGCTGCCCACGCCGTCCAGCTGAACAAACGGGGCAGCGCCTGCGGCACTACTTGGCAGCCGAGCCCGCCGCCGTCACGCGCCAGACCTTGTTGCCCACGTCATCGGCCACCAGCAACGCACCGCGCTTGTCCAGCGCCACACCCACCGGTCGGCCGTAAGCCTTGCCCGCGTCGCTCAGGAAACCCGTCAGCACATCGGTCGGCTGGCCGCTGGGCTGTGTGCCCTGGAACGGCACGAAGATGACTTTATAGCCACTGGCCGGCTTACGGTTCCAGGAGCCGTGCTGGCCGATGAACATGCCGCTCTGGAACGCAGCGGGCAGGGCCTGGTTTTCGTTGCCCGACCAAGCCAGTCCGAGCGATGCGGTATGAGGCCCGAGCGCATAGTCCGGCGCCACCGCCTTGGCAACCAGTTCGGGCTGCTGCGGCTTCACGCGCTCATCCACATGCTGGCCGTAGTAGCTGTACGGCCAGCCGTAAAACGCGCCGTCCTTTACCGAAGTCAGGTAGTCGGGCACCAGATCGCTGCCGATCTCGTCGCGTTCGTTGACCACCGTCCAAAGCGTATCGGTCTGCGGCTGCCAAGCCAGCCCGTTCGGATTGCGCAGGCCGCCGGCGAAGATGCGGTGGCCGCCAGTGGCGATGTCCACTTCCCAAATCGCCGCACGGCCTTCTTCAGCCGCCATGCCGTTTTCGGCGACGTTGCTGTTCGAGCCCACGGTGACAAACAGCTTCTTGCCGTCCTTCGACGCGATCAGGTTCTTCGTCCAGTGATGGTTGATCGGGCCGGCCGGCAACTTGACGACCTCACGTGCGGCCGCATCGATACGGGTCGCGCCGGGCGTGTACGGATACGCGACCACTGCGTCGGTGTTCGCGATGTAGAGCGTGTCGCCGACCAGTTGCATGCCGAACGGCGAGTGCAATCCTTCCAGGAACGGCGTTGACAAATCGGCGCGGCCATCGCCGTCGGTGTCGCGCAGCAAGGTGATGCGGTTCGCGCTGGGCACCCCGGCGCCGGCGCGCTTCATCACGAGCTTCATGATCCAGCCCTTGATGCCCTTGCCGTCTTCGGGCTTCGGCGGTGCATTGGTCTCGGCCACCAGCACATCGCCGTTGGGCAGCACCGTGAGCCAGCGCGGGTGATCCAGCCCTTCGGCAAACGGCTTGACGGCCAGGCCGGCGGCAGCCTGCGGTGCCGCGTTGTCGGGCCAGCCAATGGCCGGTGCGATGTTCACGGTCGGGATGAGCGACTCGGCCGGCTTCGGCAGCGTGGGGTTCGGGCCGGTGCCGGCGGCCACAGGCAACGAGGCCGGCTCGGCGCAACCAGCAACCAACGCCGCCGTGGCCAGCGCAGCGCAACATGCAGCGACTTGCGAGAAACCGGCGAAAGGTCGGCGAGGAAGCAATGAAACGGCTTGAATTTTCAGCATGGAGGTGGCAGCAACGGGGCAGACAAAGAAATGAAGCACCGATGTTGCCGCGTCGCGGCAAGCTGCGGTAGAGCTGGCCGGCTGCAACCCTGCCCCCGGCAGTGCCTACCCCACCAGCACCGGTAGGCGCTGATCCTGTTTGGGAGTACTCGAAAGCCGACCGCAGGGAGCAAAGGCTTGGGGTCTAGTCCACCGTCATGCCGGTCGACCTGATGATGCTCGCATAACGGTCACGCTGCCTGGCAAGCATGACTTCCGCCTCTGTGCCGCTCACGCTCTCCACGAACAGATCCAGTTGGGCGAGCTTGTCCTTCACATCGGGCTGCGCCAGCGCATCGGCAAACGCCTTGGCCAACGCAGCACGTATCGCTGGCGGCGTGGCGGTCGGGATCATGGCGACGTACAGGACTTCGACCTGCAACTCCTTCAACCCGGTTTCGGCCGTGGTCGGCACCTCCGGCGCAAGCTGCGAGCGTTTTCGGCTGGTCACGGCCAGCGGCACGATCTTGCCGGCCTTCACGTGCGGGATCATGCCGGGCGTGGCCAGGATGCCGCCATCCACTTCGCCGGACAGCACCGCGAGCACGGCTGGCGAATTGCCTTTGTACGGCACATGCAGCACCTTGACGCCGGTCGATTCGCCGAGGATCTCAGCCGCCAGATGGCCTGGGCTGCCGTTGCTGCCCGAGCTGAACGTCAGGCCCTGCCTGCTTTTGCCCTTGTCGATCAACTGCTGCGGCGTGGTCACGCCGAGCGCCGGATTCACGCCCAGCAGCAGGCCAGAAGACGCCATGATCGACAGCGGCGTCAGGCCCTCCAGCCGCCAGCCAAGGGACTTGTAGATCGACGGATTGATCGTGAACGTGGTGTCGATGCCCGACAGGATGGTCTGGCCATCGGCCGGTGCGCGGGCCACTTGGTCGGCTGCGATATTGCCGCCAGCACCGGGCTTGTTCTCAACCACGACGGTCTGCTTCAACGCGCTTTCGAGCTTGTCTGCGACCAGTCGCGAGATGATGTCCGACGGCCCGCCGGGGGGAAACGAATTCACGATCTTGATCGGGCCGGCTGGCAGCGTTTGCGTCTGACCGGGGCTGGCTGCCGCCAGCGCGCCGATGCAGCACAACGTAAGCAATGCCTGGCGCCGGACGGAGGATGCCTGCTTCATGAATTTCTCCTCTTGTTGTTTGTCGTCATGGTGCGCCGTTCGATCGGCTTCGCTGGACGCACGATGTGCCGACAAGCTTGCTGCGCAGTCGCTATCAGGTTAACAAGCAACCCGGAAAATGAAACGGGGCCTGAGCACCGGTGCAGACGCATCGGTGCCCAGGCCCCGCACAGGGATTGCCTGGTTTCGAAAACCAGAGGCGCGCTGCTTACGGCTCCATTTGGTCGCGGATTTCGCCACCCTTATGCATCTCGCTGTGCACGTTCGCGTACAGGTTTCCGGCCTTATAGGCTTTCATCTGTTCGTCGGTCAGCTTCGCGCCGTCGTTGGGCACCCACTCACCAGCAGCCGCGCCTTTTTTCAACGGCACGATGACCGGACCGTTGCTGCCTTTGGCGCCCATGTGGATGTGCGCCATGGTGCCTTCGAGGCCTTTGGTCATGACCTTGCCGGTCACCATGCCGTCGGCGTCGACCTTGAGCATGTTGTCGCCAGTGGCTGCGGTCTGCACCGGCGGCACTTCTTCGCCGCCGGTGAGCTTGTTGTCGTCGGCAAAGGCCGGTGCAGCAGCCAGGCCGAAGGCCAGTGCGGCGGCGGCGAGAACACTGCGTTTGCCTGCGGTGAAATGTTTCGAGGTCATGTAGAAGTCTCCAGTACCGGTGAAATGGAAATAAGAGGAAATCCACTGCGCGAATCGGGCCAGACAACCCGCCGCCAGCCTTCGCATCATGCCCCCAGCCTGCACAAAGACGCAACGGTGTGGGTTTTCCCCATTCACTGCAGGAGCCACAGCGCGCGGCCCGACGCCGGCTCTGTGCGTGTTGCGGCCGCGAGACTGCCAACCTGAGTCTCAAGCGACGCGGCGTTCGGCAGCGCGCCTGGGTTGGTCTCAGCCCAACTCACCAGCCCGCCGAACCGGTGCAGCATCTGCTGCTCGACGCTGCCGACCCACAGCGGCACTTGAGGAGCTGCGTCGTCGGCGGCGCTGGCCGAATATGTTGTTGCCCACAGTCGCAATACCAGTCGCTGCCCTGGGTTCGCTGAGCGCACAAAGCGCAGCGCCGGCAACTCGCCGTTGTGAAATTCGGGCTGCAACGGCAGCGCCACGATGTCCGGCTGAGATGCGAGCATCGCCGCAGCCGATTGCAGCCCCAGCGGCGCGGCCGGCTGCCAGCCCGCTGCCAACAGCGCCTGCTGCACGCGTTCGGCAGGCGCGGCCCATTGCAACGTCATCGGCTGCCGGGGCTCGCGTTCAAGGTCGATCCGATACGCAGGCAGACGACGCCAGCCGTCCTTGTGCCAGTCGGCCAGCGGCACCAGCGGCGCGTGTGCCTGCACCGCATAGCGTTGCATGTCGTTGTCGTGGGCGAACGCAATGTAGGCTGTGCCCGCAATCGCCAACGTCGCCACCGTAACAAACGCCAGCGCGCGCTGCGGCACCGCTTCCCGACCTGCGTGCCAACTGAACGCAACGCTCGCCAGCGCGACCCAGGCGGTGCCGAGTGCCAGGCTGCCGAGCACGTCCGACATCCAGTGCGCACCCAGATAGAGCCGTGAAAACGAAGTCAGCAAGATGATCGCCGCCGACGCCAGCCCGATCGCGATGACCTGCGCGCGCGGCCGACCCCGCGCAAGCAGGAACGCCAGAAATCCGTAAAGCACGATGCTGGACGCCGCATGACCGCTCGGAAACGAGAACTGATCGACCACGCCGTCATAGAGCGACTGATTCGGCCGCGTGCGCTGCACGCTCGTCTTCAGCACCCAGACCAGCGCACGCCCGAACAGGATCGTCGCGACCCAGTAGCCGAGCGTGCGCCAGCAGCGCTTCCAAGCCAGCAGCACGCCGACGGCCAGCACCACCGGCACAATCACCGGTGCGCTGCCGAGCTCGGTGACCGCCACCATCGCATGATCGAGCCAGCCGGTGCGCAGGCCCTGCAGCGTGCTGAACACCGCATGGTCGAGTAGCACCAGCGGATCGTTCTCCAGCACGTCTTCGAGCAGCCCGAAAAGCGCCCAGCCGCCGCCCAGCACGAGCAGCGCGGCGGCCAGCAGCCCGGCCGATTCGGGCCGCGCCGGGTCCAACAGCGACACCACCAAAAGTGCAACCGGATTGCGCGGCTTCGGCCGGGCCCAATCCACAAGCCGATCGCGCGCCCTGATCAACCAGGGCCAGCCCCAGCCCACCAGCCGCGTTGCACACCAGATGCAAGTTGCCAGCAGCAGCAGCGCACCGATCGCCAGCAGCGCAAGCTGCCAGTCAACACCCAATCCAGGCAATGCTTCTTCGCGCATTCAACCAGCCGGGTACGGCCCGGCCTTGACAAACGCGCCACCCTGAAAGCGTTTGACCGGATCGTCGTCGGGGAGCGGCGGCTGCGCGGCCTCGACCTTGGCGCGAAACGGCTCCGAACTGTCTTTTGGTTGAAAGCCGATTTTTGCGGCACCCGCGTTGTCCCACCAGACATCGCGGTTCGCCGACACGCCCCAGACGACGGTGCAGCCAAGGTCCGGCGCGACCAGACAGCAACGCACCAGCTCGGCCAAGTCGGCAAAGCTGAGCCACGTCATCAACATGCGCCGATCCTTGGGCTCTGGAAAGGCCGAGCCGATGCGCAGACACGCGCTCTCAATTCCGTAGCGGTCGAAGTAAAAGCGCGCGACATCTTCGCCGAACGACTTGGACAAGCCGTAGCAACCATCGGGGCGGCGCGCGCAATCGGTCTGCAGCAACTCACCTTGTGGGTGAAAGCCGACCACATGGTTCGAACTTGCAAAGATCACGCGGGGCACGTTGTTGCGCCGCGCCGCCTCGTAGATGTGATAAGCGCCGACGATGTTGGGGCCGAGCACGTCCTCGAACGAATGCTCGACCGAGATCCCGCCCAGGTGCAGCACGGCGTCCATGCCGCGGCAGAGCGCGTTGACCCCAGCCTTGTCGGCCAAGTCGCAGATCACGGTTTCCTCATAATCATCTGCAGCGGGCGCCATCGGTGCGATGTCCGACAGCCGCATCGATTGCACGTAGGGCTTCAGCTTCTGTCGCAACACTTGGCCCAGCGCGCCGGCAGCGCCGGTGATCAGCAGATGATCGGTTTTTTCGACAGCGTTGGTCATGAGCAAAAATCCTCGTTTTCAAGGCATATGCGGTTGATGAGGTGGCAGCAGCCCCCTCGAAGAGGCAGGGCCAATAGCGCTTCTTTGGATTCTGCCTGTTCGAAAGCCGAGCGTTGAAATCGCGCTGCGCTGTGTGACGCATTACGCCCGAGTGCAATCGGGTCATGCGTTCGGTAGTCTCGCGTGATGTGCAGCTGCCTAGAATTTCACTTTTTTGGGCGCTGTCCGCCACGGACCGCCACGTCATGGCAAAAAGAATCACTGTGTTCGAGGACACGCAGCCGGCATCAGCGCATACGAGCGAAACGCGCCTTGACGACTTCCGCAACCGCCTGATCGACCGGTTGTACGGCGCCGCCGCGATCGTCGCGCTGTTGTATTCGCCGGTGCTGGTCTGGCGCATCGGCAGGGTGCCTTGGCACCCACAACTCGGCGTACATCTTTTCTTCATCCTGTTCGCACTGGTGATCTATCCGTTCGTGAAGCGCATTTCACTGAAGGTGAAGTCGGCTATTGCGTTGATCGCCATGTTCACGCTCGGCACGTCCGGCGTGCTGACGGTGGGGCTGGCCGGCTCCGGCTACCTGTGGATTCTGGAGGGGCTGGTGGTGGCAGCCGTGCTTTACTCGGGGCGTATGGCGGTGTTGCTGGCGGCGGGCAGCGCGATGCTGCTGATCGCCGCAGCGGTTGGGTTTTCCACCGGGTTGATCAAGGTGCCGATCGACCTGAACGCGTTCGTTACGAGTCCGTCGGCTTGGATCGGTTTCTTCGTGGTGGTGGTGTTTGTGCCGCTGTCGCTCATGCTCACAATGGCAAGCTACCAGTCGATGACCGAGCAGCTCATGCGGCAGATTGAAGCGCAGCGCATCCAGCTTGCCGCGCTGGTCGGCCACGACCAGCTCACCGGCCTGCCCCTGAACACGCTGGCGATGGACCGGCTCGAGGTGCAGTTGGCGAGTGCACGGCGCACCGGCCGGCGCGCCGCGCTGCTGTTTGTCGATCTGGACGGCTTCAAGGCGATCAATGACCGGCATGGGCATTTGGCCGGCGACCACGTGCTGGTGAACGCTGCGCACCGGCTGCGCGCGGCGCTGCGCGAGACCGATACGGTGGCCCGGGTCGGCGGCGACGAATTCATCGTGATCCTCGGCGATCTGACGGCATCCGGCACGGCGGCCGAAGTGGCCGACAAGGTGCTTGCCGAGATCGCCTGCGTGTTCAACTGGAACGGGCATGCGCTGCATGTCGGCGCCAGCATCGGCGTGGCGCTGTTTCCCGACCATGCGCTGACCGGCGAAGGGCTGCGCGCGGTGGCCGATGCGGCGATGTATGAAGCCAAGAACCAGGGCAAGAATCGCTACCGGTTCGCGCCCCCGACGGTGCAACAGCCGCTGACTGGCTGAACCCACGACTGCCGCAGTACAGGCGCCAGCTGCCCAAGCGCTGCGTGCAAATGCACCCGCACCGATTTCCGCTGCCGGCTCGCCGCTATCGCCACGATTCAGTCCTCGTGGACAATATCGGGCAGCGAGCGACCCGAACACTTTTTCTTCGAACGCGCGCTCGGCCGCCATCTCACCCACCGGGTGCGAGGTGCGCCGATGCTGTCTGCGATGCCTGTGCCGCGCTTTCACCCTTTCGCTTTTTCCGTTTCACAGCCACCTTCACCGCCATGTCCGACCCGATCGAGAACCCGTCCGACGCAATCCGCCTGAACAAGCGCATGGCCGATCTTGGCCTGTGCTCGCGCCGCGAAGCCGATGACTGGATCGAGAACGGCTGGGTCAAGGTCGACGGCGCGATTGCTGCGATCGGCCTGAAGGTCGGGCCGGATGCACGCATCGAAGTGGACCGCCGGGCCCACGGCCAACAATCGCTGGCCACCACCATCCTGCTGAACAAGCCGATTGGCTATGTGAGCGGACAGCCGGAAGACAACCACAAGCCGGCGGTCTCGCTGATCGGCCAGCGCAGTCACTGGATGGGTGACTCGAGCCACACGCGGTTCGCCGCTGCGCAGCTGAAAGGGCTGGCGCCGGCCGGCCGGCTCGACATCGACTCCACAGGCCTGCTGGTGTTGACCCAGGACGGCCGCATTGCGCGCCAGCTGATCGGCGAAGACTCGCAAATGGAAAAAGAGTATTTGGTGCGGGTGGCGCTGGGCGACATCACCACCGACGTGCAAAAAGCCGTGAAGCCCGCCCAACTCGCGCGGCTGCGGCACGGCCTTGAGCTTGATGGCGCAATGCTGGAGCCGGCCGAAGTCGAATGGCAGAACGCCGAGCAGCTCCGCTTCGTGCTGACCGAAGGAAAAAAGCGCCAGATTCGGCGCATGTGCGAGCAGGTCGGCTTGAAAGTCACCGGCTTGAAGCGCGTGCGCATCGGCGGTGTGGCGCTCGGGCCTTTGCCGCTTGGGCAATGGCGCTATCTGGGCGCGAACGAATCGTTTTGATCCGGGCAGCGTTCGCACTGGGTTGAAAACCAGACGCGTCAGCCCAAGCTGACTGGCGCAGTGGTCGCATTGCCCCTGTGGGCTGCGCATTCGATCACCCGTGAGTTTTGTATCGAGCGGCGCACACACAAGCGCGCCGTGCCATTCTCCCGTGTTCCTCCATCTTTTTTCCCTACCGAACGACCCATGAGCAAGCAAACCCTGTCATTCCAGGCCGAAGTCGCGCAGCTGCTGCACCTCGTCACCCATTCGCTGTACTCGAACAAGGAAATTTTCCTGCGCGAGCTGATCTCGAACGCATCGGATGCGTGCGACAAGCTGCGCTTTGAGGCGTTGAACGAACCTTCGCTCTACGAAGGCGCGGGCGACCTGCAGGTGCGCGTCGGCTACGACAAGGACGCCAAGACGCTGACGATCACCGACACCGGCATCGGCATGTCCGAGCAGGAAGCGATTGATAACCTGGGCACCATCGCCAAGAGCGGCACACGCAACTTCCTGGACCGCCTGAGCACCGAGCAAAAGTCGACCGCGAGCGACCAGGGCCAACTGATCGGCCAGTTCGGCGTGGGTTTCTACTCGGGCTTCATCGTGGCCGACAAGATCACGGTCGAGTCGCGCCGCGCAGGCCTGCCCACGGGCGAAGGCGTGCGCTGGACCAGCGGCGGCTCCGGGGACTTTGAAGTCGAGTCGATCGAGCGGGCCGAGCGCGGCACCAGCGTGATCCTGCATCTGCGCGAGGACGCGCTCGACTACATGAACCGCTGGAAGCTGAAAGAAATCATCAGCAAGTACTCCGAGCACATCTCGCTGCCGATCCTGATGCGCAAGGAAGCGTGGAAGGAAGGCGAGGACGACAAGGGCGGCGAGATGGTCGTCACCGACGAATGGGAAACGGTGAACCAGGCCAGCGCGCTCTGGAGCCGGCCGAAAAAAGACATCACGACCGAGCAGTACGAATCGTTTTACAAGCAGATCAGCCACGACTACGAGGCGCCACTGGCCTGGAGCCACAACAAGGTCGAAGGCTCGACCGAGTACACCCAACTGCTGTATCTGCCCGCCAAAGCACCGTTCGACTTGTGGAACCGCGACAAAGCCGCCGGCATCAAGCTGTACGTCAAGCGCGTGTTCATCATGGACGACGCCGAGGCGCTGCTGCCCAATTACATGCGTTTCGTGAAAGGCGTGGTCGACTCGGCCGACTTGCCGCTCAACGTGAGCCGCGAACTGCTGCAGGAAAGCCGTGATGTCAAAGCGATCCGCGAGGGCAACACGCGGCGCGTGCTGACGATGATCGAGGACTTGGCGAAGCAGGACGAAAAACCTGCTGCCGCTTCCGACAGCTCCGCAAAGCCAGCCGACACCAAACCGACTGAGGCGGCGGCCGACGGCAAAGACAAAAAGATCGATATCGGCTCCGGCGAATCAACGCTGGCGCCCGAGCCGACCGAATCGGTTGAATCCGTCGGCGCCAGCGACGTGGATGCCAGCGCATCGGCTGCCGAAGCGGCGGCTGAGTACGCGCAGGAGCACGGCGACGACGTGCAGGATGTCGAGGCGAAAGACAAGTCGTCGTCATCGAAATTCAGCAAGTTCTACAGCGAGTTCGGCGCGGTGCTGAAAGAAGGCCTGGGTGAAGATTTCGGCAATCGCGACCGCATCGCCAAGCTGCTGCGTTTTGCTTCCACCACGTCCAACAGCGTGACGGTGGGCCTGGCCGACTACAAAGCCCGCATGAAGGAAGGCCAGCAGGCGATCTACTACATCACGGCTGACAGCATTGCTGCAGCCAAGAGCAGCCCGCAGCTCGAAGTGTTCAAGAAAAAAGGCATCGAAGTGCTGCTGATGAGCGACCGGGTCGACGAATGGGCGCTGAGCTATCTGACCGAGTTCGACGAGACCCCACTGCAAAGCGTGGCCAAGGGTGCGGTCGACCTCGGCACACTGCAAGACGAGGCCGAGAAAAAAGCCGCCGAGGAAGCCGCCGAGCAGTTCAAGCCGCTGCTGGCCAAGTTGAAAGACGCACTGCACGACAAGGCCGAAGACGTGCGCGTGACGACCCGGCTGGTCGACTCGGCTGCCTGCCTGGTGGTGCAAGACCAGGGGATGAGCAACCAGCTTGCGCGCATGATGAAAGCGGCTGGCCAGAAAGTGCCGGAGACCAAGCCGGTTCTCGAAGTGAACCCGGATCACCCGCTGATCAAAAAGCTGATCGACGCCGATGCATCGTCACCGCGCTTCGATGACCTCGCGCAGATCGTGTTCGATCAGGCGCTGCTGGCCGAAGGCGGCCTGCCGGCCGATCCGGCCGCTTACGTGCGTCGTGTCAATGCGCTGCTGGTCTGATGCCAAGCCGCTGCGCAGCGGCTTGGCCGTGACGGTTGCGTTGGCACTGCTGACGCTGGCCGGCTGCGCCGCGCGCACGAGCGCGCCGCCGACGGTGAGCCCGGCGCTGGCTGCGAGCTTGGCCGCCACTGGCAGCAACGGCGGCGTGAACACCGGGGGTGGGCCCGAGTCGATCGGCGTCGGCGTCGCGCGTCAGGTGCGGTTGGTCAGCGGCGACGGCGTGGCTGTCGGCACCAGCGCCGGGCCGGGGACGTCTGCATTGAACCTGGGCATCCTCGGGCCGGCGGTGGAGGCGCTGCGTGCCGATGCACGCGTCCGGGCAGGGCTGGCGCCCGGCATTGCCGGTGTGTCGCCGACGCCTTACGAGCCGGGCCGAGGCGTGGACACGCGTGCGGTGGGTGCACCGGTGTTTCCGCGCGGCGCCGATTAGGTCGTTGCAGGCGGGCGGCCTGTATGCCCGACACGGAGCAGGCAACGGGTGCAGGCATCAATTTGCGGTCGCATGCACCCTCTGCCAGGCATCGGGCTGTCGGCCGTGCAATCGAACCGACGCGCTCGGTACGGCCGGAGTGCCGTTCTCAGACCGCAGCCAGCTCGTGCCGCCCCGACAGCAGCGCACCTGCGTTCGGCACCACCGTTTTCAAGCCCAGCGTTTGCAGCATCCGGAAAGTGGTGCACACGGCCGCCGACAGCACCGGCAAGCCGAGACGGTCTTCCACCGGCTGGATCGACAGCAGCGACGGCATCTGCACACACGCCGACAGCACCACCGCGTCGCAGTTCGCGGTGTTCAGCCGCTTCGACAGCTCGATCGGCGCCCGCGGATCCTGCGCACCGACCAGCAGGTTGTCCGGGATTTCGAGCGACATCGCATCGAGCACCTCGAAGCCTTCATGCTCGATGTAGTCGACCACCAGCGCGGTTAGCGGCTTCATGTACGGCGTGAGCACCGCAATCTTCTTCGCGCCGATCGCCTGCAGCCCTTCGATCAATGCACCTGCGCTGGTCACGACCGGCGCCGGGTTGCCGTTTTCCACCGTGCGGCCATGCAGCCGTTGTTCGGACACGCGGTGATAGCCCCGGCCCATGCTCATGATCGCGACCAAGCAGGCGTAGCCGAGCACATCGACCCGCGCGTCCGACAGTTCGAGCGCGCAGCGGTCCGAATCGCCGTCCATCTGCGCAAGCTCTTCTTTCGTCACCTTCTTCATGCGCATGCGCGACGAATGGAACGTGAAGCGTTCCGGCTCGAGCGCCTCGCGTGCGCGCAGCATCGCCGGAATCTCGGTCTCCATCGTCGTGTTCGAACTCGGCACGATCTGGCCGATGCGGTAGTGGGTCTTGTTCATTTGCGTTTCTTTCGACCAATGAAATTGCGGTCTCCGTAGGCATACCGCCGCGTCGAACTGCCTTACGAACCAGTAAACCAAGTGGTGCGTTGCCGACGCCAGCAGACGCCGCGCCAGCCGGCTCCCCCGGTCTGCCAACGTCCCCCCCGGTCGGGGGAAGGCGAAAGCCGACCACAGGAAGCGAAACCTGGCGGGCGAGCCGAATCTAATCTTCGGTGATCCCGCGCGCCTTGATGATCTTGCTCCAATAATCGGTGTCTTTCTCGACCAGTTTTGCGAGCGCATCCGGGCCCAGATAGCGCGGCTCGATGCCGAGGGTCTCGGCCCGCTTTCTTACCTCCGGGGTTTCCAGCGCCTGCTGGACCGCCGCCGAGATTTTGTCGATCACGTCCTTCGGCGTGCCGGCCGGCGCGAACAGGCCGACCCAGGCTTCGAGTTCGAAACCGGGCAGGCCTGCTTCGGCGGTGGTCGGCACATCGGGCAGCATCGGATGACGCGCCTTGCTGGTCACTGCCAATGGCTTCAGCTTGCCGCTCTGGATGTGGCCAATCACGGATGGCGGCGTCGTCATGAACACCTCGACCTGACCGGAGAGCACGTCCTGGATCGCCTGGCCCGAGCCCTTGTACGGCACGTGCGTCATCTCGGTGCCGGTGGTCTGCTCGAACAGGGCCGTGCCGACGTGCGACAGCGACCCCTTGCCCTGCGACGCGTAGTTGACCTTACCCGGATTGGCTTTCAGATAGGCCAGAAAATCCTTTAGATTGTTGGCTTGCAGCTTCGGGTTGACCGTGATCACGTTGGTGGCGGCCCCGATCAGCGCGACCGGCACGAAGTCCGCCTGTTTCCACGGCATCGAGGCAAACAGACTCGGGTTGCCGACGTGATAGGCCGAGTACGAGATCAGCAGTTGGTAGCCGTCCTTGGGCGCACGTGCGACCTGACCGTAGGCGATGTTGCCGCTCGCGCCACCCTTGTTGTCGATCACGACCGGCTGGCCGAGGATCTTGGAAACGGTATCGCTGACCAGCCGTGCGGACGAGTCGACCACGCCGCCGGGCGGGTTCGGCACCACAAAGGTGATGGGCTTGGTCGGGAATTCAGCCGCCGTTGCAGCGGTGGATGCAGCCGCACTCGCCACCAGGGCAAGGGCCGGAACGAGCGCTGCGCGCATGACGAAGTTGCGGGTCATCGAACAAGGTTTCCTTGGGTGGTTGGATAAATAAGTGAATGAAAGAACGACAACGGTGCGATGCGCAGCGATCGAGTGCCCAGCCGGTCAAGCCGGCTCCGACAGCTCGATCAGATTCAGGTCCGGGTCGCGCAGGTAGACCGATCGAATGCGCTGCGTGGTGCCGGTGCGCAGCACCGGTCCTTCGACGATCGGCCAGCCTTCCGATTGGAGCCGGTCAATCGCCTGTTGCAGCGGAACGCTCAGCAAAAAACACAGGTCGAGCGCGCCGGGCACCGGCAGATGCGCTTTGGGCTCGAACTCCGCGCCCTTCACGTGCAGGTTGATCTTTTGATGGCCGAAGCGGAAAGCCTTGCGCTCGATCGGCGGGGCGCCGCCGACGAAGCGCTCCAGTCTCATGCCGAGCACGCGGCAGTAGAAATCCACGCAGGCGGCTTCGTCGTGCGTGGTCAGCACCAGATGGTCGAGGTGATCGATCCTGACGATCCCCGATGCCTCAAGCCACCTGCGCGCGCAGCTCGGCAACGGCCGCCGGCGCCGGCGCCGGATGCAGCTCGCTGGACCGTCCCGCCTTCGCGACCTGCCCCGGCACGTCGTGGCCGACGATCTGTGGCATCTGGCGCGCCACCGTCAACAGCTTGTGGAGATCGATGCCGGTGTCGTAGCCCATCTCGTCGAGCATGTGGATCGCGTCTTCGCTCGAGATGTTACCGGACGCACCCGGCGCATACGGGCAGCCGCCCAGACCGCCGAGCGAACCGTCGAAGCGGTCGATGCCGTGCTGCACCGAAGCGAGCACATTGGCCAGCCCCATGCCGCGCGTGTTGTGGAAATGAAAGGTGCGCTGCAGGCTGCCGAAGCGCCCATTCACCGCGTCCGCAATGCGTGAGACTTGAGTCGGTTGCGCCATGCCGGTGGTGTCGCAAAAGCTGATGCCGCGCACGCCCAGATCGGCAAAGCGCTGCGCCCACCCGAGCATCATGTCCTGCGGCACGTCGCCTTCCATTGGACAGCCGAAGCTGCACGAAAGCGACACGTTGATTGGCGTGCTGCCGTTCACGCGCCGGATCACGTCCGACAGCGCCGCGAAGCTTTTCTCGCGAGTCATGCGCAGGTTCGCCAAGTTGTGTGTCTCGGACACCGACATCACGAGGTTCAGTTCATCGGCCCGACTCTCCATCGCCCGCTCGGCGCCGCGCAGGTTCGGCACCAGCACGGTGTATTCGACGCCGGGCGCGCGGCGGATGCGGCCCATCACTTCTTCCGCGTCGCGCAACATCGGGATCGCTTTGGGCGACGTGAACGAGGTGACTTCGATCTTTGCGTAACCGCATTCGCTCAAAGCATCGACCAGCGCGATCTTGGTGTCCGTCGGAATGAACGCGGGCTCGATCTGAAAGCCATCGCGCGTGGCGACTTCGTTGAAATAAATGCGTGGCTTCATCGAATCGTCCTCATGAGTTTTTCATTGCACCAGGCCGCGCTCGCGCAGCGCCTTGATCTGCTCGCCTGTCAGGCCGATCTCGGCCAGCACCGCGTCGCTGTCCTGGCCAACGGCAAGCGGCGCGTTGCGCCGATGCGTGCCCGGCGTGCGCGACAGTTTGGGCACGATGCCGGGTATCGCCAGCTCGCTGCCGTCGTCCAACTGCACCTTGTCGAGCATGCCACGCGCCCGGTAGTGTGGATCGGCTGCGATGTCGGCCACGGTGTAGATGCGGCCGGCCGGCACCGACGCCTTGTCGAGCGCCGCCAACACGTCGGCGACCGAATGCCGGATCGTCCACGCGCCGATCGCCCCATCGAGCTCGGCCACGCGCGCGACCCGTCCTGCGTTGCCAGCCAGCGTTGGATCGCTCGCCAAGTCGGCGCGATCGATCACGCCCATCAGCCGCCGAAAGATGCTGTCGCCGTTGCCCGCGATCAACGCATAGCCGCCGTCCGCGCACCGATACGCATTGCTCGGCGCAATGCCTGGCAACGCGCTGCCGGCCGCCTCGCGCACGGCGCCGAACGCACTGTATTCGGGCAACAGGCTTTCCATGCAGTTGAACACCGCCTCATACAGCGCGACGTCTATCACCTGGCCTTTGCCGGACCGCTGCCGCTCCTGCAGTGCAAGCAGGATGCCGATCACGCCGTGCAGCGCGGCCAGCGTATCGCCAATGCTGACGCCGACGCGCACCGGCACCCGGCCCGGCTCAGCCGTGAGGTGCCGCAGGCCGCTCATCGCTTCGGCCACCACGCCGAAGCCAGGGCGATCCCGATACGGCCCGGTCTGGCCGTAGCCGCTGATGCGCAGCACGATCAAGCGTGGGTTCAGTTCGAGCAATTCGTCCGGCCCGAGGCCCCAACCTTCCATCGCACCGGGCCGAAAGTTCTCGATCAGCACATCGGACTCGGCCGCGAGGCGCTTCACGATCTCCTGCGCTTCCGGCGCCTTCAAGTCGAGCGCGATTGAGCGCTTGTTGCGCGACTGCACCTGCCACCAGACCGACGTGCCGTCCTTTAGCAATCGCCACTTGCGCAGCGGATCGCCCGCACCAGGCGGCTCGATCTTGATCACATCGGCGCCGAAATCGGCCAGCGTCTTGGCCGCGAACGGGCCGGCGATCAACTGCCCGAGTTCGAGCACCTTGAGGCCGGCAATCGGGCCAGGCGTGGGCGCCGCATCGGTGGACGACGAAGGTTGGGGCGAGGCGACTGGTGCTTGCATGGACGGCAGTGTCGCGTGCCGTGCGGCAGCCTGTCCATCACCGTTTTCGCGCGAGACCTTCCGCGTTTTGCGAAGGGTCGGCCAGGTGGTTGCGCAGCGCGACGATCGCCGGGTCGGCCTGCTGGTCGCGCAGCGCCCAGCCGTCGGCGAGTGGCCGCGTGGCAAGCTTCAACGCGCGCAACGTCGGCTGCACCGCTGCGCGCGGCAGCAGCGCCACGCCGAGGCCGGCCGCGACCATGTGGCAGACCGCATCGAAGCTGCCGAGCTGCATCCGGATCTTCAGCGGCCGGCCCGCAGCGAACGCGGCCTGCTGTTGCTGCAGAAGCAGCGAAGCGCCGCCTTCGAGGCTGATCCAGTCCTGCGCGAGCAGATTGGCGAACGCGATCGGCCCGCTTGCCACGTCACCGAGCGGATGGCCGCGCGGCACCACCAGCACCAGTTCGTCGTTGCGAAACGGCAGCAGATCGAGCCCGCTGCTGTCCGGCCCTTCGGCCAGCAGCCCGAGATCGGCACGGCCTTCGCGCAGCGCGGCGACCACGCCTTCCGAGACGTGTTCGTCGACCGCCACCTGGATGCCCGGCTGCAGTTGCTGATAGCGCGCGAGCAGCGGTGGCAGATAGGGATTCAGCGCGGCGCTGCTCGCAGCCAGCCGGATGTGGCGCGACAGCCCAAGCCGCAGCTCGGCGAGTTCGTCGCCGAGCCGGTCCATCGTCTGCAACAGCGCGGCGCCATGGCGCGCGAACACACGCCCAGCCGCCGTCGTGATGAGCCCGCGCGCATGGCGTTCGAACAGCGGCTCGCCGACCGCTTCCTCGAGTTCGCGGATGCGCCGGCTCGCCGCGGCCAGCGCCAGATGGGCGTTGCGCGCGGCCGCGCTCAGCGAACCGAGTTGCGCGCAGGCGACGGCCAGCCGCACCGAGACCAGATCGAAGCGCGCAAGGTTGTAGCGGTGGGTTGGCGTCGCGGGTGTGTGCGGCAGCGGCGCGTTACGGCTGCCTGATGGGTTGTCGTCATGCGCGTGGTGACCGGTGGAGTGGGAAGAAGCCATTCCTGAATTGTTGCGGCGGCTGCGGAATCAAGCTGTCCATTGCCACGCCAGCTGCAATACCCAAGCTTCATCGAAGGTCAAATCCGTGTGTTTATGGCGTCAGACTGCGCCATTTTGCTACCCTTTGCTTTCAGTCAATTAGGCTTTCCGACAGGTAAACCCAACCATGCCGACCGCATTCGCTTCCGTCAAGCTTCCCGGTGCACTCGTGGATGAGGCGCGGCTTGCGGCCCAGCCGTTGCGCCGCTCGGTCGCAAGCCAGATCGAATATTGGGCCACGCTGGGCCGTGTGGTCGAGCATGCGGGTCTGACGGTGCAGGAAGCACGCAGCGCGATTGCAGCTTATGAAAGCGGCACGCAGGACAATGCCCACGAGCGCACCGTGACCGATCTGAGCGAGCGCATTCGCACGGCCAGCGCGAAGGACGGCTCGCTGGCGGTGCAGTTGCAACGGGTGATCGCCAAAAACCGCGCTGGCGGCACCTGAATCGTTCAATCGATCGATCGACTCGCCGATCGATCGTTGCTTCCCGACTTGCTCTGAAAACAAACGCCGGTGGCTCGACCCGGCGCCAACCCCTGTGCCTGCTTCGCCCGCCCTTCCCGCCGCATCTGTTTTTCACCTGTTCGCCGGCCCGAACGGCGCCGGCAAGACCACGCTGTATCGCGCGCTCGCTGCCGGCGGGCTGATCGATCCGAGTCTCGAATTCGTGAACGCCGATCTGCACGAGCGCGCGTGTCTGCAGCACATCGCCAACCCGCTCGAACGCTCCGAGGCCGCGCGCAAGTGGGCCGATACGCGGCGCAGCAAACTGCTGGCCGCCGGACAGTCGTTCGCGAGCGAGACTGTGTTCTCACACGAATCCAAACTCGAACTCGTCAGCGAAGCACAGCACCGCGGCTTCGTCGTCGCGCTGTACGTGGTCGCACTCGACGACCCGGCCCGGCTCGTGCAGCGGGTCGCCACCCGCATTGGCGAAGGCGGCCATCCGGTGCCGCCCGAGCGCATCCTCGCGCGCTATCCGCGCAGCTTGGCGCTGTTGCAGGCGGCGGTCAGTTATGCGGACGTCGCGTTTTTGTACGACGCGGTCGACATCGAATACGGCGGCCACCAGCTCGCCGCCGTCGTGACCGCCGGCCAGCCCGAACCGTTGCTGGACCCGCTGCCGCGCTGGGTGCGCAGCATGCTGATCGGCCGGCCGGCGACACCCTTGTTGGCGCCCAAGGCAGAGAAGAAGCAGCCAAACGGGCGTGAGCCGCCGGGGTCGTGAAGCCTCGGCCCAAGCGCCGCTATTTCGCGAGTGCCAGGATGCTTGCGACCACACCCATCACGGCGTCGGTTTGCGTCGCCAGCTCGGTCGGCCCCGGATTGCTCGCCGTGGTCACGACCGCAAGCCGCAGCGCAGGCGCGATCAGCGCGAGCTGCGCGCCGTAACCCCAAGCCCAGGCCACCGGCTGGCCGCCGAGCCGGCCAGTGAACCACAGGTAGCCATAGCCGGCCGGCGCGATCGGGCCTGCGCTCCAGCTGGTGGCGACGTGAAAGCGCGTGCTCGCCTCGACCCAGGCGGCCGGCACGATCTGGGCCGTGCCCCAGCGCCCACCGTTGGCCATCGTCCAAGCGATCTTGGCGAAGTCGCGTGCGCGCAGGCGCAGACCGCGGTAGCTCATGACGTTGCCGGTCTTGTCGCGCTCGACGGCGAGACGGTCGATGCCGAGCGGGCTGAACAAGTCGCGTTGGACGAGCTGCTCGACAGGCAGTCCCTGCGCATGTCTCAGGATCGGCGACAGCAACGACACTGCGGCGTCGTTGTAGTGCCAGCGCGGCGATGGGCCCGTGCCCGCGACGGGCAGAGCCAGCGCGTAGGCGACCGGATCGTCGGCCGCGTCGAGGTCGCGCAGCTGCGTCCGGAAGTCGTAGCGCAATCGCGACGTGCCGGTCAGGATCTGCTCGAGCGTGATCGTATGCACGGGTGTACCGGGCGCCATGCCCGCGGCCGATGGCAGCAGCTGGTCAATCGTGTCGGACAGACTGCCCATCTTGCCTTGCTGCAGCGCGATGCCGACGAGCATCGAAGCCACGCTTTTGGTGGCGGAGTTGATCGGCTGCAGATCGGCTATAGCCGCCTTGCCGTAATAGCGTTCTGCGATCAGTGCGCCGTCGCGCACGACCAGCACGCTCCTGAGTGCACGCAAGTTTTGCGCGTTGTCCAGCAGCGATTGCAAGGCCAGCGGGTCGACGCCCACGTCGCCCGGCGACTGCGTGGCCCAGTCCCTGCCCGGCTCGTCGGCCAACGCTGCCAAAGGGAATGTGGCCAGATCGCCCGCAAGTCGGATCACGCTGGCGGTCATGAAGGTGCGGCGCGATGAGTGGACTGAGGTGGGCATGGGTTCGCTTCCTGCAACACGGATGGGTCGCGGCCACTCAAGCGAAAACAGGCGGGTGGTCGCAAGCCCCATTGTGTGGCGCCAAGCGCGGGCGACGCTCGTCCATCGCTCGGCTCATGCGCGCTTTTGCGAGAAGCGGTCAACCGACGATGTCGCCCACATCGATCACGTACATCCGACGCTCGCCTTCCTCGTGCACCGAGTCGATGCAGACTTGGCGCCCGTTGCGGCTCCAGCGCGGGTGCAGGTCGCAGCGGTTTTCTTTCGACAGCTTCGGGTCGGCATGAAAGCTGCCGAGGTCGATGCGCTCGCCCTTTTCCATATCGTAGAGAAACAGGATGCGCTCGTGCGTGGTCGCGTCCGGATAGGTGTCCGACAGCAGCCAGCGCTGGTCGGTGGGCGAAAACGTCATGTGGCCGTTTTCGGTCAGCACGCCGGCGCCGACGACCTCGACCTTGCCGCCTGGCACGTCGTCGTACAGGTGGTAGTGGATGCGGCCCGCGTGCGGGCCCCAGACGATGATCTGCGCGTCGTTTCTCCAAAGCGGATGCGAGATCTGCCATTCGGACTTTTCATAGTCGAAGGTGCCGCCCGCGGTTGGGTCGAAGTCGTCGGCGAGCTGCGGCAGCGGATGGTCCGAGCATTCGAGCAGACGCATGTCCTCGCCGCCCGGGTTCATCGTGATGAGGCGGTGCAGAAAACAGGTTTCGTCCTTCACCCGCTCGGTCCAGCGGTGCAAAAACAGCACGCGCGAGGAAGCCGGGTTGGTCTCGATGTGGCTGACCCAATGAATCGCCTGCTCCATCGACGGCCGGTGATGGAAGGCTTTCAAATCGGCGTAGCTCACCAGCAAGCGCAGTGCGCCACTGCCCAGTTCCATGCGCCAGATGCCGTCGTCGGCGGGCGCCAGCGGCAGCTCGAACGGGCTGCCCGGCTCGCTGTAGCCGATGGTCTCGTGCGTGACGTACAGGCGCCGGTAGTCAACGCACAGCGCCCACACGCTGCTCGGCGCCACCACATAGACCGGTGCCGGGAGGGTGCGGATGGCGCCGGTGTCGGCATCGACGATGGCGGCGCCGAAGCCGGGGTAAGGGCTGCCGGCGCCGGGCGTGCGGATGTTGTGAATGAACCGGCGGCCGCCCGCACCGCCCAGCCACTGCAGCTGGCTGCCCATCTGCCAGTTCCAGGCGCACGTGCGGTTGAGAACGTGAAACCGGTCGCCGTCGTGCCGGTCGAAAAAGCCGATCTCGGCTTCGGCGTCGGGCGTCAAGAGCGCATCCTGATAAGGCGTGCGCTGCGCCAGTACGTAGCGGTCGGTCGGGTCCCAGGCGCTTTTGTTGTAGTAGCCGAAGAAATGGTGCTTGCCGGCCTCGCGCCCGAGCTTGTGCACGGGCCGCGACCCGGCAGTGTAGGGCTTGGTCAAAGCTTCGGTGAAGGCATCACTCGGCATTGAGCTTGCCTTCGGCGATCACTTTGTCCCAACGCTGCTTTTCGCTCGCGATGAACTGGCCCGCGGCGTCGCGCGTGCTGGCCACGGGGGTCATGCCCTGCTCGCTCAAGCCCTTGCGAAATTCCGGCGAATTCACCACCGTGCGGATGTCAGCGTTGAGCTTGTCGGCGATCGCGTCGGGCACCTTGGCGCCGACGGCGATGGTGGTCCAGGAGGTGGCCTCGAAGCCGGGGTAGCCGGACTCGATCGCGGTCTGCACGTCGGGCAGCGCCGCCAAGCGTTCCTTGCCCGTGACCGCCAGCGCCTTCAGCTTGCCGGCCTTGACCTGCTGGATCACGGTCGGCGGGTTCTCGAACATGAGCTGGATCTGACCGCCCATCAAGTCGTTCAAGGCGGCCGAGCTGCCCTTGTACGGCACGTGCGTGATCGACCCCTGGGATTGCATCTTGTAGAGCTCGCCCATCATGTGCACCGACGAGCCCACGCCGGCCGACCCGAAGTTGAGGGCGCCCGGATCCTTGGCCACCAGCGCAGTCAGCTCCTTCAAGTTGTTCACCGGCAGCGCGGGCGTTGCCACCACCACGTGCGGCATCTCAGCCAGCACGGTGACGATCTTCAAGTCCTTGCTCGGGTCATACGGCAGCTTGTGGTAGACGCCGTAGGTCGCGTGCAGGCCGATCGACCCCAGCAGCAACGTGTAGCCGTCCGGTGCGGCGTCGGCCACCGCCTTGCCGCCGATGTGGCCACCGGCGCCAGGCCGGTTATCGACGATGACCGACTGGCCGTACAGCTTGCCGAGCGCATCGGCGAGCATGCGGCCCTGCACGTCCGAGCTGCCACCAGCGGTGAATGGCACGATGATCTTGATCGGCTTGCTGGGGTAGGGGGCGGCTTGTGCCAACGCATGCGACGCCAACGCAAGTCCGGTCAGGGCAGCCAGGGTGGCAAGGGCGAAGCGGCGGGCGTTCGGGCGAGCGGGCATGCGGTTTCCTTCAAGCAAAGATGCGAAATGTAGGCGCCTGAAGGCCTCATGGAAAATGCTCTTTTGGCTGCACACCATACAAAAATGGTATGGAGCGCCCAACCAGAAATCGCCATGGCACGCGGACTCAACCCCAGACAGATCGAAGCGTTTCGCGCCGTCATGCAGACCGGCACTGTCACGGCCGCAGCCGACGTGCTGCACACCACGCAGCCGTCGGTCAGCCGGCTGCTCGCGCAGCTCACGCGCGAGACGCGTCTGACGCTGTTCGACCATCACCATGGCCGATTGCGACCGACGCCGGAAGCGCAGGCGCTGCTGACGGTGGTCGAGCGGCATTTCGAGGGGCTGGACGCGGTCGCGCTGCAGATCGCAGCGATTCGGCGCTCCGGGGCCGGCTCGCTGCGCGTTGGCTGCACGCCGGCGCTGGCGCTCAGCGTGCTGCCGCAGGTGGTGCACGCATTTGTCGCGTGTCATCCCAAAGTGCATCTGAAGCTGGAGACTGCTGGCATGGGCGCGTTGCAAGCGGGTCTGGCGCGCAGCAGCTTCGAACTGGTGCTGACGACTCAGCCCGTGCACCGCATCGGGCTCGACGCCGTGGTGCTGGCGCGGGCCGACATGGTGGCGGTACTACATCCGCAGCATGTGCTGGCCACCCGCGACAGACTGCACGTGCGCGACCTGCACGGCCAGGTGCTGCTCACCTTGAGCGAAAACGACAGCACGTGGCAGCAGCTGCGACGAGCACTGCAGCAACACGAGGTAGAACCAGCGGCGGTCGTCGAGACCAGCTACTCCGGCACCATCTGCCTGATGGCACGCGAGGGCACAGGGGTAGGCATCGTAAACCCGTACGTCGCTAGCGTTTTCAGGCCGCGGCTGGTGGTACTGCCGCTACTGCCGGCTGCGCCGGTGGAAGTGGTGATGGCTTTTGCCGGCCAGGCTGCGCTGTCGCAAGCAGCGCGCGCCTTTGCCGACATGGTGCGCAGCCACTTTGCAGAGGCAAGCGAAAGCAGCTGAGCCGGCCGGCGCGACGACGGCCGCCTGAGCTGCCCTATTCCCGCATCAACGCCTCGATCGCATCCGCATCCACTGGCACCCCGCGCGAGATCAGTTCGCACCCATTGAACTTCGGATCGTTCGACACCACCGCGTCGTCCTCGATCCGGATGCCGATGTGATGGAACTGCTCCGGCACGCCCTCGCCCGGCCGCACGTAGATGCCAGGCTCCACGGTCAGCACCATGCCGGGCTGCAAGATGCGGCTCGGGCGGTTCTTGATCGTTTCGCCGGACAGTGGGTCTTTGCGTTCGCTGACCTCGCCGGCCTGCGACGGCTCGACATAGCTTCCGCAGTCGTGCACGTCCATGCCGAGCCAGTGACCGGTGCGGTGCATGTAGAACGGGAAGTAGGCGCGTTGCTCGATTACGTCGTCGACGCTGCCGACCTTGTTCTTGTCGAGCAGGCCGACGTCGAGCATGCCTTGTGCAAGAACTTTGACGGCCGCGTCGTGCGGGTCGTTGAAGCGCGCGCCGGGTCGGATCGATTGCACAGCTGCCGTTTGCGACGCAGCGACGATGTCGTAGAGCGCGCGTTGCGGGCCGGTGAATTTGCCATCGGCTGGGAAGGTGCGTGTGATGTCGCTTGCATAACTGTCCAGTTCGCAGCCCGCATCGATCAGCACGAGTTCGCCTTTGCGCACCTTGCCTTCATCAGCGCGGTAGTGCAGCACGCAAGCATTCGCGCCAGCGGCGACGATCGATGCATAAGCGGGATATTGCGAGCCGTGCGTGCGGAAGGCGTGCAACAGCTCGGCGTCCAAGTGGTATTCGCGCAGGTCGGCGCCTTGGTGCAGCATCTTGGCCGACAGCCGCATCGCGCGGACATGCGCTTCGGCGCTGATCACGCCGGCACGGCGCATGGTGGCCAGTTCGTGCTCGTCTTTGACAAGGCGCATTTCGTCAAGCAACGCGCACAGATCGCGCTGCGATTCGGGGCACAGCGCGCCGTAGCGCACCCGCGCCCGCACGGCGGACAGCCAGCCGTCGATGCGTGTTTCCAGCCCCGGATGCGTCGCGAACGGGTACCAAACGGTGTCGCGGTTCTCAAGTAGCTTGGTCAGCCGCTGGTCGAGTTCAGCGACCGGGTGCGCCGCATCCACGCCCAGCGCTTCGGGCGCTGCCTGCGGGCCCAGCCGGTAGCCGTCCCAGATTTCGCGTTCCTGGTCTTTTGGTGCGCAGAACAAGGTGGACTTACCGTCCCCAGTCAGCACGAGCCACGCGTTCGGCTCGGTGAAGCCGGTCAGATAGTAGAAGTAACTGTCGTGCCGAAACAGAAAGTCGCTGTCTCGGTTGCGCGGGCGCTCCAGCGCGGTCGGGATGATGGCGATGCCCTCAGGCCCAAGCTGCTTGGCGAGTCGCGCACGACGGTCCGTGTGGACACCAAGCCGGTTGGTGAGGCTGCTGGTGGCGGTGGAAGTATTCATAGGGGATCGTCCAGGCTTGAGTTCAATTGCTGCAGACGGTCTGGCGTGCCGACGTCGGCCCAGGCACCGGTGTAGAGCTCAGCGCCGACTTCGCCGCGCGCGATGCGTTTGCGCAGCAGCGGCGCCAGGGCAGCGCTCACGCCGTGCAGGTTGCCGAATGGTGGCGCGCCGACGTCTTCCGTAAAGAACTCGGAACGATACAGCGCGATCGTCGAAAAGGTGTGGAGAAGGCCATCCGGCCCGGGCGCATTCGACGCGACGCCCGCATCGTCGATACCGAAGTCGCCTTTTGCGTTATGCAGCGGATTGGGCACCAGCCACAGATGCGCGAGCCGGCCACGGGCAATAAATTGGTCTACAGCTGCCTGGGCAAAGTCGAACGTTGGCACGTACACGTCACCGGCTGCCACCCAGAACACATCGCCGAGCAACGGCAGCGCGCGGCTGATGCCGCCGGCGGTCTCGAGCGCATCGCCGAAATCACGGCCTTCGTGCGAATACTGGATGCGCACTGGCTTGCCGTCGATCGTTGGCCGGTCCTGAAAATGATCGCTGATCTGCTCGCCGAGCCAGGCGGTGTTGACGACGACGCGTGTGAAGCCGCCACGGGCCAGACGCTCCAGCGTCCACTGCATCATCGGCTTGCCCTTGAGCGGCAAGAGCGGTTTCGGACAGGTATCGGTCAGTGGTCGCATGCGGTTGCCGCGCCCGGCCGCCAGCACCATCGCGATGTTCGGCAGAGCAGCGCTTTGCGCAATGCGGGATGCGGCGGTGCTCATGTCGTTATGCTGCCACGGGACAGACGCTGGCGATCGCACTGTGCGGGCTCGAACTTTTCAATCAGCACGCACAACAACTGCTCGGCAGCAACGGAGTGATCCCGCGCCACGTTGCAGACGAACACATCGAGCGTGACTGCGTCGTGTTCGGGCCAGGTGTGAATGCACAAATGCGATTCGGCCAGCAGCACGGTCGCCGTGACGCCGCCCGGGCCGTGCGCAGTCGCGTTGAACGCATGGGTGAGTTGGGCAACGGCCGTCAGACCCACATCCACCGCCGCACGAAGACAAAACGCAAGCAGGGCTTCAGCGTCCAGCAGCCAGCGCCGTTCGCAGCGGCAGCCACGCAGGTCGGCGGTGAGGTGCAGCCCTTGCATGGGGCGCGACTTTAGCGTGCAGCTTGAGCGGACTCAGGCGCAAATGCGACGTGAGATCGTCGGAAAGACACAGCACCCACCATCGCGGGCAAGGCGCCGCAGGCACGGGGTGCCGTCTGCTTAGCGATTGCTGCTCGTTAAAATCCGGGGTTGGCATGCCGGCAGGCACCAGCCTCAGCGCTTGAACATTGCTGCGTCTTGCACCCTTTCCAAACTCACGTTTTTCTCCACTGATGCCCAATTCCCAAATGATGGCCAGCGCGATCCGCGCACTTGCGATGGACGCCGTGCAAAAGGCCAACTCGGGCCACCCCGGCGCACCAATGGGCATGGCCGACATGGCGGTGGCACTGTGGGGCCGGCACTTGAAGCACAGCCCGACGAACCCGCACTGGTTCGACCGCGACCGCTTCGTGCTGTCGAATGGGCACGGCTCGATGCTGCTGTATGCGCTGTTGCACCTGACCGGCTACGACCTGCCTGTGGAAGAGCTGAAGAACTTTCGGCAACTGCACAGCAAGACCGCGGGCCACCCGGAATACGGCATTACGCCAGGGGTCGAGACCACCACCGGCCCACTGGGGCAAGGCTTGGCGAATGCGGTGGGACTGGCACTGTCCGAAAAGCTGCTGGCGGCTGAGTTCAATCGCGACGGTCACAACGTCGTTGACCACCACACCTATGTGTTCTTCGGCGACGGCTGCCTGATGGAAGGCATCAGCCATGAGGTTGCATCGCTCGCCGGTGCATGGAAGTTGGACAAGCTGATTGCGCTGTACGACGATAACGGCATCTCGATCGACGGTGCGGTCGCGCCCTGGTTCATCGACGACACGCCGAAGCGCTTCGAAGCCTATGGCTGGAACGTGATTGCCGCTGTGGATGGACACGACACGGACGCAGTCGACGCAGCCATTGCCAAAGCGCGCAAGTCGAAGAGCGGCCCGACGCTGATCTGCTGCAAAACGTCGATCGGCAAAGGGTCGCCGAACCGCGGCGGCACCGCGAAGGCGCACGGCGAGCCGCTGGGTGCAGAAGAAATCGCATTGACCCGCACTGCGCTTGGCTGGTCGCACGAGCCATTCGTGCTGCCTTCCGAGGTCTATTCGGACTGGGATGCGAAAGACGCTGGCAAGCAGGCAGAGAGTCAGTGGGACGAGCACTTTGCCGCTTATTCAAAGGCATTGCCGGAGCTTGCGGCTGAGTTCACACGCCGCATGAACGGCGAGTTGGATGACGACTTCATCGCCAAGGCCAAGGAGGCATTGCAGCTCGCGCATGGCAAGGCCGAAGGCGTTGCTTCACGCAAGGCGTCGCAGCTCGCGCTTGAAGTGTTCACCGAATACCTGCCCGAGCTGCTCGGTGGCTCGGCTGACCTGACGGGATCAAACCTGACCAACACCAAGGTCACGCCGAACCTGCGCTTCGATGCCAAGGGTGTACCAATCAAAAGCGCCGAAGGATTGAACGGCCGCCACATCAACTACGGCGTGCGCGAGTTCGGCATGGCGGCCATCATGAACGGCATCGCGCTGCACGGCGGCTACATCCCGTATGGCGGCACGTTCCTGACATTCAGCGACTACTCGCGCAACGCGATCCGCATGGCCGCGCTCATGAAAAAGCGCGTTATCCATGTGTTCACGCACGACAGCATCGGCCTGGGCGAGGACGGCCCGACGCATCAGTCGGTCGAGCACGCGGCTTCGCTGCGGCTGATTCCCAACCTGGACGTCTGGCGGCCAGGCGACACTGCAGAGACGATGGTGGCCTGGACCGTCGCGCTGCAAAACGACACGCGGCCAACCGCGCTGCTGCTCAGTCGACATCTGCTGGCTTACTCGCCGAAGACCGGCCTCGACGAGATCGCGCATGGCGGCTACGTGCTGGCCGAGCCTGTTGCAACCAAGCGCAGCAAATCACCGCGCGCGCAGGCCGTATTGATCGCGACCGGCTCCGAAGTGCAGCTTGCGCTGGCCACGCAGAAACTGCTGGCCGAGCAGCACGGCGTGGCCGTGCGCGTGGTTTCAATGCCGAGCACGACTACATTTGACCGCCAATCCAACGCCTACAAGCTGCGGGTGCTGCCTGTTGGCCTTCCGCGCATCGCGGTCGAGATGGGGTCCACCGATGGCTGGTGGAAGTACGGCTGTGCAGCGGTGGTCGGCATCGACACATTCGGCGAATCGGCGCCAGCGCCGGTGCTGTTCAAGCACTTTGGCTTCACACCGGAGAATGTGGCGGACACGGTGCGCGCGGTGCTGGTGCGGCAAAGCGCGGCCCCTTCGCGTAAATAAGTTGGTTTCGTTTTTCATCTGAAAGAAAAGGCAATTCCATCATGGCGATCAAGATTGGTATCAACGGCTTCGGGCGCATCGGGCGCATGGTGTTTCGCGCAGCGGTGCAGAACTTCAAGGACATCGAGATCGTTGCGATCAACGACCTGCTCGAGCCCGACTACCTGGCCTACATGCTCAAGTACGACTCGGTGCACGGTCGCTTCAAGGGCGAGGTCTCGGTCGAAGGCAACACGCTGGTGGTCGGTGGCCGCAAGATTCGGCTGACCGCGGTGAAGGACCCGGCCGAACTCAAATGGGACGAAGTCGGCGCCGACGTGGTGATCGAATCGACCGGCTTGTTCCTGACCAAGGAAACGGCCGAGAAACACCTGAAGGCTGGCGCCAAGAAAGTCATCTTGTCCGCCCCGTCGAAAGACGACACACCGATGTTCGTGTTCGGGGTGAATGACAAGACCTACAAGGGCGAAGCGATCATCTCGAACGCGTCCTGCACGACCAACTGCCTGGCACCGGTCGCGAAAGTGCTGCATGACAAGTGGGGCATCAAGCGCGGCCTGATGACGACCATCCATGCCACCACCGCCACGCAGAAAACCGTGGACGGCCCATCGAACAAGGATTGGCGCGGCGGCCGCGGCATTCTGGAGAACATCATCCCGTCGTCGACCGGTGCGGCCAAAGCCGTCGGTGTCGTGATCCCCGAACTCAACAAGAAGCTGACCGGAATGTCATTCCGGGTGCCGACCTCGGACGTGTCGGTGGTCGACCTGACCGTTGAGCTGCTCAAGGAAGCCAGCTACGAGGAAATCTGCGCGGAGATGAAGACGCAGTCGCAAGGTGCGTTGAAAGGCATCCTCGGCTACACCGAAGACAAGGTCGTTGCGACCGACTTCCGCGGCGAAGTCTGCACCAGCGTGTTCGATGCGGACGCGGGCATTGCGCTGGACAAAACCTTCATCAAGGTCGTGAGCTGGTATGACAACGAGTGGGGCTACTCGAACAAGACGCTGGAGATGGCGCGGGTGGTGGCGAGCAAGTAAGAACGCAAGGGCGCTTGGCCTCGCAAAATGAACGCGCCTTCTGGGGCGCGTTTTTCTTTATATTCAGGCAATCGGCTCCAGCACATGAATCATCCGCTTGTCGGTCCACTCCTTGACTTTGGCGCCGTAAGCTTTCATGTGCGGCGCTGCTGCATGCGCCTGTAGCGCGGGCAAGCTTTCCCACTTCTCGATCACGACGAACGTGTCGTCGCCAAAGCTGCCCGGCGACGTGGGCATGCCGGCTGCGTCGATGGTCGCGTTGTATTCGATGCAGCCGTCTTCCTTAAGCACTTCCGCGCGATTGGTCTTGAACGCTTCGAGAATATGGGCGCGCTGGCCCGGCTTGGCGGTGATGACGGCAACGACGTGAATCATGAGTGGAGTCTCCTTGTCCGATTGATGAGTGAACGGGTAAGTCCGCAAGCATCATAGGCCGGGCTACTGGCAACTCTGGCAACTCTGGCAGCGCCGACAACACCGGCCATGCTGATCGTCGTGCTGGTCTGCGTCTTTCTCATTGAGCTGTCCACCGTCATTTACTACGAGGTGCTGCGCATCTTGGACCGGTGGTTGCCGCGCCTACACATCCCGAGCCGCACCAAGCTGCTGGCCCTGATGTTCGCGGCGTTCTTTGCGCGTAGGCTGGAGATCGTGGTCTACGGCGTTGCGGTATTCGCACGGATCAAGTATGTGGACGTCGGCAGTCTGGCTGGCAGACCGTTATCGTTCGTCAACTGCATCTATTTTTCAGCCGAGACCTACACCTCGCTCGGGTTTGGCGACCTGACGCCCACCGGGCCACTGCGGCCGATCGCTGGTGTGGAAGCATTGAACGGGCTGTTGTTGATCGGCCGGTCGGCTTCCTATGCGTACTTCGCGATGGAGCGGTTCTGGAGCATGGAAAGCAGCCGCCCCGATTACCAACCGTAGCACTGGGCGTGGCTGTTGCGGGGCCATTGCTGCGCGCGGTGCGGCGTCCGGCTGGCAGCCACCACAATGCGCATCCTGACAATTCGTCAGCAACACAAAGTCCAACCCAAGGAATATCTCTCGCATGAGCAAGGTACTGGTGCTTTATTACTCTTCCTACGGCCACGTCGAACAACTGGCGGAAGCGATGGCCGAAGGCGCACGCGCTGGCGGCGCGAGCACGGTGGACATCCGGCGCGTGGCCGAGACAGTGCCGGCTGAAGTCGCCAAAGGCGCCCACTTCAAGACCGACAGCGTACATCCCATCATCGAAGGCGCCGATGCGCTGGCCAACTACGACGCGGTCATCGTCGGCGCGCCGACCCGCTACGGCCGCATGCCGTCGCAGATGGCCGCATTCTGGGACACCACCGGCGGCCTATGGATGCGCGGTGCTTTGGTTGGCAAGGTCGGCGGTGCGTTCACGTCGACATCTACGCAACATGGTGGCCAGGAAACCACGCTGATTTCGATCGTCACGAACCTGATGCATCAAGGCATGACGATCGTCGGGCTCGACTACGGCTTCAAAGGCCAGATGGGGGTGGACGAAGTGCGCGGCGGCTCACCTTTCGGCGCCACGACCACTGCGGGCAACGACGGCAAGCGCCAGCCGAGTGCCGATGAACTGGGCGGCGCGCGTTATCAGGGCAAGCGCATCGCAGAGACGGCAACGAAACTGTTTGGCTGACTGCATTCGCGCGCGGGGAGCGTCAGGCGACGTGCTTGCCGCGCTCCCAGCCGACGCTGCCGATCGCACGATCGGCCACCTGCGCAGCCAGCGGCTCCAGCTGGGTGGCCAATGTGTCGTTCCAGCGGTTCAGGTAACCAAACAGCGAAATGGCCGCGACGATCTCGACGATCTGGCCTTCGTCATAGTGTTTTGCCAGCGCGTCGAAGTCGGCCTGCGCTGCTTCGTTCGGCAGCGCGCCGGCCTTCAACGCCAATGAAATCGCAGCGCGCTCGGCATCGTTGAACAGCTCGCTGCACTCGAAGTCCCACAGCGCCGCAATCTTCTCGTCCGACGCTTGATAGATGCTCGACAGGTTCGCCATATGCGACTGGCAATAGCGACAGCCGGCCGCGTAGCTGGACGCCAGGCTGACCAGCATCTTGGTCTCGGTCGGCACAGTGCCTTCGTACAACACGGCTTGGTTCAGCGCCATGAACGCACGCACCACGTTGGGCCGGCGCACCATCGTCATGATGCTGTTCGGTGTGAAGCCGCGCGTGTTTTTGTAATGCTCGAAGCGCTCGCGGATGTCGGCGTCGGGCACGTCAGCTAGGGGCACGGGGTCGAGATGGGGCATGGTGGTTCTCTTTCGTTTTCTTATCAATACGGCAAGCCGACATACTGCGCGCAAAGCGCACGCTGCGCATCGTCGTTGCTGCGCAGGAACGTCAATTCAGACTCCTGCAGCCGCTGGTCGATTTCGGTCTGCTCCGGAAAGCGGTGCAACAAATTCGTCAACCACCACGACAGTCGGGTCGCACCCCAGACCCGATTCAGTGCGGTCTGCGAATAGGTCTCGAGGTGCCTGTCGTTGCCGCTTCGGTAGTGATCGATCAGGCCGCGCGACAGGTAGTAAACGTCGGAGAACGCAAGGTTCAATCCCTTGGCACCGGTCGGCGGCACGATGTGCGCCGCGTCGCCGACCAGGAACAGATTACCCCAACGCATCGGTTCTGCAACGAAGCTGCGCAGCGGCGCGATGGACTTCTCGATTGATGGCCCAGTGCTGATCTGCACCGCAACCTCCGGCCCCATCCGTGTCGTCAATTCGCTCCAGAACCGGTCATCGCTCCAGTCTTCCACCATGTCGGTCAGCGGGCATTGCACGTAGTAGCGGCTCAGCAAGGGATTGCGCTGGGAACACATCGCAAAGCCGCGTGGATGGTTGGCGTAAACAATCTCCGATACCGGCTTTGTCCTCGACATGATGCCGAGCCAGCCGAACGGATAGACCTTCTCGAAAGTTTTCAGCACATCCTTTGGAATCGTCTGCCGGCTGATCCCATGAAAGCCGTCGCAGCCAGCAATGAAGTCGGCGTCGATCCGGTGTTCAGCCCCGTCCTTGCGGTAGGTTGCCCACGGCTTGTCCGAGTCGACCGCATGCAGCGCGACGTCTTCAGCGTTCTCGACGATCTGGCCACCGGCCGCATCGCGCGCTGCATACAGCTCTTCTGTGATCGCCGTCTGGCCGAACGCCACCATGGTGCGCCCGGTGTGCTTCTTCACATCGATAAAGAACTGCTCGCTGCCGGACCAGACGATGCCGGTGCCGTTGTGCACCGAGCCTTCCCGCTCCAGCCGCTCTCCCAGGCCGTGCTCACGCAGCATGCGCACCGTGCCATCTTCAAGTACCCCGGCGCGGATGCGCTGCAGCACATGCGCGCGGGGCGACCGCTCCAGCACGATGCTGTCGATGCCCGCGCGCTGCAGGATGTGCGCAAGCATCAGGCCGGACGGCCCACCGCCGACAATGAGGACTTGGGTACGGCTGGGGTTCATTGCATCACGGCTCGATGGCGTGGTAGCCGATGTCGTCGGCGAACGCAATCACGCAAAAGCCGTGTCCGGCCGGGTCCGAAAACGTGATGCAGCGGGACCCGTTCCAGCAGCGGCAATCGCTTTCCTGTCTTTGCGCCCGCTTGAACCGCGCTCGGCGACAGCGGTTACGTCGTCGACCACGAAGTCGAGATGCATCGGCGTCCAATGACGCGCACAGCTTCGCTGCTGCAAGTCGCCTGCGCAACTGGCGGACCTCGCTTCGTTGCGTCGCAGATAGATCGTCGTGCCTGCGCCGGTCGACTCGGCCACGTCGTTGCTTGATCATGCGTTCCAGCTCAAGGCCGAGCGCCGCGCGATAGAACGCCACCGCCGGCTCGATCGCTGGCACGTCGGTGTTCACAAGCAATCGCATCGCGCTTGGCCTACACCGAGAACTGCAGGATGAACAACGTGATCGACGGAAATGCGACCAGCAACAGCACACGCAGTAGGTCGCTCGCGACGAATGGCAGCACGCCGCGGTACGCCTCGCGGATCGAGATGTCGGGCGCCATCGACTGGATGATGAACAGATTCATGCCAACCGGCGGCGTGATGAGGCCGACTTCCACCACGATCAGCACCAGCACCCCGAACCAGATGGCGGTGTGCTCGGGCGGCAGCCCGAAGTCCAGGCCGGAGATCATCGGAAAGAAGATCGGAATCGTCAGCAGGATCATGGACAGCGAGTCCATCACGCAGCCGAACACGATATAGAACACCAGGATGGCAGCGAGCACTGAGTAAGGCGACAAATCCTGCGCGCCGACCCAGCCAGCCAGCTCTTGCGGCAGTTGCGACAGCGCAAGAAACGTGTTGTACGCGGCTGCACCCAGCACGATCAGAAACACCATTGCCGTGCCAGATGCGGTGGCTTCAAACGCGCTGCGCAGGCTGGCCCGGCTCAAACCGCCGCGCCACCACGCCAGCAGGCCGGTCGTGGCGGCACCCACGGCGGCGCCTTCGGTCGGCGTGAACAGCCCGCCATAGATACCGCCCACCACGACGATGAAGATCAGCAGCACCGGCCAGACAGCTGCCAACGCCTGCATGCGCTGGGGCCACGGCACTGGTGCCAGATCGCCCGCGAGCGAGGGTTTGAGCCGCACCGACAGGTTCACCACCAGCATGTAGCCCAGCATGGCCAGAATGCCCGGCACAAGGGCAGCAGCAAACATCTTTGCGATGTTCTGCTCGGCCAGGATTGCGTAGATCACAAGCACGATCGACGGGGGAATCAGGATGCCGAGTGTGCCGCCAGCCGCCAGTGCGCCGGTGGCCAGGCTGCCAGCGTAGCCCGCGCGACGCAACTCGGGCAACGCCACCTGGCCCATCGTCGCAGCGGTCGCCAGCGACGAGCCGCAGATCGAGCCGAAGCCCGCACAGGCGCCGATCGCCGCCATCGCGACGCCGCCTTTTCTGTGCCCGACGAAGGCTTCGGCCGCCTTGAACAGCGCGCGCGACATGCCGCCCAATGTGGCGAACTGCCCCATCAACAGAAACAGCGGCACGATCGACAGCGAATGGTTCGAGAACGTGCCGTAGGCCAGTGTCTTGACCTGACCGAGCACCGGCAAGACGCTGCCGAACACCTGCCAGGCGCCGATCAGGCCCACCCCCAACATGGCCAGGCCGATCGGAACACGTAGAAAAATCAACAGCAACAGCACCGGGAACGACCAGACGGCCAGCAGCAACGGATCCATCGGTCAGTGCCCCCCGCCGGCACCCGCCGCTGCCGCGTAGGGTGCAGGCGGCGATGCGAGGCCGAGGGACTCAAGCAGGCGCCAAAAGTACGCGATGCAGCCGAACACCGCCGGTACCATCGACGCCGCAAAGCCGAACCAGACCGGCATCTGCAGGATGAAGCTCATCTCACCGTTGTCGAAATACTCTTCCGTGGCAACGCCCATTCGCCAGGTCAGCAGCAGCCAAATGAGCAGCATCAGCGCGTCGGACAACACATCCAGTACGCGGCGAAGTGGTAAGGGGTAGCTCTTCCAGAACAGATCGACCATCGCGTGGCCGCGTGTCAGGTGGCACCAGGGCAGAAAGCAGAACACCGCGAGCGCGGTGCCGGCCTCGACCAGCTCGAAGTCGCCCGGCACCGGCGCCAGCCCAAGCGGCGTGAGCGCGCGGCCAATGATGCTGATGACGCTCATCAATGCGATGGCCGTCAGTACCAACGCGCCGAACCACGCGATGAAGCGCGCCAGCGCGTAGACAACTTGATTCATCTGCAATGCGTTTGAAAACACCGTCTGGCGCATCCGACCCCCGCGGCGCTGCAAACAACGCTTGCGACACTGTCACCAATTGCCTTCCTGGCAACGACCCGCACCACACCCACTCTTTTGATTTGCATGCAGGCGGTGCAGCGCTGTATGCGCCTACTTCTGCTTTGCGTACTTGTCGATCAACGCTTCGGCCTCGGCCGCAAGCTTCTGGCCGTCGATGCCTTTTTCTGCGACCTCTTTGAACCAGATTGCTCGTGTGCCTTCCGCTTCGCGCTTCCAGCGCGCGGTCTGGTTTGCGTCCAGCGTGATGATGTTGTTGCCGGCGGCCTTCACGGCAGCCAAGCCGGCCTTGTCGCCCTCATCCATTGCGCGGCCGTACAGCGCGGCCGTCTCCATGCCACTGTTGTTGTCGATCACCTTCTTCAAGTCGACTGGCAGCTTTTCGTAGCTGGCCTTGTTCATCATCAAGGCAAACGTCTGCGTGTAGAGACCTTGGTCGCCTGAAAATTGGGTATGGTTCTTCACGATCTGCTGGACCTTGAGCGCCGGCACCACTTCCCACGGAATTGTCGCAGCCTGCACCACGCCCTTGGACAACGCCTCACCGATCGACGGCACCGGCATGCCGACTGGTGTGGCGCCCAGCTGCTCGAGCATGATGTTGATCACACGCGAGCCGCCGCGCACTTTCATGCCCTTCAAGTCTTCGAGCTTCGTGATCGGCTCCCGGCTGTGGAAAAGGCCAGGGCCATGCACATGCACGGCGATCAGGTGCACGTCCTTGAACTCATCCAGCGCGTTCTTCTCGACGAACGCTTGGAACGCGCGCGAAGACGACTCCGCATTGCCAGAGATGAACGGCAGCTCGAAGGCTTCGGATTTCGGAAAGCGGCCCGGCGTGTAGCCCAGCACGGTCCAGACGATGTCGACCACGCCGTCCTTCACCTGGTCGAGCAGGTCGGACGGTTTGCCACCCAGCTGCATTGCGGGGAACTGCTGGATCTTGATGCGGTTGCCGCTTTCGGTCTCGATCTTCTTGGCCCACGGCGCAATCGCCTTGGCCGGAATGGTTGCCTGCGGCGGCAGCAGTTGGTGCAGCCGCAATGTGATGTCGGCCGCGCCTGCGGACTGCATGGCACCGACGATTGCAAGCGCACCGAGCGCCTTGAACAGCATCTTCATTGAATTTGTCTCCCCCTGATTGATGGTTGTGTCCGGGCACACCGTTGCGTGCCGTGCAACTCAATATAACCAACAACCCTGCTTCGCGGTGCTATGGTTTTCACGCGCCTTCAATCATCCCGTCCGCTGTGTTTGCGCTTGTGATGCAGCACTTTCGGCCGGCATCGCAGCACAGCGGCTTTGACGGACATGCGCGGGGCCATCCATCCGCCGCCGCATCGCTGCGCGGACGCTCAGGTTATTGCTTGGGCCGCCCGTAGCGCGCGGTGAAGCTGGCCTGGCCCAGCAGGTTCGAATGAATCATGAAGCCGGCCAGTGCCGGCGTTGCGTCGTCCGGGATCTCCAGCTTGGGCACCTTCAGCGCGTACAGCGTGAACACATAGCGATGCGGTCGATCGCCCCGTGGCGGGCAGACGCCGCCGTAGCCGGCTTGGCCGTAATCGTTGCGCAACTGGCGCGCGCCGGGCGCCAGCAGGCTACCGTCGGCAGCGCCCGCATCGGCGTTCAGGCCGCTGACGTGGCCGGGAATATCGATCACCACCCAGTGCCACCACCCGGAGCCGGTCGGCGCATCCGGGTCGTAGAGCGTCAGCGCAAAGCTCTGCGTGCCTTCGGGTGCGCCGGTCCAGTCAAGTGCGGGCGACTTGTTGTCGCCGCTGCAATCAAAGCCGTTGAACTCGAAACGCGCATCGATCGTGCCGCCGGCCTGGACTTCTCGGCTCTCCAGCTTGAAGCCGGATACGCCGGCTGCCTCCGGCTCGTCGTCCGCGTCCAGCCAACGGGTGACGCCCGACAGCGATCCGCGTTCGCGCTTTTCCTGCGCGATCCAGTTGACGAGCGCGGCGCCGATCGCGGCCGCGGTAAGGGTTCTCAAAATGCCCATGAGCGTATCTCCTTCTTTTCCAGGTTTTGTCGCTTGCGACTGCCGTTGATCTGACCTCGCTCGCCATCATGCCGCAGGCGTGGTGGTCGGCTGCGGAAAGATCAGCGCCCGCAGGCATTCCCCTGCCCCCGCCGCAAACCCTTGCCCGATACTCTGCCGCCTATGCAAGTCTTTCAGTTTGAGGGTGGTCGCGTGGCCGAAAGCACCACATTGCCCGTGGCCTTGTCGCCAGACGGTTTTGTCTGGGTTACGGCCGAACGGGTGGAGTTCGAAACGGGCTTGACTCAACTGCAAGCCGATCTGGCACGACTGACCGGCACCCAACTCGTCGATTTGCACGTGCAGGACCTGCTGAGCCGGCAGCTGCCTTCGCAGTACGACTACACGTCGCAATACGACCTGCTGGTGTTTCGGCGGCTGGCTGCGCAAGGCGATCCGCCCGCGATGCGCCGCGGCGCACCGGCTTCGGCGGCGCCTCTGCCGGGCGCACTGCTGCCGCGCATCGACACCACGCCGGTCGGCTTCGTGGTGTTCGACCGCGTGCTGTTGTCGGTGCATCCGGCCGAGTGCGCTGTGCGCAACGCGTTCATCGCGCGGTTGTCAGGCGCAGCGCCACCGGCCACGAACGGTTCAACCGATTCGCCCGCATTGCGCCCTGCCGCCGTTGCACGCTCTGCAACGAGTCCAGCCGACTTGATGCTGCGGCTCGTGAACCTGATGGTCGACGGCTTTCTGGAACTGCGGCGCGAGCTGACGCAGCAGCTCGACCATTGGCAAGCCGAGCTGTTGAACCCGAAGAGCCGCGCGATCGACTGGAGCACGATGCTCGACGTGCGCCTTGCGCTGCACGAACTCGATCAAATCTGCGAAGACCAACGCGCTGCCGTACAGGACTGGACCGACACGGTGGAAACCTGGCCCGATGCGGCGACGCAGCCAGCGCAACGTGAGCGCGATCTGCTGCTGGTGCGCAGCCGCGATCTGCTCGAACACATCGAACGCGTGGTGCACCACGTGAGAAGGCTCGAGCAAAGCGCCGAGACCGCAGTGCAGATGCATTTTTCTGCGCAAAGCAACCGCACCAACGACATCATGCGTGTGCTCACCGTGCTGACCGCGGTGTTTCTGCCACTGAACCTGATCGCGGGCATCTTCGGGATGAACTTCGAATCGATTCCGTTGTTGCACAAGGCCGCCGGCTTCTGGATCGCGATGGGTGCGATGGCAGTGATCGCCGTCGCGCTGGTGGTGTTCTTCTGGCGCAAGCGGTACCTGGAGCGAACGAGGTAAAGCATTCCCCCAGGCTTCGCTCCCTGCAATCGGCTTTCACCTTCCCCCCCCTACCGAGGGCGGCGCCTGCGGCCCGACCAAGCCACCTCCGCGGCCCTGCTGGGAAATGCCAACACCCATCGCAACGCTGAGCGGCTGAAAGTGGTGTCCGCATGCGCTTCGACACCGCGACACGTGGTCGGGGTTACTTCAAATGCTGTGCGAAGAATGCGAGGGTGCGATCGCGCGCTTTCGCAGCAGACTCGGCGCTGAAGCTGCCGCGCTGATCGCAGTTGAAGCCGTGCTGGGCGGGGTAGCGATACAGCTGCACGGTTGGATGGCGTTTCTCGAACGCATCGACCGAGTTGTTCGGGATCGCGCTGTCTTGTTCACCGAAGTGCGACATCACCGGCACCTTGGGTGTGCGTTGGGCGTCTGCACCGGTCGTCATGCCGCCGCCGTAGTAGGTCACGGCTGCAGCAACGCCGTTGAGCATGCAGGCAGCGCGCCAGCTCAGCAGCCCGCCCCAGCAGTAGCCCACCACGCCAACCTTCACGGGCGATGCGCCGTTGGCATCGGCTGCATACGAGATAGCCGCTTCGATGGCGGCCAGCACACCCGGCGCGGGCATTGCTTCGGCCGCAGTTTTCAACGCGCGGCCGGCGTTGATGTCGGGCGGCGCGTAGCCGAGTTCGACACCAGGCTCGAGCCGATCGAACAGCGCGGGGGCAAGTGCGAGGTAGCCCTGCGCTGCAAAGTCATCTGCAACCGCACGGATGTGTGCGTTCACGCCGAAGATCTCTTGAAGCACGACGATCGCACCCGTTGCCATGCCGCCAGCCGGACGCGCCAGATACGCAGGCATCGGCCGACCCTGCGGCATCTTCAGATCGATCTGTTCACCCATGTCGATATGCTCCGGTTTGCTGCTGGAAAAAAGGGGGGAAGGCGATTCTTCAAGAGGCGAGCTTCGTGCGCACGAAGTCAAGCCGGTCCTGACCCCAGAACATCTCGCTGTCCACCACGTAGGTCGGTGCACCGAAGATGCCGAGATCGGTCGCGGCCTTGGTGTTTTCGGCATATCGCGCCTGCACGGCCTGCGCTTGTGACTGCTCCAGCCGTGTCGGCGCCAGGCCGGTTTCCCGCAGCAGCTCAGCCAGCACATCGGGCTCGGCAATGTTGCGCTGCTGCTCCCATACCGCTGAAAAGACTGCACCGCACAGGCGCATCGCGGCGTCGGCGCCGTCTTTCATTTCGACGCAGACGATCAACAACGCGGCTGGATCGCCCGCCACTGGAAAGAACTGCGGCTGAATGTGCATCGGCAGCTTGAGCTGCTCAGCAAATCGGCGCAACTCAACCAGCCGGTACGCCTGTCGCTGGGGGGCACGTTGCGGCAGGGGCAACCCACCGGACACCTTGAACACCGCGCCCAAGTCGAACGGCAGCACACGCAGCGTGACGCCCTCCCCGGCTGCGCGCACCATCTCGCGCAAGCGCACATGGCCCAGATAGGTCCACGGGCTGGCGGGCGCCAGGTAGTAATCAACGGTATGGGGCATCCAGCGGCTCCTCGGTGTTTAATCAAATCAGCAAGTGCGAAAAACCTATTTTGCAGGAGACCTCAAGATGAACAAAGTATTGCTCGTGACCGGCGCGAGCCGCGGCATCGGCGCTGCGACCGCCCGGCTGGCTGCGGCCGAAGGCTATGCAGTCGCCATCAACTACGCATCCAATGAGAAGGCGGCGCAGGAGGTCGTCAAAGCGATCGAAGCCAGCGGCGGCATCGCGGTTGCGCTGCAGGCCGATGTCGGCGATGAAGCGCAGGTGATGCGCCTGTTCGAGCAGGTCGACGAGCAGCTGGGTCCCTTGACCGCGCTGGTGAACAACGCGGGGGTAGTAGACGTGGCCAGCCCGGTCGCCGAGATGACCGGCGCGCGTCTGAAGCGCATGTTCGACATCAACGTGCTCGGCTCGATCTTTTGCGCACGCGAAGCGGTGCGCCGCATGAGCACCCAGCGTGGCGGCCACGGCGGTGCGATCGTGAACCTGTCGAGCGCCGCGGCGCGCCTGGGCTCACCCGGCCAATACGTCGACTACGCTGCGGCCAAAGGGGCCATCGATGCGTTCACGATGGGCCTGGCCAAGGAAGTCGCCGCAGAAGGCATCCGCGTGAACGCCGTGCGCCCCGGCTTGATCGACACCGACATTCACGCCTCCGGCGGCGAACCCGACCGCGTGGCGCGCCTCGTGCACATGGTGCCAATGCAGCGCAGCGGCAGCGCCGAGGAAGTGGCCCAAGCCGTGGTCTGGCTGCTGTCGGACGGCGCGAGCTACACGACCATGTCGCTGCTTGATGTCTCAGGAGGCCGTTGATGGAACCCACCAAACCAGCGACGCCCGCGGCGCGTGAGATTAAGCACTACTGGGAGGACCTGGTGCCTGGCACGATGCGCGAACTGGGCTCCGTCACGCCGACAGCCGAAGAAACGATCGCATTCGCGCGTCAGTTCGATCCGCAGCCGTTTCACCTCGATGAAGAAGCTGCCAAGGCCTCGTTGTTCGGTAGTTTGAGCGCAAGCGGCTGGCACACTTGTGCGATGGCGATGCGGCTCATGGTGGACAACTTCCTGGTTGATTCGTCAAGCCTGGGCTCGCCCGGGCTGGAAAACATCAAGTGGTTGAAACCCGTGCATCCGGGCGACACGTTGAGCTTGCGCCATCACATCATCGAATCGCGCCCGCTGGCCAGCAAGCCGCACGTCGGACTGGTGCGCACGAAGTGGGAGATGCGGAACCAGCACGGCGATCAAGTGCTTCACATGGAAGGGTTTTCGATGTTTCGCCGGCGGCACGCGGCGGATTCAACAGCGGATACTGGAGAGGCCGCACCCAAAGACAACCAAGCCCATTGAATGCACAGACCTCAGGCGGTCGGTGCCAGCAATGTGGTGGTGACTTCGGTCGTTGTAGATGTCATCAATTTGTGTACCGGGCACTTGTCTGCCACGCTGAGCAGCTGCTGACGCTGCGCCTCGCTCAAGTCTCCGGTCAATGCCAGCGTCACGTGCAGTCGATAGACGCCGTTGCGTTCCTCGCTGTCGTCGCGCTCGACGACAGCTTCAATGCCCTCGACCGGAATGTTTTTTCGCCGTGCATACCAAAGCGTGGTGAGGGCCTTGCAGGCGCCGAGCGCGCTGTCGTACAAGTCGTGCGGCGTCGGGCCGAGGTCTTCGCCGCCGTTGGCGGGCGGCTCGTCGACTGCGAACTCATGGCCTCGAACAGACACCACGTGCCGCATGGCGGCGTGCGTGTCCCGAGTGACGGTGATCGACATGGTAAGGCTCCTTGTTTCGTTAATGGCGAACGGCTGCAACTCAGCGATCGATGCGCGCTGCAGTTGCAGATGGCACGATGCGATACAGCACGTGCCCCGCGGATGCGGTCTCAACTTGCATAAGCGTCGCGTTTGCCCGCAGCTTCCCCGCGTCGGTCAGCGGTGCGAGCACGAACGCCGAGTCGAGCAGCGAAAAATCAAAGCGCGCCGGGTCCAGTGTGACAACCACTTCGTCAAGGCGCGGCGAGTCGATGCGATGCGCGGCCCGTCCTTCGAGGGATCCCAACGTGAGCAGCAGGCGCTGATAGCGGTTGTGCAACACGCGTTGTTTCCCGTCTGGATCCAGCTTACGCCACAGGCCCGGCTGCGGGTGATAAAACACGCCGTTGAGCACGGGCACACCGGCCGCTGGCAAGGTCATCGCCCAGTTGCGTTGATCGATGACGGCCATGCGGCGCTGGACGGTTTCAGCGGTGGCGCCCTGCTCCATCTGCCTGGCCAGTTCCGGGTCGAGTACCAACGCTTGCGGTGCCTGCGCGAGCGGATTAAACGGCACCGCGCTGGCCAGCGTCCAGCCACAGAACAGCGCGGCGAACGCGCGGGTCTGTCGCATCAGCAGCAGGTAAGCGCCAGCGCCGAGTGCAGCCAGCGTCAGCAGCAAAAACGCAGGCGTCAGCACACTTTGAATCTCGGGCGGCACCCGCTGCAGTTGCCACACGGTCGGCAGGATCGTGCCGAGCGCGATCAGCGCGGCGATGAAGCGGACGGTGTTGGCTGCAAGCAGGGGGGATGAAGGCTCAGCTTGCTGCCGGGGCGCAAGCAACCATGCAAGCAGCAGCACCTGCGCCACTCCCAGCGCCAGGTCCATCCGGTACGACGTGGTCGAGCTCCACAGCGTTGCGCTTGCAAGCCACACCGGCCAGCCGATGAACATGAACGACAGCGCCATCAAAAGGAACGTGGCAATGGCCACGGGCACCCCGTCGATCCGGCGCGCCCGCCACCACGCAAACAGCATCGCGATGCCGGCGGCTGGCAGCATGAACAAGAACGAACCGGCGTCGCTCGCGTTTGTCGCAGCCGATGGCAGGTACATCGTCAATGGGCTCAACAAGCCTTTGACAAGAAACCAGCGATCGATGTCGCCGCCCACTTCCGCACTGCGCTGGCCGGGGTAAACAGTGCCGCGAATCGCTTCGACCGCATCATGCGCGCTGTGCCACCAGCTGCCCAGCAGCACGGCGAGGACGACCAGCGCCAGCAGCATGCCGACCGCCTGCACGCGGCCGAAGACAAGCATCCGGCGCTGGTTCCAGCCCCAGCCAAGCGCCAGGCTGCCGAACAGCCACGCCAGCGAGATCTGCCAGGCCGGATACAGCACCAGCGCATAGCCCGTCAGCGCAAGCCCGAGTGCTGCGCCCAAGCCCGCTGCAGGCAGCCAGCGGCGCGCGTGCAGCAGCCGCTCTGCAAGCAGCAACGCCGCGGCCGCAAAGAACACGGTGTACGCCGGCCAGCCCGAGAAGACGACGGCGTACGGCGCCAGCGCAACGGTGGCCGATAAGCCGGCTGCAATTCGCCAATCGAGCGCGAACAGCCGCCGCAGCAGCAACGCCAACGCCCCGAAGCACGCGAAGAACGGAAACCACCAATACCAGGCCAGCGCGCGCCGCAAGTCGAGCACGAAAAAACCCCAGGTGGCTGGCTTCGCAAGGGCGGACAGGTGTGCGACCGGCACGCCCGTCATGCCGATCACAAGCATGTTCTGTCCGTCCGGCCCAAGGTTGCGATTGAGCACCGGCAGGCGCGGCTGGTGCGCGAGTTGCGCGAGCGCCAGCGGCGTGATGACCTGCCATTCGTCGCTGCGCACCGGGCGCGGCTCGCCAGCCCACGGAACTTGGCCGACGGGCGCAACGACCGCGCTTTGCGGCGGTGCGTCATGAAACACAAGCGCAAGCGACGACCCGGTGAGACCCAGCGCGACCAGCAAGGCGAACGACCCGGCGACGCTGGCGGCAAATGCCTTGGGTGCCAGGCCAGCGCGCCAGCCTTGACGCCCTGCAACCCGTTCGATCGGGTCTGCGAAAACCAGCACGGCCAGGGGAACCAGCAGCGCAAGCAACGCAGCCAGCAGCGCACTGCGCGGCGGCTGCGTCAGTGCAGGCACGAGCACGCGAGCGGCCCGCGGTGCCGGATTCAGCGCGAACGTCGACCCGTCACCAAGCCGCACGCTGACCTCAAGCGGCTGCGGACCTGTGGGCAGCCCCAAAGGCAGGGAGATCGTCGCGTGAAAGCCGCTGAGCAGCCAGTCTCGGCGGCCGGTGCTTTGCACCACGTCGGGCCGCTCGAATCGGTGCATGCGGCCGCGATAGATTTCCTGCCCTGCGACCTGCACGATCAGGTTCGTCACGAACACATTCGGCCGCTCGGGCGCGATCCAGCCGGACAGCACCAACTGGCGCGGTTCAGCCGACGTGCTCGCCTCCTCGACATGACCGCGGCCAGCGGCAGGTGATGCGGTCTGGGCGAATGCTGCGGGTGACAGCAGAACCGCAAGACACAGCGCGGTCAACCAGCACAGCACGACCTGCGCGCACCACCCGCCGGGCTGCACGCCCCGTTGCACGCTCAAGCAGCCGGTGCAGCCGCGGCTGTCGGGCTCGTTTGGAAGTCCAGCTCGATGTCGCCGTGAATGTAGAAGATCGCGCCGACGTCGGTATGGCCAGACAGGTGGCTGCTGCCGGCCGGGGCGAGCTGGTAATCGCCCTCGCGCAGCAGGCAGTCGTCCTGGAAGGCTTCGCCGCGCAGCACCAGACATTCCTCGTCATGCCCATGGGCGTGCTGCGGCACCGAAGCGCCCGGCGCAGCCCGATACAGCAACGCGGCCATCGCGCCCCGTCGCCACAGCACGCGCCGCTCGACCTGCGGCGCATACGGCTTCCACGGCGTGTCCGCATCGCGGACGGTGCACGGCGTCTCGCCCGGCTCGGCCCGTTGCAGCGATTCGCGCAAAAACAGCAGCGCACCTTGTGCGTCCGAGCGAATCGTCAGCGGCGCAGCCGGCGCAGCCGGCGCCGCTGACGTCGTACCGGTGCAAAGATGCGCATCGTCGCTTGATGCAGCCGGCACCACGTGAAAGTCCAGTGGCTCGAGCGAGATCGCCGTCGAACGGTTGTCGGCCAGTTCGGTGCGACCACGCAGTTGCAGCCACTCGCGCTGTACACCGGGCGCCGGCGCATCGATCACGAGCTGCCCGTCGGGGACAAGTTCGATCAACAACACGTGCAGCGGCTCGCCGGGACGCAATGTGCCCTGGGCAGCCAGATACAAGGTCTGCAACCGCGCTTGTTCGCTCGCACGCGCCATCGCGGCTGCGGCGTGGCGCACCGTCACCATCGCGCGGTTTGCGCGCACGCTGGCAGCCGCGCGCCGAACCAGCCGAGCCCGCAGCGCAGGCAGATAGGGGCGTGGTGCACGCCTGTCCTGCGCGGCAAATACAAGCGCATCGAGCAAACCAAGCGAACCATCGGCGAGAGGTGCGGATGGCAATGCCAACGTATTCGGCGGCGGCACAGGCGTCGTGCGTGGCTCAGGGTTTCCACTCATATCCTGCGATTAGATCAAACCCTGGCGCGCGGCAGCGACGCTGCGGTGTCACCGGTTGCAACCGGGGTCTCCTCGAGCCAGGCGCGCAGCCGCAACAAGCCGCGGCGGATGCGGGTTTTGACGGTGCCCAACGGCAATGCCGTGCGGCGTGCAATCTCGTCGTGGGTGAGGTCGCTGAAGAACGCCAGCACGAGCAGTTCACGCTCCCAACTCTTGAGCCGCGCCAGTGCCGAGTGCAAACGCCTTACCTGAAGGCTCGCCTCCAGCAACGCAGGCGGCTCGCCGGCTGGGTCGGCGGCGGTGTGCTCTGCCAGATCGGTGAGGTCGGCCCCTTGTTGGGTTTCGAACCGGCGGTTGTGACGCCAGGCGTCGATTGCGCGGGAGCGTGCAATCGACAACAACCACGTCAACGGCCGGCCGCGCGCCGGATCGAACCGCGGCGCCTGGCACCAGGCCTGCCAATAGGCGTCTTCCACGACTTCTTCGGCAAGTGCTGTGTCCTGGGTGAAACGCAGCACGACGGCATGCACCCGGCGCACCGTGCCGTCGTAGAACTCGGCGAGCGCGTGTTCGTCGCGTGCCACCAGCCGCGCGATCAACACAGCCAGCCGTTGGTCATCGGCGAGCGCAACCGCAGCAATCCGGGCAGCGAACTGCTCGGCCGTCAGCCCATCATGCGCCGGCGGCACATGATGGGCTGCGTCCGCCGGCGCGAGCCGGTCGTCCTCAGACGAATCGCAGATGCCAGATCGGTGCGGGCCGAGCGGCAATCCCGAACGATTGACCTTGGACGCATGAAAATCGCCTGGAGCGCCCAGTTTGCCTGCACCGTATGCTATATTTTGCATAGTAGACGACAGGTTGATCCCGGTCGATACGGGGGCGATCAGCGTTGCGCCTTCAGCCACCGCGCCAGGTCGTCAGCGGCGGCATCGGTGGCAGCGGTCAGCGCCTGCACGCCGCCAGCCGCATCGGCCGAGGCCGCAGGCCGGCGCATCGTCACGCTGCGCTGCGCGACCGGTTGCTCACCGCTGGGTGTGCTGCGCGTGAGCGTGGCGTTCATCCGCACCAAGCCCACACTTTCATCCGCCGACGTGAACAGCTGGCTGAACTCGTCCAGGTCGATCTTGAGCGTGAGCGCGGCGCCGGGGTCGAGTGGCCCGAGCACGGTGCGGTCGGCCGACAGGCGTTCGCGCAGCCGCTGACGCACCAGTTCGGCCGGCGGTGCGCTCCAGCGCGCCAGCGAGTACGGCCGCAGCTGCTGGTCGTTCGCATAGGCCAACCGGTACACCAATGCGGTGCTGTCAAGCGACTGCGTGGCACCGATCTGGGCCAGCACGAGCGGTGGCAGTTCCTGAGGCTTGCCTGCCACCACAGCAGAGGTGGCCGTCACCGCCGGCGCACCGAAGTCGTAGACGGCAGCGCGCGGGGGCTCTTTCAGCACGCTGCAACCGGCCAGCAGCACGGTCAGCACGCAGGCGGTGGTGGTATGCCATAGGGCTCGAGACGCAAAGGTTGGCATCGGTGTGACCAAGATCGGTGGCAGGTGGCTCATGAATCGGACTCGTTCGTTGGCTCGACCGATTGACTGCCCGATCTGCCGACATGGCACGGCAAGCAAACCGTTCAAGGCGCCGCAAAACCCGGCTCGCCCGGCCCTGGCCGGATCGCGCCGGTGCCGCGCAGCAGCGATTGCGGATTGTCGGTCAGGCCGCGCAATGCGCGGTCGGCCTGGCGTGCGGTCTGGTTCACGCTTTCCACAGCGCGTGTGGTACTTGGCAATGTGTTGTTGTTCAGACGCGCCGCGGCCTGGCTCAACGCATCGCCGCCTTTGGCCAGCCGGTCGAGCAAGCCGTTGTCGGCATTCACCTGGCGTGCGATTTTGCTGAATTCGTTCGCGGTGCCTTGCAGCGAATTCAGCGTCTTGGTGCCTTGTGAGAGCAGCTGCGGCATTTCGGCAAACGCCGGATCGAGCCGGTCGGTCACGGTGCGGTTCAATTGGACCGTGAGCTTGGCCAGGTCACCCGCCACTTGACTCAGGTTGTTGACGGCGCCCATCAGCGCAGCCTGGTTTTCGGGCCGGAACAAGTTGTTGATGCGGCGGCTGGTTTCTTCCACTTGTGAAAGCGTCGAAGTGCCCTGATCGGAAATGCTGGACAGCAGGTTCTGTCGGATCGGGATGTGCGGCGGGCCATCGGGCTCGTCCGGGACCATCTTGCTGTCTTCGCTTTCATCGTCGTCGAGCTGCACATAGGCCAGACCCGTGACACCCTGGAAACCCAACGTGGCGAACGTCGACGTGGTGATCGGCGCGTTTTCATCGACCGTGATGCGCAGCAGCGCATTGCCCTTGGCCTTGGGATCGAAACCGAGCCGCGTCACCTTGCCGATGTTGATGCCGCGGTAGCGCACCGCCGCTTCCAGGTTCAACCCGTTGACGGCTTCGCGCGTGGACAGCTCGTAGACCCGCACCGCCTTGCGGTCGCTGCCGAGCCACAGTGTGAGCGCGACCAGCATGGCAGTGACGGCCAGCAGAAAGACGCCGGCGATCAATGCGTGTGATTTGTTTTCCATAGCTTGACTACTATTTGTTTGATTGGGCAACGGCTGCCTTGTCCAGCGCGCTGCCCGATTCGGCCGGTTCGTCCAGCGCGGTCAACGCGCGTTCACCACGCTTGCCGTGAAAGTACTCTTCGATGAATGGATGCGGATAAGCGGCCACCTGGTCCAGCGGTGCGCAGATCACCACGCGCTTGTCTGCCAGCACGGCAACTTGCGTGCTCAATTCAACCACCGTGTCCAGATCGTGCGTGACCATGATGACGGTCAGCCCCAGCTCGGCATGCAGCGACGTGAGCAGGTCGCAAAAACTGTCCGATGCGGCCGGATCGAGCCCGGCCGTCGGCTCATCCAGCAGCAGCAACGGCGGATCCATCACCAGCGCCCGCGCCAGCGCCACGCGCTTGACCATGCCGCCCGACAGATCGCTCGGCATCTTGACCGCATCGGTCGATTTCAGCCCAACCATGCGCAGCTTGACCATGGCTGCGTCATAGACCAGGTCATCCGGCACGGTCTGCAGCTCGCGCAGCGCGAATGCAACGTTGTCCAGCACGCTGAATGCGGAAAACAGCGCGCCGTGCTGGAACAGCATGCCGATGCGGGTGGCCGCACCGCGCCCGCCCAGCTCCGATGGGGGCCGCCCCAGCACGCGCACCGTGCCGCGCGAGGGCTGCGCCAACCCCAGGATCTGTCGGAACAACGTGGTCTTGCCACTGCCCGAGCCGCCCACGAGCGACACGATCTCCCCGGCGCCAATCGTCAAGTCCAGATTCTTGTGCACTACGGCGGCGCCGAGCCCGGTGCCGAAGACGGTCCAGAGCTTTTCGATTCGCACGATCGGGTTGCCGTTATCGACGCCTTCGGCATCGTCGTCGTTCTTCGCCGGAACCATATCCACCGCACCCACGGCCGCAACCGGCTGCGGCCCGACAACCGACGCAGCCGCCGGCTCCGTTCCGCCCAGCATTTCCCCCGGCACCGTCTGCGGACCATCGATGTCTGCGAAGCCGGAAGGCACCGTGTCGACGAAATCAGGGCGCGCTTCAGCAGCCATACAACGTTCCAGAAAACGCACCCGCTTCGCAGCGTCTGCGATTGACACCGCTCATTCCAGCAGCGGCTGCGGGGCTGGCGCCGCCAGGCTGCAGGCGCCGCTCCGGGTGAGAGGTAGTCGAGAGCCGACCGAAGGCAGCGAAGCCTGGAGGCGAGCTCACAGCCCAATCCCCCGAAACACAATTGCAAACAGCGCATCGATCAGGATCACCATCGTGATCGCTGCAACCACCGACGTGGTCGTGCCGCGTCCCAGGCTTTCCGTGTTCGGCTCCACCCGCAGCCCGAAGTGGCAGCCGATCAACGCGATGAAGATGCCGAACACGATCGACTTGCCCGTGGCCAACCAGAGGTTGGCTGCATCGACCGCACCCGGCAGCGCGGTGATGAAGAAGATCGGCTTCACATCCAGCGCTGCATTCGCCGCCAGCATGCCGCCGAGCAGCGCGGCCAGCGTGGTCCAGACACTGACCAGCGGCATCGCAATGGCCAAGGCGATCGCACGCGGCATGACCAGCCGGAAGCCGTGGCTGATCCCCATCACGCGCATCGCATCCAGTTCCTCGTTCACGCGCATCACGCCAATCTGCGCGGTGATCGCGGAGCCGGAGCGGCCCGCCACCAGGATCGCGGCCAGCACCGGCCCCAGCTCACGGATCAGCGACAGCCCGAGCATGTTGACGATGAACGCATCGGCACCGAACGCGCGCAATTGCTGCGCGGACAAGTAAGCCAGCACCACGCCGATCAGAAAGCCCACCAGCGCGGTGATCGGTAGCGCAGAGGCGCCCATCGCAAACACGTGTCCGGAAATGTCACGCCAGGGACCATGCGCCGGCGCCTTGGCAAGCCGCAACAGATCAAGCAGCAGCTGGCCGACCAGCCGCGTCATCTCCTTGGCGTGATCGAAGCCGTCAACGATCGCTGCGCCAAGGTTCAGGAAATGCTGCCTCAGGCCCACTGTGGGTGCAACCGGTGGCGGCGTGCTGAATTCGGCCACCCGCTCCAGCATCTGCCGCTGCATCGGCAGCGCTTCGAGCCGCTCGGGCCAGCGCCGTCCCCAGTGGTTCCAGATCAGTTGCGCACCGACGTGGTCAAGCGCTTCCACCCCCGTCAAGTCCCATCGCTGGCGGTCGTCCTGCGCCTTGGCTGCAAGGCGCGGGAGCGCGCTCAGCTTGGTGCGCAGCGCCTGCCAGACTGGGCCGCGCGCGAACTGCGCAGCGGTCCACCGGCCGGCAAGCGCGATCGCACCCACCCCGGCGGGATCGGCAGGATCGATCGGCGTGACGGCGAAACGGGGTTCGATGGCGGACGACATGGATTGGATGAGACGCGGGTGGCGGCGCATGAGCAGCGCAACTTCGAGCGAGCCGATGGCGCGCCAAGCATGGTAGCGCGCCGAGTCGGGCTGGTTGGCGACCAGCACGGACCCTTGGCTTCAACCCGAGCGGAGCGCGCTGGGTGTCGGCCCGAGGTGCCCCACACACCGGGTAGTGCCATGGCTTGGCCTCAAAACGCTGGCCGATCTGGCCATCATGAGAAGCGCTTTGTAGCCAATTCCAGGGCTGCGCGCTTTCACAGGCCAATGAGCGCAGAGAAGCTTGACCTTCAGCGAGGCCAGCGCAGTGTGAGGTTTCGACGACCGGCCTGCCCGACATGCTCCCGCAAGGCAGGCGCCAAGGTATTCAGCGAAGGCCACGTTGCGGATTCGGCTGCTGCTGTTTGCGATCATGCTGGTGGCACTCATCATGAGCACGGCGCTGCCGCGGGTTTTCGGCGATCGTGCACTGATCTTCGCGGGTTGCTTCGCGTTGATTCAAGTGGGCCGCGGCGTCTGGGTGTCGCTGCTGCTGCGACGGAGACATGCGTTGTCGCTCAACTTCCACCGGATGCTGGCCTGGAAGTGCATCGCTGCGGTGTTCTGGATCGCGGGCGCGTTTGCTGACGACGGGCTGGGTCTTGCGCTGTGAGTCTGCGCGGCCGGGTGCGAGTGCTTCTCGACGATGAACAGCTTTGCATTTCCCGGCCTGGACCACTCGAAGACGAGCGAGTGAACCATTGACGATGCACATTTGGCCAAGCGCTGCGCTGAAAAAGTGCATCACGTCACTGGCTCAAAGTCCTTGAGCATTCAATGGGTGACTCGCTCTAGCATTGTGCAATGGATGCCCAGCGCTCATCACGTCGCCTCTCGCTCGGCAAGGTTAGGCCGCCGCGGCTCGGAAAAGCTTTTCCTCGCACGCGCCTGTTCGAGCGTCTTGATGCGACGGCAGGCACGCCCGGTCTTTGGGTGTCGGGACCGCCGGGCATGGGCAAGACGACTTTGGTGACAACCTATCTGGCTGAGCGTGCCGACTCATGCCTGTGGCTGCAGCTGGATTCGAGTGACGCCGACCCCGCGACCTTCGTGCACTTTCTACGCGAGGCCGCAGCACTCATCCATCCACGTCGGAAACCAAGCCTGCCGCTGCCGGGCGCTGACGACCTGCGCGACGTTCCAGCCTTCATGCGACGCGTCTTCCGGCGCCTTGCCCTGTCGATGGATCGGCCGTGGGTTCTGGTGCTGGACAACGCACAGGAAATCGGTGCTGCCTCCACGCTGCATGCAGCAATTGCAGCTGTATTGTCGGAGTTGCCACAAGGCGCGCGTGTCAGCGTCATCAGTCGGGAGGCTGCACCCGCTGATTACGCGCGTCTGCTCGCGAACCAGCAACTCGCCGTTGTCGATGAGCACGATCTGCGCTTTACCGACGTGGAGACACAGCAACTGGTTGCGCTGCACGGCCGCAACTGGCAGCCTGCGCCGCTGCGTCAGCTCACCGACGGATGGGCTGCTGCGATGGTCCTGCTGCTGGCCGCCCGCACGGATCTGAGCCCTGAGGTCACGCTGCGCAGTGGCACGGCAAGAGATCGTCTGTTTGCGTTCTTTGGCGTGGAGGTGATGAACACACTGCCGGCATCCGACGCAGCAATGCTGATACGCATCGCATTCCTTCCGAGTGCGACCGAACCCATGGCGGCAGCTGTCAGCGGCGATTCGCGGGCTGGGGAAGTGCTGGCTGCACTGGTCCATCGCAGCCTGTTCACGGAGCGCCGCGAAGGTGTGCCTGCAACCTACACCTTTCATGCGCTGTTCAGTGAATTTCTAAAGGCGCGAGCAACGCAGACCCTTGACGCCGTTGCGCTGCGAGAACTGCACCTGAAGGCGGCACACGTTCTCGCGCGTCATGGTCACGCGGACGCCGCGATCACGCAGCTTGTCGAAGCCCGCGCATGGGAAGAAGCGCTGCGCCTTCTGCTCGTGCACGCTGCCGCATTCGTGGCCCAGGGCCGTACGGCAAAGGTGCGCGAGTGGATTCTTGCGTTGCCTTCTTCGGTGCGCGCGGTTGACCAGGCAGCGTATTGGCTCGGCTACTGCGAAACGGCGTCGACACCGGCCGAAGCGCTGCATCACCTCGAACACGCATACGACGGATTCATGCACAGCGGCGACGTTCGCAATGCGTTTTACGCAGCGGCGGCGGCGGCCGATGCCGTGGTGTTCCTGGGCAAGCGGCTTGATGCGGTCGAGCCGTGGATGCACGTTCTCGAGGCGAGCACGCCTGCCTACCTGGCGCAGCGCAACGCCGACATCGATCTGCGCGTCCTACCGGGACTGCTGGCTGCGTTCGTACACCGCCGAACCGGCCATCCGCTCACAGCAGCGTTGGCCGATCTGGCTGAGCGCATGCTCGAAGACCCGCGGTTCGCCGATCAGCGAATCCTGCTGGGCACGCTTGCCTACCATCTGCTGTGGACCGGACAGTTGGTGCGGTTGGAACGGGTCGTCGCCCGGATCGATCGGGTTTGTGCCGAGTGCGATGCAGCGGCTGCGACGCTGGTCCGGTGGCAAGGCGTCGGCGTGCTTATCCGGTCGTTGCTCGGCCGGGTCGACGAAGCGCTCGATCTGGCGCGCCGCGCACTCGTCATCGCCAACCCAGGGCCGGCGGCTCTGCGTACCAAAGCACACCTTGCGATGGTGCTGGCTGCCATTGCAGCGCGCGACGCCGAGCTGGCGCGCAGCCATCTGACCGAAGTCGCGGCGATCATTGATGTTGACAGCGCCACCGACACCACCGTCTATGAATACCAGCGTGGCCTGTTGATGCTGCTGGATGGGGACTGGGGCGGCGCGTTGAAACTCATGCGTTCGGCAGTGGACAGCGGGCGCGCCAGCGGTTGGCCGCTGCGCGAGCACATCGCGTTGCTCGGTCACGCGCTGGCAGCCACGCAGGCCGGCGCACTGGAGGAAGCGCAGCGGGTGCTACAAGCCGCCTTCGACCATCCGTTCTATGCGGTGTGTCGCTGGCATCACTGGATCGGCGGTCTGATCGAAGCCCACCTCGCGCAACGCAGTGGCGATCTGCCCCGGTGCCTCGCCGCACTGGCACGCGCTTTCGCAGTGGGTCGCGAATATGGCTACGACTTCGGGCCGATGCCCTACGCCTGCGGCGACATGATGTCCAGTCTGACGCTGCTGGCGATTCGGCATGACGTGGACCCTGCGTTCGCGCATGGGCTGATCCGCCGCCATGCATTGCCTGCGCCCGGAGGTGCTGGCGAACATTGGCCATGGCCAATCCGGATCCAGACGCTCGGCCGACTTTCGATTGAACGAGAGGGCACGCAAGCCGCAGCTGCGCGCAAAGAAAGCCGCAAGCCGCTGGACCTCCTTAAGCTGCTGCTGGCGTTGGGGGGAGAAGCGGTGCCAGTGGCGCGGCTGTCTGCGGTTTTGTGGCCCGACGCTGAGGGCGATGCCGCACGAAACTCGTTCGACAACGCGTTGCATCGGCTGCGCAAGTTGCTGGGCGCTGACCGCCATCTGCTGCTGCAAGGCGGCGCCTTAAGCCTCAACACCGCCACCTGCTGGACCGATCTGAAGACACTGGAAGCGCTATTCGTGCAAGTGGATCGAGACATCGTGCAGGCTGGGGCAGAGAACTTGGAGGAGTGGGCGGATCGGATCCTTGCGCTGTACGGCGGCGAGTTCATTGCCGGTGACGAAGCACTGGCCGACGTACTCGTGACGCGCGCGCGCCTGCAGGCTCGTGTCTCACGCCATCTCGTTGCACTCGGCTCTCGGCTCGAACTGCTCGGCCAGCATCAGCGCGCGGCGGCGATTTACGGACGCGTGGTCGAGCAGCAACCGCTTGCCGAAGACGTCGTTCGCCGACTCATCAGCTGCTTGCTGACCCTCGGTCAACGAGCCGAAGCGTACGAGGCATTCCGACGTTGCCGCCAGCAGCTCTCGGTGGTTCTGGGGGTGCGTCCGGCGCCTGACACCGAGGCCCTGGTTGCGTCGCTGCGCAATCTTTAAGCGATCTTTAGGACCGCAAGGTACAGACTTCGTCCAGTGGGCTTGCCACCGTGGCAGGCCCGTCGCGAAAGCCTGCCATGCACACCAAGCCTTACCCGGCTGCGCGCCGTCGATTTCTGCTGCAAGGTGCCATGGCGATGGCTGCCGCTCCGATGCTTCCTGCCTTTGCGACAAGCTTGCGCGCTGTCTTGCAGCTATCGACCGAACCATTGCATCTGCTGTGCAGCGGCCCGGCGGGTAGCATCCCGGACATCGTGGCCCGCTTGGTCGCGGAGCAATTGACTGCGCAGCAGGCACGGCGCGTGATTGTGGACAACCGGCCCGGTGCGGCCGGCCAGATTGCTGTTGGTGCTCTCAAATCGGGGCCGCTGGATGGCTCGACGATGCTGCTCGCGCAAGGCGCTGTCGCGACGGTCAATCCATACCTCTACCCGAAACTGGGCTACGACCCGACGCTTGATCTGCAGCCGGTGTGTCCTGCAAGCGAGATGACGCTCGCGCTGGCGGTCGGCCCGGCAGTGCCGGAGGCTGTGCACGACTTACCAGCACTGCTCGACTGGATGCGACGCAATCCGAATCTCGCAAACGTGGGTTCGCCCGGCAGCGGCACCTTGCCGCACTTGCTCGAAGCCATGTTGTTCCACGCGGCGGACGTGCGTTGGCAGCACCTTGCGTATCCCGGCGGACCACCGGCCATTGTTGCCCTGATGGGCGGTCACATCGCGGCGCTCGTGCTCCCGGAAGGCTTGTTTCGCCAGCACAAGGCGTCGGGCCGCCTGCGAATCCTCGCCACCTCGGGATCGACACGCAGCGACTACTTTCCCGATGTCGCGTCGCTGGTCGAGTTTGGCCATCCTGACTTGGTCGTGCGCGAATGGTTCGCCTTCTTCATGGCGGCGCATGTGCCTTCGGCCACCATCGAAGCGATGTCGCAGGCGCTGCGCATCGCACTGTCCACGCCAGCGCTCGACACAGCGTTCGCCGAGTCCGGCATGCGTGCGGTATCCAGCGACCCGGCTCAGCTGACCGCGCGCATTGCAGCGGAACAGCGCTATTGGCAACCAGTCATCGCCGGCTTGGGGCTACGGGCTGAATGAGCGGGGCATCGATGAATTCCGCGACCACGACAAACCAGGCAAGCGATACGGTTGCCGCCTGGGACCACGCAGCCCAGGGTTGGGACCGGCACGCCCCGATCATTCACGCCTGGCTTGAGCGGGCAACAGCCGCGCTTCTGGCAGCCGCACGGATAGCGCAAGGCGACCGGGTCCTCGACATCGCTGCGGGCGCTGGCGACCAGACTTTGAGCGTTGCCCATCGGGTCGGCCCCCACGGCCAGGTGCTGGCAACGGACATTTCGCCCGCCATTTTGTTGCTGGCGGCGCGCAACGCGCAGGCGGCTGGTCTGCGGCACGTCACCATGCGTGTCGCGGACGCCGAGTCGCTCGGCCTTGCCGGCGAAGCGTTCGACGCGGCCATATGCCGGCTCGGCTTGATGTTCTGCCCAGCGCCGTTGCGGGCGCTCCGGGAGGCACACGCCGCGCTGCGTCCGGGTGGACGCTTCAGCGCGCTGGTGTTTGCACAGGCAAAGCGCAATCCTTGTCTTGCCATCCTGATGACCACGGCGCTGAAGCATGCCGGCCGACCACAGCGAGCGCCGGACCTGCCCGGCTCGCTGACGAGTCTGGGCCAGCCCGGCCTGCTTGCCGAGCTGTTGCAGGCTGCGGGGTTTGTTGGCATCGAAGTGACGACGATCTCTGCGCCGTTCTCACTCCCATCGAGCCGCGCGTACGTCGACTTCGTGCGCACGTCGGGCACACCAATCATGGAGATACTGGCGTCCCTATCGCCGGTCGCACAGCAGGCGGCGTGGGACGACATGGCCGAGCAGTTGCAGACCTTCGACGGGCTCATCGGCTGGGTCGGACCGAACGAGTTGTTGCTGTGTGCTGCATCTGCACCGGTTTAAGTCCCCCGAGCCAGACCGGGCGCGATCAACTACGGCTTCTAGTTCATTGGTAGTCCTGGCCACATCAGCGAGCTGCGGCTGGAACGCTTCAAGGACGTGCGGATGACACACGTGCCGTATCGGGATCTCGGTCAGCTCTATGCGGTTGTTTCGACCCAGGAGGTGGACTGGACACTGGCCGGTGCAGCGAGCGGTCAGCCGATGGAAAAAGGGGAGCGTATCCGCTTTCTGGCGCTCGCCGCACCGGTGCAGGATCCGCTTTATCCGAACGTGCTGGCAACCGCAGAGATACCGAACCAGATTGCCGCCGACATCGCTGAGCGCAACCGCATGTTGGACTATGAAGTGCCCAAGCTGTCACCGCAAACCTTCACCGATCCGATCGCGCGAGAAACCAGCGAATGGCGCGGGATCATTAAGGCAGTCGGCTTGAAGCTGGACTGAGCGCAGCCCCCGCGCCGATGGCCGGCCGGTCGCTTCGTGCCCGGAATGTGCTCGCACCGCACAAAGCGTCGGACAGGGTATGCAGCGAAAAACCAACCCGACGCACATTGTCCGCACCAGGCAAGGTACGAACCGATTGGCTCAAACGGCCAGCAGCAGTGCCGGATCGTCCGCCTCCAGCACCTGATCGGCCCAGGTCTTGAGCCTCTGCGTGTCGCAGCGCAGCACCTCCTGCTTGACCTGCAGGATGCGCGACGGATGCATCGAGAAACTGCGCAGGCCCAGACCCAGCAACAGTCGGGTCATCGCCACATCACCCGCCATCTCACCGCACACGCTGACGTCTTTGCCCTGCCGGCGGCATTCGGCAATCGTCTCTGCGATGAGCCGCAGGATTGCTGGGTGCGCCGGGTCATACAAATGCGCAACCGATTCATCGGCACGGTCGATCGCCAGCGTGTACTGGATCAGGTCATTGGTGCCAATCGACAGGAAGTCGAAATACTTCAGAAACAGCTTCAGGGTCAGCGCGGCGGCTGGCACTTCGATCATGGCGCCCAGCTTCAAGGGTCCATAAGGCACCGCACGTTCGTCGAGTTGCGTGCGGGCTTGCTCCAGCAGCGCCAGCGTCTGCCGAATCTCGCTTACATGCGCCAACATCGGGATCAGCAGCTTGACTTGGCCGAACGCCGCTGCGCGCAGGATCGCACGCAACTGGGTCAAAAACATTTCCGGGTCGGCCAGGCTCCAGCGGATCGCGCGCAGACCCAGCGACGGGTTTAGGTGCGAGTCTTCCTTGGCGGTGGCGCGGCCCAGCTGCTTGTCCGCACCCACGTCGACCGTGCGCACGGTGACTGGCAGCCCGGCCATGCCATCGACCGCACGCAGATAGGCCCGAAACTGCTCGTCCTCGTCGGGCAGGCCGGCGCCGTCTTTGCGGCCCATGAACAAAAATTCGCTGCGGAACAGGCCGACACCGACCGCACCGGCCTGCAGCGCCGCAGGGGTGTCTTCCGGCAGTTCGATGTTGGCCAGCAGCTCGATCGGCTGGCCATCGAGTGTGACCGCCGGTGTATGGCGCAGCCGCGCGAGCCGACCACGCTCCAACTCGCCCTGCCGCTGCATGAAGCCGTATTCGGCCAGGATGATCGCAGACGGATCCGCGATCAGCACGCCGGTGTCGCCGTCGATGATGACCCAGTCGTCTTGCCGCACGAGCTGGCTCGCACTGCGTGCACCAACGACCGCAGGGATATCCAGGCTGCGCGCAACGATCGCGGTGTGCGAGGTCTTGCCGCCGACGTCGGTCACGAAGCCGGCGAACACGCTTTGCTTGAACTGCAGCATGTCGGCTGGTGACAGGTCGTGCGCGATCAGCACCAGCGGCACATCGATGCTGTCGTCGAGCAGCAGGTCTTGCTCACGCGCTTTCACGTTCTCACGGCGCGGCTGATGTGCCATCGGTGGCGCCACACCTTTCATGTAGCCGAGGATACGCTCGACCACCTGCTCAAGATCGGCCTTGCGCTCGCGCAGATAGTCGTCTTCCATCTCATCGAACTGGCGGCCGATCTGCTCGAGCTGCGTGGTCAGCGCCCATTCGGCGTTGTAGAGGCGTTCGGCGATCCAGTGGCGCACGCCGTCGATCAAGTCGGCATCCTGCACCAGCATCAAATGCACTTCAAGCAGCGCAGCGAGCTCGGGCGGTGTGTCCTTCGGCGGCGATAGCGAGATCTGGTGCTGCAGCCGCTGCATCTCGTCGGCGGCCGCATCGCGCGCGGCCAGCACACGCCCGACCTCGGACTCGACCTGATCAAGCTCGATGAAGTAATGCGCGACATCGACCCGACGCGACGCGACCAGCACCGCACGTCCGATCGCGATGCCGCGAGCGACAGGCAGGCCGTGAATGCTGAAGGTCATGGTTCAGCCGACCGCGCGGCGGATGCGGGAGCGAACGGGCAACACGCGAGCTTGCTGCTGCCTCATTCTCCTTCTCCGAACTTGTCGTTGATCACCCCCAGCAGCGCGTCCATCGCGTCTTGCTCGCGCTCGCCGTGGGTCTCCACCACGACTTCGCTGCCAATGCCGGCGGCCAGCATCATCACGCCCATGATGCTTTTCGCGTTGATGCGGCGTTCGCCTTTGGCCAGCCAGACTTCGCACGGGAAGCTGCTGGCGAGCTTGCTCAGCTTGGCCGACGCACGCGCGTGCAGGCCCAGCTTATTGCTGATGGTCGCGGTGTTCTTGATGGTCATGGGTTCGTTTTGGCTGGTACTGCGGCGCGCTGGCCGCAACCGGCATGATGCCCTGTGTGCCGCCAGCCAGGGCCCGGTCCACCATGGCTTCGAGCGATTCGCCGCGGTAGCTCAACGCGCGCAGCAACATCGGCAGGTTGGCTCCGGCGAGCAGGCGAACGCGTTGGCCGTCGACCAGCTGCTGTGCCACATTGCACGGCGTGGCGCCAAACAGGTCGGTCAGGATCAGCGTGCGCGTGCTGCCCGAGTTGGCCAGCGCGATGCGCGCCGCGGCCAGCGTTTCTTCCGGCGGCATGTTCGGCTGCACGTCAAGCGCAGAGACCGCCTCGCCCAGGTCCGGGAACACATGCAGCGCGCAACTGCGCAACGCATGTGCCAGCGGCGCATGTGCCACGATCAGAATGCTGTTGTTCATCGAACCATGATTATGCGTTCCGACCTGGCAACCGACCCTGTACTGCGCTGGCCTCCGACGGCTGCAGCACTTCAACGAATGCAACCAAGCAGCTACCGAGCCGCGTCTGCCCGCCGCTCCGCTGGGGGGCAAAACCAGACGTTGGCATCCGCCTGTGGCGTTTAGTTGAAGCGCAGGCTGGAGAAAAACGTTTCAACGGCCACAGGATCGATCTTGCCGCCCAGCAGTGCAGCCTGGAACAGCTCGACGCCGCCGCTGCCGGCTCGTGCAAACCATGCAGCACGTTGCCTCACTGGCTGGCCGGCTGCGTCCCGGGCTTCAATCGTCGCCATGCCGGCGGCCGGCAACGCGAGCGCTCCAACCGGACTGAAGGACGCATCGAGCTGGGATTCAACTGCGCCCAGACGCGCTGCATTCGCTGCCCGCCATTGCAACAGCGCAGCAGCGGCTTCGGTGCCCGGTGCCACTGGCAGATGGGCCAACGTGAACGTCACGCCGCCCGCAGTGCAGCCCACCACGGAAAGCGGCACCGACGCACCGCCATCCAACGAAACCGGCCGCTCGGCGCGGTCTGGTTTGCACGGCAGCAACGCAGCCAACGGGCCGGCGCGGCTGTCGAGCTGCACATTGCGCCAGTTGAAAGTCGGGCTGCAGCCGGTTGCGGCCAGCAAGGCCAGCAACAATGCAGCAAACGAAACGGGGTGGCGACCAGGAGAGCGCATGTTGGCGGGGAAGCCGCTTTGGGAAATCGACGGCGCTGCCGGGACTACTTGAGCCCGCCAAACACCTTGCGCAACAGGTCGCTGCCAGCGGCCAGCGGGTTTTGCCGAATCTTCTTTTCCTCCTCACCAATCATCAAATAGAGCCCGTCGAGCGCGCGGTTCGCAATGTAGTTTTCCAGCTTCGCGTCCTCCGCTTTCACCAAGCCGAAGCTCGATACCTTGCCCGCGATCTGGTTGTACTGGGCCGCAGCCCCGACGTTCTCAGTGGCACGGGCAGCCACTGGCAGAAAGCGCGCGAAGAGCTGTGACCGTGTGGCGCGAGCGAAGTAGTCGGTTGCTGCCGTGTCGCCGCCGGTCAGCACCCCTTTCGCATCGCTCACGCTCATCGACTGGATCGTGTTGACCAGCAGATCGCGCGCCATCGGCACCGCGGCTTCGGCGGCGCGATTCATCGCAGTGACCAGCTCATCGAGCCGCTGGCCCATGCCCATCATGCGCAACGCGCCGGATGCGTCGTTCAGAAAGCCTGGCAGCGGAATGCGCACCGCCGGGTTCTGCAAAAACCCACCCGGACGGCCGAGCTGACCCACCGCGAACACCACCCCGCGTTCAAGTGCCGCCTTCAGTCCCTGGCTGGCTTCGCCGGTGGTCAGGTCGGCCAGCGGGGTAGCAGCCGCCTGCGCAACCGTCGTGGGAGCAGCCCCTAAGCCCAAGACCATACCGCCAATGACGGTGAGCGACTGGCCACTAAACTGGCGACGTTGCATGGAAGTCGAGCCTTGAAAGAAATGAAAAAATCATTGTATTTCGGTGTGGTTGCGTTGGTGCTGGCCGTTGGTGGCGGCGCCTGGCTGCTGAGCAACCCGACCAGCACCGCGCCAGCCTCTACTTTCGTGCTGCTCGACGGCAGCAAGCAGACCACCGAGGAGATGAAAGGCAAGGTCACGCTGGTCAATTTCTGGGCCACCAGTTGCGTTACATGCGTGGCCGAGATGCCGCGCATCGTGGCCACCTACGACAAGTACAAAGCCCAGGGCTTCGACACACTGGCCGTTGCCATGAGTTATGACCCGCCGGCCTATGTCGTGAATTTTGCCGAGACCCGGCAGTTGCCTTTCAAGGTCGCGATCGACAACACCGGCCAGGTCGCCGACGCCTGGGGCAAGGTCGAACTCACGCCCACCACCTATCTGGTCGACAAGCAGGGGCAGATCGTCAAGCGCTATGTTGGCGAGCCCGACTTTGCCGAGCTGCATCAGTTGATCGAGCGCTTGCTGGCGGCTGTGTGATCGCGTGATCGCAACCGCCGCACGTCGGCGGCGTAGTTTGAGCACTCGCTGACCACCGATCGATACGAGCCGATCTATTTGTCTCTGTAGTTGTCGTGGCAGGCTTTGCATGTCTCCGCCGCAGAGCCGAACGCAGCCTTCAGATTGCCCAGGTCGTTCGTCTTGGCTGCTGCTGTGAGCTTTTGCACAGCAGGAAACAGCTTTTCCTGGTGCTCCTTGAACTTGTCCTGCTCGCTCCAGATCGCGAGCTTCGCCTTGGTGGTGCCACCCTTGTCGTAGCCGGGGCCGAAGCCGATCCACGGAAGGTGCGCCATCGCTTCGACCACTTCGGCGTTTTCGATCGCCAGCTTCGGGTCGTAAGGTGCCTTGCCCTGAACCATCGCGCCGATGCGTCCGAAGTGCGTGCCCATCACGAACAGCGCGCTCTGACGATACTTGACCGCGTCCTCGGGTTTCTGAAATTGCGCCAAGGCACCACTGGTAGCCAGCACGCCGCAGGCGGCCATACAAGCCACCGCGACCGCTTTTTTGATGCTCATCATCGAAGTCGTTCCCCTTCAATCTGAAAGAACCGGGTTGAATCGAACGGCACCGACGCGGCAATGGCGCCAGTAGCCAAAAACAGCTTACCAGCCAAATCGCGCCGACGCACCCACCAGCGCCGCGCTGTCTACAACCTGTGTCAGGGCACGCACGGGCTATGGCTGCGATCGTCTTTTTACGAACCCCGAGCCCTTTCATGCCGAGGCTTTTGTGCACATGCGAATCGACAATGCAATCGTCACCTCTCACAAGGTTCGTGTCTGGGATCTGCCTACCCGTCTGTTTCACTGGACGCTTGTCGCGCTGATCGGGGCCCAGCTGGTGACGGCGTCGATCGGCGGCAACCTGATGGACTTGCATTTCCGCAGCGGCTATGCAATTTTCACGTTGCTGCTGTGGCGCATTGTTTGGGGCTTCGTGGGCGGGCGCTGGTCGCGCTTCGCCTCGTTCGTTTATGCGCCCAGCGCGGTGCTCGCCTATCTGCGCGGCAAGGCGCCATCTGCGCATTCGGTCGGCCACTCGCCGCTGGGCGCGGGCTCGGTGTTCGCGCTGCTGGCCTTGTTGTGCGCACAGGTCGCCAGCGGCCTCTTCAGCGACGATGACATCGCCTACAGCGGGCCGCTTGCACGTCTCGTGTCGAACGATTGGGTCAGCGACGCAACCAACTGGCACACAGCTTGGGGCAAGTACATCCTGCTGGCGCTGATCGCGCTTCACATCGCAGCGATTGCCTATTACCGCTGGCGCAAGAAGCAGCATCTGACGGAGCCGATGATCGTAGGCGACAAACAGCTTGTGCAGGCTGCGCTGCCCTCACGCGATGATGCGGCCTCGCGACTGGCAGCGCTGGTTGTGTTGCTTGTCTGCGCCGGCTTGGTGTTGTGGGTCGTCAACCGCTGAAGATGGAAGTTCTCAAGGCTGGTCAGGGCTCGGTCGTAAATACAGTCAGCACACCGGTGTATCCGTACAAATGCTCGCGTGCGATTTCGCCTCCTGCGAAGAAGCCGACCAACGGCACATCCCCAAGTGCATGGCGGATGATCTGCAGCTCTGCGCTCGGTGCGCCGAAGTGCGGCCCACCACGGCCCGCGCAGCTTACGTAGATCGCACCGGCAATGCGGCGTGCCGGATGCGGCGCACGTTCGGCTTCCGATGCAGCCAATGCGGTCGCGGTTTCCAGAGTCAGCGCCTCGGGCTCTAGCTCTTCGCGGATTTCAGCGCAGATGCGCACCAGGTCGACACGCGCCGTGGCCACGTCGCGTCGGCAGAACGCAAGCCGCATCCCAGGCTCAATCCGGTCCGCCACCGCGACGCCTTGCCGGCCCGGATCCAGCCCGATGATGTGACGCACCAGCACGTCGTTGCCGAACGCGCCGGTGCGCATGACGGCGTCGCTGCCGGCAGCTGAGAGTCCCACCAGGGTGGCGCGCACCGCTTCGAGCGCGGGTTGCGGCTCGGCGAGCGAGACCTTCAGATCGGCCAACAGCGCATCGAGCGCAGGCTTCCCGTCGAGTTGCGTGATCACGTTCAGTTCGCCCGCCGTGATCTCACGGACTTTGCCGATTGGCTGGCAACCTTGCGTGACGCGCGACAGCAAGGCCACCTCAGCGCCGAACGCCACGCCCGACAAGCCGCCGCTGAAGACACCGCTGGCGGCCCCCTGGCCACGAATGTTGCCGTCCCCGCCGATCGCAAACTGCACCGTCTGCGTGCGGCTTGCCGCGAGTCCGCCGAACAGGTAGCCGGTGCTGACGCGCCCAGCCATCTCGGCAATCAAGCCGGCTGTGTCAGGCGTGCTGGCATCGGCATGCACCAGCGCCGTGTGCGCCTCGAACCCGAGCGACAGCGGCGCCACGCCGGAGAACACACGGTATTGATGCGCGGGCAGCGCGAGCAGCATCACCGCCAGTGCCGGTTCGTCGAAATACTCGACGTTGTTGGCAGCGATGCCCACGCCCACCGTCCCGGCCCAATCGGTCACTTCCGGCAGCTCGCCGGACAGATGGTCGAGCAGCGCCTGGGCATCGGCGGCGAAATGATCGGTGATGTAGAGCAATGCAAGGGTCGGCGCACGCGCGTAATCGGGCTGCGCCATCAGCGCGCGCAATTGCGCCAGCACCAGTCCGGCGGCCATCTGCCACTCGGGATGGGTGGCGTGCGCGTAGGGAAACAGTTTCATCAATGAGATACGAGCAAATCGGTGGATGGCAACGGGAGATGGCCTGCGTTCGGCCACGCGAGCGCCAAGCGCAGATCGATCGGGGTGGCCGAACAACGCCCGGCGCGTGTCTGTCAGCGCTCCAGACGCTCAGCATCGAGCCGCAACGTCACGGCGCCGTTGTGTCGGTTTATTTCCGGCTGGATGCGCGCTTGGCGGGTGTCTTGCGACCGCTGGCGGCTGATTTCTTGCTGGCTGCAGGGCCCGCGCTACGCGATGCCGTATCGCTTTTTTTCGCAGCAGTGCCGCGGCCGCTGTTGGCGATCGTGGTCGCCATCCGGTTGGCATTCTTCATCGCTGCACCGGCCATCTCGCGCGATGCGACCAGCGCCGGATTCGCACTGCCGGCATCTCGCATGGCATTCGCAGCGATCTGTTGAAACTGGTTCGTCAATGCGCCCCACCACTGCATCGGGTCAATTGCGGAACCGCCTGCCGATGCGCTGGCAGGCGACTGTTGCATGCTTCTCTCGGCGGCATCGGCATCGGCATCGGGCGCCGCAGCCGACTCGGCCGCCGGAGGCGGTGCTGCAGGTTCGGCACGCTCCCCCTCGCTGTGCGACTGAAACGACTTTGCATAAGGGTTGCCAGCCGCTTTCAGCGTCGCATCGGCATCGGCGCTGAGCGGCCAACCTTCATGCGCAGTGGCCGGCGCATCCGGGCCACGTTTGCGGCCCGCTGCAGCAGTGGGCGCAGAAAAAGCCGTCGGCGCTTTTGCCTGAAAGGCCTTGGCCACATCGCCCATTGCGACATTCATGCCGGCGAGCGTCGCCAGCGTCATCTTCTGCACCTCGAGCGCCTGCACCGTCGCAGAAACGGCCTTTGCATTCTGGTCAAGCCAGAAGCTGACCGCCTTCAGTTCGGTGATGCGGCGCTCAAGCTCCTCGACATTCAAGGTCGGCGCGATCCAGTTCGACAACCCGGGCAGCCCCGGTGCGCCGCTGCGCCCACCTGCCTTGCCCGCGTGCTCCATCAGGTTTTGCAAAAAATCGAAACCCGGCACCAGTTTGCCGAAGCCAAACGGATTGCTGTTGTCGCTCATGATCGGTTGCCTCTTTGTGGTTTGTGGTCGCCGCACGGAAAGCCAACGCGACCCTTCGACACAAGGATAACCGTTGCTGGTACCTCGTGGCTACCTTGTGGCTCCTCTTCGCTGCGCTTCGTTGCTGTGCAAAATGCGGCAACCCACGTTGATCCCGCATGATCCACTTCCACGCATTTCCAGACGCCGCCAGCGCAGCTGCGGCTCAAGCCAGGGCACTGGCCGAGCGTCTGCGCGAACGGCTGGCCGCGCGTGCTGCGCCGGTTGTGCTCGCGCTCTCCGGCGGACGCTCACCGGTCCCGTTTTTTCACGCGCTGCGGGAGCAACCGCTAGCCTGGTCGCGGGTCGAGCTGAGACTCGTGGATGAGCGACTTGTGGCGCCAGACCAAGCGTTCAGCAACGAGCGCTTCCTGCGCGAACACCTGCTGCAGGCGCAGGCCGCTGCAGCGTGTTGCATCGGGCTGGTGCCCATGGACTGGCCCCTGGCGCCGACGACTGAGCAGGTCGCAGTGCTGTTACAACGCGCCAATGCACCACAAGCGCCGCTTGACATCGCCGTGCTCGGCTTGGGCACCGACGGCCACATCGCCTCGTTGTTTGCCAATGCGCCCGAGTATGCGAGCGCGACCGACCTGGCAGCGACCACGCGCTATGTACTGCTGCACCCGGATGCACAGAAGGTTGACCCTGCCGTGCCGCGCATCAGCCTGACGCTGACTGCGCTGCTGGCTGCACAGCACTGGCAACTCGGCCTGTCCGGCGACGTCAAACGCGCGCAGTTCGAGCAGGCGCGCGACGCCGGTGCAAATCCTGAACTGCCGCTCAGCCTGCTGCTTGCCAACCTACCCACGGAAGCGGAATTCGATGTCTATTGGCACCCTGGAATCTGAGGCCACCGTGCTCGGCACGCCGCGTCTGCTCGGCGATGTCGGCGGCACCAACGCACGCTTTGCGATCAGCCCGGGCGGGCTCGATTTCGACCACGTCGACGTGGTCGCATGCGCCGACCACCCCTCGCTCGAGGCGGCGCTGCAGCACTATCTGCAGCGGTTGCCGCAGTCGATTGGCAATGCAGTGCGGCACGCGGCGATCGGCATCGCAACGGCTGTCACCGGCGACTGGGTCGAGATGACGAACCATCATTGGCGATTCTCGATCGAGGCCACGCGAGCCGCACTCGGGCTCGACGACCTGTTTGTATTGAACGACTTCACCGCGCTGGCTTGGTCGCTGCCGCATTTGCCGTCTGAAGAACTCTTGCAACTCGGCGGCGGCACGCCGCAAGTGGGTGCACCGAGCGCCTTGATCGGCGCGGGCACCGGGCTCGGTGTGTCGGCGCTGGTGCCCAATGCGACCGGCGGCTTCACGGCACTGGCTGGTGAAGGTGGGCACGTCGCATTTGCGCCGACGAACGATCTTGAGCTGCTGCTGTGGCGCGCGGCCAGCAAAGCATTCAGGCGCGTGTCGGTCGAACGGCTGGTGTCTGGCCCCGGCCTCGAGTTCATCCATGAGACGCTTGCGCACGACGCAGGCGTTGCCCCGAGTGAAGCGCATTTGAGCGCTGCCGAAATCAGCCGATATGCGCTCGATCCCGGCGCAACACCGCAGCACCGCCACTGTCGAACCGCGCTCGATGCGTTTCTTGCAATCCTGGGTGCAACGGCAGGCGATCTGGCGCTGACGCTGGGTGCGCGTGGCGGCGTCTATGTCGGCGGCGGCATCGTGCCGCGGTTGGCCGACCACTTACCGCTCTCACCGCTGCGCGCGCGCTTTGAAGACAAAGGCCGGTTTGCCAACTACATGGCGGCAATTCCGATCTATGTGCTGCAAAGTGAGTATCCAGCGTTGACGGGTGCGGCAGCCTACCTGCAGGCGCAACTGCAGGCAGGCTGAGCAGCGGCGGCGGCCGTAGGGTGCCCAATTTTGCGTTCGCTTGCTGCTGCCTGCATCACTTGGGGTGATGTGCCCTGCGGTGCTCGTGACGTTACTTAGCCGCTGGTTTCGCCGGACCGGTCAGGTTGGCCGCTGGTGCAGCAGTCGATACCGGCACCTTCATTTCTTCCTTGAACTCGCGACCGCTTGCGTCTTTGAACGTCAGCACCAACGGTGCCGACGTGTTGTTCGCAAGCGGTGTCTTCAAGTCCAGCAGCATCAGATGGTAGCCGCCGGATTTCAGCTCGACCGGCTGGCCGGCCGGCAACGCAACGCTGTCAATTGCGCGCATGCGCATCACGTCGCCGTCCATCTTCATCTCATGCAGCTCGACACTGCCAGCCGCCGTGCTGCTGGCACCGACCAGTTGCGCGGCCTGCCCGGCTGTCAACGTCATGTAGCCGACCGTGATGTCCTGGCCCGGCAGCCGCGCGCGAATCCACGCCTGCTCGATCTTGACGGGCTTCGCCGTCTGCTGCGGCAGGTCACCGGGTCGCGGCTGCGTGGTGGGGGCAAGCTGTGCCTGCACAGCAAGCGGGCCGAAAACGCAGCATGCTGCACATGCGAGTTGCAACACGAAGGAACGAGTGGATTGAGTGTGCATCGCGCAAGACACCTTTGGGTGGGGGGAAGGGGAAAGCAAATGGGAAATCGAAGCATAGCGGCACGATGTTGCGCCCACGGCGCCAAGGGCTTGCCTGACGCACGACATTCGGCGATCCTGGCAGTGGCTGAGCCTGCGGTTTGGCGCCGCACTGGTCCCGCTGCTGCTTCCAGATTGTCAAAACTTCGGCGCCCTGCGCTCACGCAACGACACAACGCCCTCCTTCCCATCCAGCCCGCCAAAACCCCATGAACTCGAGCGCGAGCGACGTGTCGAACGGGCCACCACCAGCTTGCCGTGGCGTGCTTTCATCTGCACATCGAATACGCTGTCGTGCGGGCCGCGGCGGTTGCCGCCCAGCGTTGTGTGGCGGGTGTCGTGGACGGTTCGACTTATGCCGATCGGCTCTTCTTTTGCTGGCGTTCAGTGAAAGCGCTTGGTCAACTTGGCCAGATGATCGCGTTGCGGGCACACCAAACGCTTGGATCGCCTTTTCGACTGCTATCCTGCGGCGCACCATGCAAAGCGTTTTTCATCTCGCCTTCAATGTGCACGACCTCGACGGCGCACGCGACTTCTATGGCCGCACGCTCGGCTGCACCGAAGGCCGCAGCACGACGACCTGGGTCGACTTCGACTTTTTCGGCCATCAGTTGTCGTTGCACCTGGGCGAGCCGTTCCCCACCGCGCCGACTGGCCGCGTCGGTGATCACATGGTGCCGATGCCGCACTTCGGTCTTGCATTGCAGCGGGCCGACTGGCAGGCGCTGGCCGATCGGCTGCGCGCAGCCGGTGTCGACTTCTTGATCGAACCGCAGCAGCGCTTTGCGGGTCAGCCAGGCGAGCAATGGACGATGTTCTTTCTGGACCCGTTCGGTAATCCGATCGAGATCAAGGGGTTCGAGTCTTTGCAGCGCATTCACGAGACCTGAATGCTTGGAGCGCTGCGGACGGCCTGACGCTGTCAGGGTGCGCTGTTAGCATGAGAAACAGCATGAAAGCCTCCTCATCAACTTCCTCTCCTGCGACTTTGCCCGATGGCTGGCTCAATGTGCGCAGTGCATTGTTTCTGGATTTCGACGGCACCTTGGTGGATCTGGCCGAGCGGCCCGAGGGCGTGTCGGCCTCGGCAGGTCTGCTCGATACGCTGGCTGCGCTGCACAACGCACTCGGCAGCGCATTGGCGATCGTCTCGGGCCGGCCGATCGAGCAGCTCGACCATTTCCTTGCACCGTTGAAGCTGGCCGCCGCCGGCGTGCACGGCGCTGAGCGGCGTGCTGCCGACGGCACCTTGACCCAGGCCGACGTGCCTTCGTTGCAGCACGTGGAAGCCGCAGCCGTTGCGCTGCAAAAGGACCATCCAGACCTGCTGATCGAGCGCAAACGCGGCTCCCTCGCATTGCACTACCGCGCTGCGCCCGACCGGGCTCAAACCTGTACGGCGGCCATGCAGGATGCGGTGGCTGCATCTGAGGGCCTCGTGTTGCTGCCCGGCAAGATGGTGCTGGAAGCCAAAGCCGCGAACATCGGCAAAGGCATCGCGATCGCCGCATTGCTCACCGAAGCGCCGTTTGCGGGACGCAAGCCGATCTTCATCGGCGACGACGTGACCGACGAAGCCGGCTTTGAAGCGGTGCAGGCACACGGGGGCTTCGGCATCAAGGTCGGGCCGGAGCCAAGCTGTGCGCGCTTCCGGCTCGACTCGCCCGATGCCGTGCGCGCAGCCCTGGCACAGGCTTTGCAATTGCTGTAAGTGGCCGCGCTGGGCCAGCGACAACGACGAACAAACAAACGACTGAGGAGCAGCCGATGAGCCGCTTGGTGGTGGTATCGAACCGGGTCGCAGACCCGCGCAAAGTGGCCGCCGGCGGGCTGGCCGTCGCGCTGGGTGAAGTGTTGCGGGAGACCGGCGGTCTGTGGTTCGGCTGGAGCGGCAGGATCAGCGCCGATGCATCGGCAACTGCGAAGCCGCAGACGCGCAAGGCCGGCAGTACCACACTCGCCACCGTCGATCTGACGCAGCAGGACCACGACGCCTACTACCTCGGCTATGCGAACGGCGTGCTGTGGCCGGTGTTTCACTACCGGCTCGATCTGGCCGACTTTGACTCGGCCTTCATCGACGGCTACCGGCGCGTGAACCAGCGCTTCGCACAGCAACTGCTGCCGTTGTTGAACCCCGACGACGTGATCTGGGTGCAGGACTATCACCTGATCCCGCTCGCGATGGAGCTGCGTGCGCTGGGTTGCACGCAGAAGATCGGATTCTTCCTGCACATCCCGGTGCCGCCGCCGCTGATCCTGGCGGCGATCCCGTCGCACGGCTGGCTGATGCGTGCGCTGTTCGCTTACGACCTGGTCGGCCTTCAAGCCGAGGTGGACGTCACGCATTTCGAACACTACGTGGACGGCGAAGGCCACGCCACGCCGCAGGGCGATCGGCGCTGGCGCGCATTCAACCGCACGTTGCAGATCGGTGCCTACCCGATCGGCATCGACGTCGACGAATTCGAGACGCTCACGCAAGGCAAGGACGCGCGCGAGGTCTATTCGCGCATGAAACGCGACTACTCGCAGCGGCGTCTGCTGGTCGGCGTCGACCGGCTCGACTATTCAAAAGGTCTGCCGCAGCGCATCCGCGCATTCAGGAAGCTGCTGGAGCAGTTTGAGGACACACGGCAGTCGGCCGTGCTGGTGCAGATCGCCTCGCCGAGTCGCGAAGACGTGGATGCGTACGTCGACATCCTGCGCGAGCTCGAAGCCTTGTGCGGCCAGATCAACGGCGACTTCGGTGATCTGTCATGGATGCCGGTGCGCTACATCCACCGCACCATGGCGCGCGCCAAGCTGCCGGGTTTGTACCGTGCAGCCAGCGTTGCCTTGGTCACCCCGCTGCGCGACGGCATGAACCTGGTCGCCAAGGAGTTCATCGCCGCCCAGGACGTGGAAGACCCCGGTGTGCTGGTGTTGTCGCGCTTTGCCGGCTGCGCTGAGCAGTTGAAGGAGGCGCTTCCCGTCAACCCCTACGACATCGAAGCCACCGCCGAGACCATCCATCTCGCACTGCAGATGCCGCTGGCCGAGCGCAAGGAGCGCCACAACGCGCTGCTGGCCACCATCCGCAAGCACGACGTGCACTGGTGGTGCAAGAGTTTCCTGGACGCGCTTTCGAAGACCAGGTCCGAGGAAAAAGGCGAGACCTGGCTGCGGTTGTAGGCAACAAAGCTCAGGCATCGACCCTCGCCGCGACCGCTGCCGCGAGCCAGGTCAGCGTTCGGTGGCGCTCAAGCCACGCAAAAATTCCGCTACGTCGGCGCGCTGCGACTTATCGGACGAATAGACCGGATGCGGTACCGTCGCGCCACGTGGCGGGCCAAGCAGGCTGCCGAGTGGTGGCACTGCGTTGCCGTATAGAAAATTCGGCTTGCGCGCGAGATCAAGCAGCAGCGGTGTCACTGAGCCGCAGATGCCGCCGCGTGCGCTTGCGTTCACTACGGCAGCTTTGTCGTATTGGATGTCGGGACGCCTATCCAGGATACGTGAGCGGGTTGTCGCCCGGGACAATCATCGTCATCGGCACCGCAAATAGCAGCACTCGCTTTGAATGATCAACGTTGCGACAACTGGTGCATTTGTTGCCTCGGAACAGCTTGCGGTTGCGCTGCGCGGAAGTCATGTCAGCAACCACGCCGGGTGGCGCCTGCAGGCTGTTCAGAAAAACGTTCATAGCAATCGGTTTGACGTTGTCATCGCGTACGCCGAGCGACGCGTCCTCGCTGCCGGTGCCGGTGCCGGGTATGGCGCGGCTTTGATTTACGGGTAGCCGGTTAGGCGTAGGGCCTGCCTACACTGCTTGCGGACCCCTCAGGTCTCGGAGTTTTTTTAAAACGTCCTGGAAGTCAACGCCAGCGGCGGCGAACAACAAGAAGGTGTTTGAGGTCATCTACGAATACGCAGAAAAACTTCGATACTCAAGGATGTGAAATGAAAAAAACAGTTTTGATTGCAGCGATGATGGTGGCCGGCGCGACGGCGTTCGCCATCAAGACGAAAGACGGCAAGATGATGAAATAATCTTGGCCCGATAAGGTCGGTTTGAAACAAAAGGGCGGGGCTGACTGGCCAACGCGCATCACCACAAAAAGGCGGCGCACCACCCATGTTGCCCCTCGGCTTGGCACGCGATGTGCATGAATGCGTTGCCAAGCAATCGCTTCGGCCACTTTGGAAGCAACGGCCCAGGCATCGTTTAGTTGTTCGGAAATAGGAAGGGTAGAACGTTCAGATGATGGGCTTCAACGGCCCATCGCGGCATGCCCGATTGCCAATGCACATCAAAATCGCACATGATGGACTCGACTGCCTTCGCCATGCCCCATGCCACCACCCATCTCAAATCTCGCTGAAGCTGCGTCGCTTTGGGCTGCGGTGACAGCACCCGGCCCGGCTTGTGATCCCTTGACTGGTGACACCAATGCCGACGCGGTGGTGATCGGCGCCGGATTCACGGGTTTGTCGACCGCGTTGAACCTGCGCAAAGCCGGTGTCGATGTGGTCGTGCTTGAAGCAGTCGTGCCTGGCTGGGGTGCTTCGGGGCGCAACAACGGCCAGGTCATACCCACGCTGTCACGCCCCGACCCAGACGACATCGAAGCCCAACACGGCGACGCCGGTGCGCGTTTCGTCACGCTGCTGCGCGACTGCGCGTCGAATCTGTTCGACACAGCGCGCGCGCATCGCATCGATGCCGAAGCAGAGCAGACCGGCTGGATGCAGCCTGTGCATTCACCGGGCCGTATAGCCATTGCGGAACGTCGGGTCCGGCAATGGTCGGCGCGCGGTGCACCCGTCGAATTGCTCGACGCGGCGCAGACACGTGCAATGACGGGATCAACCGCCTGGCACGGGGGTTTCTGGAACCGCACCGGCGGGCACATCAACCCTCTGGCGCTGGCCCGCGGGCTGGCGCGTGCAGCAATCGATGCCGGTGCACACATCCACGGTCACACCCCCGCGCTCGACTATGCGCACCACGACGGGCGCTGGCACGTGCGCACCCCTGCAGGCACGGTGCGGGCCCGTGCGCTGGTGCTGGCCACCGGCACCTACACCGGCGAAATCGCACCAGGCCTGGCACCCGCAATCGCACGCGAGGTGGTTCCGGTGGTCTCCTGGCAGATGGCCACGCAGCCTCTGTCGGACGCGGCCCGCAAGACGGTGATCCCGGGCCGGCAGGCGTTGTCGGACACGCACGCCGATCTGCACTTCGCGCGCTTCGATGCACGCAACCGGCTCGTCAGCGGAGGCGTCACGTTGCGACCATTCGGCCAGATCGAGCGGCTGAAGGCCACCGTTGGCACGCGGCTGCAACAACTGTGGCCGCAACTCGGCGCGCTGCAGATCGACCCGGTATGGAATGGCTATGTCGGCATGACCGATGACTTCATGCCGCGCTTTCACCGGCTCGGTCCCGAGGGCTGGGGCTGGGTCGGCTGCAATGGCCGCGCGGTGGGGCTGTCGGTTGCGCTTGGCGGCGAGTTCGCCAGGGCCGTCTGCGGCACCCCGGATACGCAATTGGCGCTACCCTTTACCGATCCGAAGCCGCTGCCGATGCACGGCATTGCGCGCCGTGTGGCGCCGCTCGCGCTGCTGCGCTATCGGCGGCTGGATCGGCGCGAAATCTGAAACCCGAAATGAGGAGAAAGCACCATGCTCGCCAGTCTTGAAGGTCTGGACCACGTCGTCGTGATGGTGCGGGAGCTCGATGCCGCGGCCGAACAATGGCGCGCATTGGGCTTCACGCTGTCACCACGCGGCACGCACAGCGCGCATCTGGGCACCGGCAACTACACAATCATGTTCGGCAACGACTACGTCGAGTTGCTCGGCGTGCTGCAGGACACGCCGTTGAATGCACCGAGCCGCGAGTTCTTGCAGCGGCGCGGTGAAGGCATGGAGCGCGCCGCGTTCACCACCAGCAACGCAGCCGAGGGCGTCGCGGCATTGCATGCGCGCGGCATCGGGGCGAGCGGCCCGGTGGAATTCAGCCGACCGGTCGACCTGCCGGGCGGCGGACACGGCGAAGCGGCGTTCAGCGTGTTTCACTGGCCTGCCGATCAAAGGCCCGCCGACATGCGCATCTTTGCATGCCAACATCACACACGCGGCACGGTGTGGATTCCTGAGCTGCAATCGCATGCCAACACCGTGACCGGTATTGCACGGATCGAGGTTGTCATGCCGCAGCCAGACGTTGCAGCCAAGGAACTCGCCCAGTTGATCGATGCGACGACCGAGCCTTGCGAAGGCGGCATGCGCGTGGCCACTGCGCCGGGCCGGGGCGTATTCGAGTTTGTGACGGCCGATGCGTTCAAGTTGCGGCATCCGTCGCTTGCCAGCAGCAAGCTGCCCGCGGAAGGCGTGGCCGCGCTGGTCTGCCGCGTGTCGAATCTCGACGCCGCGGCGCGTTGCGTCGGTGCTGACAGCGCACGCGAAGGCAGCATGGTGACCGCAGCACCCGACCGCGCCAATGGCGTGGCCCTGGTCTTTGAAGCCGCCTGAAGATTTCTCATCCGAACCGGAGACAGCCATGACATTCACCCGCCGAAAGGCCCTTGCCACCGTCCCCACCGTGCTGCTGTCGGCGGCACTGCCCGGCTTGCTGCAGGCGCAGACCACGCCGCGCCGCGGTGGCACCGTCACCGTCCACATGAGTGCAGAGCAGCGCATCCTCAACCCTGCCCTACGCGCGTCCACCGGCGTGTACGTGATCGGCGGCAAGATCATGGAAGCGCTGGTCGATCTGGATGCGAAGGGCGAGGCGGCCCCGATCCTGGCCACCTCGTGGCAGTCGGCAGACGGCGGCAAGACCATTACGTTCAACCTGCGCGAAGGCGTGAAATGGCACGACGGCAAGCCGTTCACCTCGGCCGACGTGCAATACACCGCGATGGAGATGTGGAAGAAGCATCTGAACTACGGCACCACGCTGCAGCTGTACCTGGATGCAGTCGATACGCCGGACGCGCACACCGCCGTGTTCCGCTATTCGCGGCCGATGCCGATGGACCTGCTGCTGCGCGCGCTGGCCGATCTGGGCTACGTGGCGCCCAAGCACATCTACGAAGGCACCAACGTGCTGGAGAACCCGGCCAACACCGCACCGATCGGCACCGGGCCGTTCAAGTTCGTCAAGTACGAGCGCGGCCAGTACGTCACGGCCGTTCGCAACGACGCTTACTGGCGCGAAGGCTTTCCGTACCTCGATCAGCTCGTCTGGCGCTTCATCCCCGACCAGAGCGCCGCGGCCGCTGCGATCGAATCGGGCCAGGTGCAGATCAGCCCCGAAGGGGCGCTGGCGCTGGCCGACCTGGACCGGTTGAAAAAAGACCCGAAATTCGAGGTCTCCACGCGCGGCAACGAAGGCAACGCGGTGATGAACACGATCGAGTTCAACTACCGCAAGAAGGAGCTTGCCGACCACCGTGTGCGCGAGGCGATCGTGCGCTCGCTCGACGTGAAGTTTTTCTGCGACAACTTCCTCTACGGCTTGGCCAAGCCCGCCACCGGCCCGATCCCGAGCACATCGCCGAAGTTCTATCCGACCGGCCTGCCCGAGTATCCGTTCGACACGAAGAAAGCCGAAGCCCTGCTGGACGAGGCTGGCTACAAGCGCGGCAGCGGCGGCAAGCGTTTCAGCCTGCGGCTGGTGCCCGCGCCGTGGGGCGAGGACATCGCGCTGTGGGCAACCTTCATGCAGCAGTCATTGCAGCAGATCGGCATCGAAGTGGAAATCGTGCGTTACGACGCGGCCGGTTTCCTGAGCAACGTCTACAAGGATTGGAACTTCGACTTGGCGACCGGCTGGCATCAGTACCGCGGCGACCCGGCGGTGTCGACCACCGTCTGGTACCGATCGGGCAGCCCGAAGGGAACTCCGTGGACCAATCAGTGGGGCTGGAAGTCCGACAAGATCGACCAGCTGATCGACAGCGCCGCATTCGAGACTGACCCGGCCAAGCGACGTCAGCTGTATGCGGATTTTGCTAAGGACGTGAACACCGAAATCCCGCTGTGGATGGCGATCGAGCGGCTGCTGATCTCGGTGACCAACAACAAGCTGCAGAACCACCACAACACGCCGCGCTGGATTTCCAGCGGCTGGGCCGACCTTTGGCTTGCCGCTTGACATGAGGTTGTTCGGGCTGGCGCTGCGCAGGCTGCTGGCCAGCCTGCCAACGTTGCTGTTGTTGCTGGCGGGCCTGTTCCTGCTGCTGCAGCTCGCACCCGGCGATACGGTGGATGCGCTAGTCGCGCAAATGGGCGGGGGCGACCCGGCCATGATTCAGCGCATGCGCGAGTTCTACGGGCTGGATGCGTCCGTTGCGGTGCAGCTCGGCAACTACCTGTGGCGGCTGGTGCGGCTGGACCTCGGGTTCTCGGCGATCTATGCGAAGCCGGTGCTCGACGTGATTCTGGAGCGCCTGCCGGCCACCCTGCTGCTGATGGTATCGGCGCTGTCGTTCGCGTTCGCGGCCGGCATGGCGCTGGGCGTGATCGCGGCGCGGCAGGTGAACAAGGCGACCGATACCGCGATATCGACGCTGGGCCTGGTGTTCTATGCCACGCCCTCGTTCTGGTTCGGACTGATGTGCATCGTGATCTTCGCGGTGCATCTGCGCTGGCTGCCAGCCGGCGGCTTCGGCACCATCGGCTCGGGGCTGACCGGCGTGGCCAATGTGATCGACACCGCACGCTATCTGATCCTGCCGACGCTGACGCTGGGCCTGGGCTTCCTCGCGATCTACCTGCGCATCATGCGGGCGTCGATGCTCGAAGTGCTGACGCTCGACTTCGTGCGCACGGCGCGTGCCAAAGGCTTGTCCGAATATGGTGTGGTGGTGCGGCATGTGCTGCGCAACGCGCTGCTGCCGATGGTCACCTTGCTGGGCCTGCAGGCGAGCACGATGCTCGGCGGCTCGGTGGTGGTCGAGAGTGTGTTCGCGCTGCCGGGACTGGGGCGGCTGGCCTATGAGTCGGTGGTGCAGCGCGATCTGAACATGCTGCTGGGCATCGTGTTCATCTCCGCGCTGCTGGTCATCGTGGTCAACTTCATCGTCGATGTTGCTTATGCCCGGCTTGATCCGCGCATCGGCGCAGGTAGATAGGCGTGCGGCTGCTGCGTCTGTATCTGCGCAACCCGGCCGCGGTGATCGGGCTGGTGCTGCTGATCGTGATGCTGTTCATGGCGCTGTCCGCAGGCTGGCTGTTCCCGCGCGATCCGCTGGCGCTGGCCGGCCGGCCACTGTCCTGGCCGTTCGAGAACCCACGCTTCTGGCTCGGCACCGATTCATCGGGGCGTGACATCGCCGCGCAGATTTTTCATGGAGCGCGCGTCTCACTGCTGATCGGGCTGGTGGCCACGGCGCTGGCGATCTTCATCGGCATCGTGGTCGGTGCCGTCGCGGGTTTTTACGGCGGCTGGATCGACAACGTGTTGATGCGCATCACGGAAGCGTTTCAGACCGTACCGAGCTTTTTGCTGCTGCTGATGCTGGTGGCCGTGTTCGGCTCCAACCTGACGACTGTGACCTTATCGATCGGGCTGATCTCGTGGCCCGCGCCGGCGCGGCTCACGCGGGCCGAGTTTCTGTCGCTGCGCAGTCGCGAATTCGTGCAGGCCTGCCGCACGTTGGGCCTGCGCGATGGCGCCATCATCTTCCGCGAGATTTTGCCCAACGCGATGCCGCCGTTGATCGTCTACGCGAGTGTGGTGATGGCGCTGGCGATCCTGATGGAGAGCGCGTTGGCCTTTCTCGGGCTGTCCGACCCGAACATCGCCTCCTGGGGCAACCTGATCGGACTGGGTCGCGGGGTGCTGCGCAATCAGTGGTACGTGTCCGCGATCCCCGGCATCGCGATCCTGCTCACGGTGCTCGCGGTCTCGCTGGTCGGCCAGGGCTTGAACGACGCGCTGAATCCGCGCTTGAGCAAACGATGAGCGTGGCCCAGGCAGACGCGCTGCCCATGGCCGACGGCCCGGTGCTGCAGCTCAACGCATTGAGCGTGCGACTGCCACCGGGTGCCGAACGCAGCCATGCGATTGCAGAGGTTTCCTTCAGCCTGTCGCGCAATGAAATCCTTTGTCTGGTTGGCGAGTCCGGCTCAGGCAAATCGATGGCCGCAGGCGCCATCATGGGTTTGCTGCCGCCGGGGGTGAAAGTTGACGGCGGCCGCATCGAACTGCACGGGGTGGACCTGCCCAGCCTGAGCGAAGCGCAGATGCGCAAAGTGCGTGGCGAGCAGGTCGCGATGGTGTTTCAGGAGCCGATGACGGCGCTGAACCCACTGCACGCGATCGGCGCCCAGATCGGCGAGATGTTTCGCATTCATACCGGACTGACCGCTGGGGACATCGCGCAGCGCGTGTCGACGCTGCTCGGCGAAGTCGGCTTGCCACCGGCCATGGCACATGCCTATCCGCACGAGCTGTCCGGCGGTCAACGCCAGCGCGCGATGATTGCGATGGCCCTCGCACTGGAGCCGCAGGTGCTGATCGCCGACGAGCCGACCACCGCGCTCGACGTGACCACGCAGGCGCAAATCCTGCGGCTGATCCGCGACTTGCAGCAACGCAAGGGCACGGCGGTGCTGTTCATCACGCACGACTTCGGCGTAGTGGCCGAGATCGCCGACCGCGTGGCGGTGATGCAGCACGGTCGGCTGGTCGAACTCGGCCCTGCTGCACAGGTGCTCAACGCGCCGCAGCACGCTTACACACGGCAGCTGATCGCTGCGGTGCCGCCGCTCACGCCTCCACCGCGCAAGCAAATTGCCGACGCACCGGTGGCGCTGGACATCGCGGGCGTATCGAAGGTATTTCGTACCGGCGGTTTTTTGGGGCGCGGGGCGCGCGTCACGCAGGCGCTGGACGATGTGTCGATGCAGCTCATGCGCGGCGCGACGTTGGGCGTGGTCGGTGAATCGGGATCGGGCAAGTCCACGCTCGCGCGCTGCGTCGTGCGACTGCTTGATCCGGACAGCGGACACATCCGCATCGGCGACATCGATTTGGCGACTCTGTCCAGGCGCCAACTGCGGCAGGCAACACGCCGCGTGCAGATGGTGTTTCAGGACCCTTATGCCTCGCTCAACCCACGGCGCCGCGCGGGCGAACTGGTGGCGCAAGGCCCGATGGCACACGGGATGGGCAGAGCCGACGCCATGGCCAAGGCGCGCGCGTTGTTTGAACTGGTCGGCCTCGACGCCGCGTCAATCGACCGTTATCCGCACGAGTTCTCCGGCGGCCAGCGCCAGCGCATCGGGCTTGCGCGCGCGTTGGCGCTCGAGCCGGAAATCTTGGTGGCCGATGAGCCGGTGTCGGCACTGGATGTGTCGGTGCAGGCACAGGTGCTGCGGCTGCTGGCTGACTTGAAGGCGCGGCTGGGGCTTTCCATGTTGTTCGTCACGCACGATCTGCGAGTGGCTGCGCAAATTTGCGACCACGTCGTCGTGATGCGCGCCGGCAAGGTGGTCGAAGCTGGCGTTGCGGCCGACGTGTTCACCCAGCCGCGCCACGCTTACACGCGCGAACTGATCGACGCGATCCCGGGGCGCGACTGGTCGGCTGGCAGCACGCTTCAGCCAGCCTTTCCCGCCCCTGCGCCCCGACTTCAGGAAGCCACGCCATGACCCCACCTACCGCGGTTACCCCTGCACTCGCCGCCGCCTGTTTCAGCCCGACGTATGTCAGTGCCCGCGCCCGCTTCGCGCTGGCGGCCGACCGCGCTGGCGCACGGCTGGACATCTTCACCCACGACACCGCCCATACGCCGGACGGCGGCACGTTAAGCACCGATGTGGCTGTTCTTGGGGCCCCTGATGCCGACAACGCGTTGCTGATCATCAGCGGCACCCACGGCCCCGAGGGCTTCGTTGGCTCGGCCGCACAGATCGGGTTGCTGAACCGGCTGGCGCTGGAGGGCATCCCGCCAAACCTGCGGATCGTGCTGGTGCATGCGATCAATCCGTGGGGCTTTGCAAACATCAGCCGCACCACCGAGAACAACGTTGACCTGAATCGCAACTTCATCGACTGGGCGCAGCCGGCGCCGACAAACGCGGGCTATCACGAACTGCACGGCTATCTGTGTCCCGACGACTGGACACCAGAAGCTTTGCAGTCGGCCGAAGCCGCGCGGCAAGGCTGGATAAAGCAAAACGGCGACAACGCCTATGTCGACGTCACCGCGCGTGGCCAGTACAGCCATGCCGATGGGCTGCACTACGGCGGCGCCGGCCGGGAGTGGTCGAACCACACGCTGGAGGCCCTCATAAAGCGCCATCTGGGCGGTGTGCGGCGTCTTGCGTTGATCGACTGGCACACCGGCCTCGGTGAGCGCGGGGAGCCGTTCTTTCTGTGCTTCAACGAACCCGGTGACGCCGGCTGGCAGCGCGCCTGCAAGTGGTGGGGCAGAGACCGGGTGGAAACCCAAGGCGGCTTCGAAGGTGCCAACCGCCCGAACTACCAGGGCCTGCTGTTCCACGGTGTGCAGCGTTATGCGGCATCGGCCGAGGTGACCGGCGCGGTCATCGAGTTCGGTACCCGCAGCCGGGAAGACATGCGCATCGCCCTGCGCGGCGACCACCAGTTGAAGTTCGGCGGCACATTGTCCGACGCCCAGCGCGCTGCGTTGCGCGAACAGTTGCTGGACGCGTTCGCACCGTTTTCACTGCAGTGGCAATGCAGCGTCCTGGCACACGCCATCGACATTCAGCGGCAGGCAATGCAGGGGTGCATGGATTGGCGTTGATGCGGTGCGTTGAGGGACGTTGTCCTGTGTTTCGCGCACATGCGCAAGACGGTGCAAGGCAGCGCAGCTGCTGATGAGCAACCGACAGGATGCAACCCGTGCGCTAAGCTATTCATAGCTGAAGACGTATGCCCTGCGGTCCCTCACGCCTCAATCGACATCAAGCTTGCGTTGCCGCCTGCCGCCGCACTGTTGATCGAAAGCGAGCGCTCCGTCAGCAATCGCTCCAGTGGGATTCGCCAGTCACTGCTGGCCATCGATACGACCGACACAATTGCGCCGTCGCGTGCGGCGATGCGGCCGGCCAGCACGCGTTGCGCATCGGCCGGCGCGTGCTGCAGCACGGTATCGAACGGCATCGCATCGACGGCGTCGTCGGCAACCAGTGGGACCGATGAGCGCAACGTGAGTGGCAGGCGCTGCCACAGCACTTGTGCATCTTGCGGCCACAGCGCTTGCGAGCCGACGGCGAACACGGCCGCCAGTTGCACGAGCCGGTCCGCGTCGGCGTTAGGCCCCGGCGCGGTCAGGCACAGCACCGCCCGGCGCGGTGTCAGTGCATATAGATTGGATTCGCCCGTCGGCCCGTTCAGCAGTCTCCAGCCTTCGGCGCTCGGCGCATTCGCCGTGAACCGTTCACATTGGGCCGCGACCTCGGCCATGCCTTGGGTCTCAGCCCAGTCGCGCAGCAAGCGCAGAGGCGCGTCCACCGCCGCAGCCGGGCGGCGCTGCCGCTCATCAGATAGGCCAGGCACTTGTGGCACTTGTGCCTGCACTGCCGGCGCACCCGACTGCGCCACCGCGCGCCGCGCCGAATCGTCGGGCCGCTCAGCCAGCAGCCGCAGCAGATACAGCGGCCCGCCCGCCTTCGGCCCGGTGCCCGAGAGCCCCACGCCACCGAACGGCTGCACACCGACGGTGGCGCCGACCATGTTGCGGTTCACATAGATGTTGCCGGCCGACACCGCCGCCGTGACCTGCGCGACCGTTTCATCGATCCGGGTATGCACGCCGAACGTGAGGCCGTAGCCGATCGTGTTGATCTGCTCGATGAGCTGCGGCAACTGCTCTCTTTGATATCGCAACACATGAAGCACCGGGCCGAACACCTCGCGCTCCAGCTCATCGAGCCGTTCGATCTCGATCACGGTGGGCACGGCGAACGTGCCATGCGGCGGGCGCTGGGCAGCCGGCTGCAGCACACGCCTACCCTGCGCGCGCATCGCCTGCACGTGTCGTTCGATGTTCGACAACGCTTCCGCGTCGATCACCGGGCCCACATCCACAGCCAGTGCGCGTGGGTCGCCGAGCCGCAATTCGCGCAACGCACCTTCGAGCATCTGCAGCACGTGCGGCGCTGCTTCCTGCTGCACGCAGAGCACGCGCAGCGCGGAACACCGCTGACCCGCGCTGTCGAACGCGGACGTCAGCACATCGGCCACCGCCTGCTCGGGCAATGCGGAGGAGTCGACGATCATTGCGTTCTGGCCGCCGGTCTCTGCGATCAGCGGAACCGGCCGTTCGTGCGCGCCCAGGCGCTGTGACAAGGTGCGCTGCAGCAGCCGCGCGACCGCAGTAGAACCCGTAAACAGCACGCCCTGCACCCGTGCATCAGCGACCAGCGCAGCGCCGATCGTCTCGCCCGGGCCAGGCAGCAATTGCAGCGCACCGCGCGGGATGCCAGCTGCATGCAGCATTCGAGTTATCGCAGCTGCAACCAGCGGCGTTTGCTCGGCCGGCTTCGCGATCACGCAGTTGCCGGCGGCCAGCGCCGCAGCGATCTGGCCCGCGAAGATCGCAAGCGGAAAGTTCCACGGGCTGATGCACAGCACGGTGCCAAGGGGCCGGTGCGTGGCATTGTCGAAATCGCGCCGCACGAGCATCGCGTAGTAGCGCAGGAAGTCAACCGCCTCCCGCACCTCAGCCACGGCGTTGGCACAGGTCTTGCCAGCTTCGCGCACCAGCAGCGGCACCAAGCGTTCGGTGCGCGCTTCCACTTCGTCGGCAGCGCGCTCCAGCAGGGCGGCGCGTGCAGCGGGCGTGGTGGCGGCCCAGTCGCTGCCGGCGGCTTCAGCAGCGGCCAGTGCAGCCTCAATGTCCCACAACGTTGAATTGCGCACATGACCAACGAGGTCGCGCCGATCGGCCGGGTTGTAAACGGGCTGCGCGGCGGGCTCGTCGGATGGCTCGTGGGCAGCCGCTGCGTCGGTGGCGGCACGCGCCATTCCATCGGGACTGGTTGTGCTGTCCCTACCGGGCGAGACGGATGGATCCGCCCGCATGGGTGCGGCCTGCCAGTCCACTGCCGCATCGGCCACAAAGGTCTCGGCCAACGCCGCCAGTTGCGTCTCGTTGGCCAGATCGAGCCCGCGCGCGTTGGCACGTGCATCGCCGTATATGGCCCTTGGCAGCGGGATCTTTGGATGCGGCAAGCCCAAGGCACCTTCCTGCTCGGCGGCGGCCTGCACCGCGTCGATCGGGTTCTGCACGAGCTGTTCTACCGGTACGCTGTGGTCGGCGATCTCATGCACAAACGAGGTGTTGGCGCCGTTTTCCAGCAGACGCCGCACGAGGTAAGCCAGCAGCGTCTCGTGCGTGCCGACCGGCGCGTAGATGCGGCAGGGCCGGCCCAACCCGCCTTCGGATATGGGCCGCACCACTTGCGCATACAGCGGCTCGCCCATGCCGTGCAGGCATTGAAACTCGTAAGCATCGGCGGCAGCGTCTGGCCCGGCCATCTGGTGGATCGCAGCGAGCGTCTGCGCGTTGTGCGTCGCAAACTGCGGATAGACCGCGTCCGCTGCGGCCAGCAGCCGTTTGGCGCACGCCAGATAGCACACATCGGTGTGGCGCTTGCGGGTGTAGACCGGGTAGCCGTCCAGACCGTCGATCTGCGCGCGCTTGATCTCGGCATCCCAATAGGCGCCCTTCACGAGCCGTACCATGATCCGCCGGCCGCTGCGCCGCGCCAGATCGATCAGCCAGTCGACCACCGCAGGGCAGCGCTTTTGGTAGGCCTGCAGCACGAAGCCGACGCCGTTCCAGCCCGAGAGCGAGGGTTCGAAGCAAAGACGTTCCAGCAGGTCGAGCGAGAGTTCAAGCCGGTCCGCCTCTTCCGCATCGATGTTCAGACCGATGTCATGCCGGCAGGCGGATTGCGCAAGCTGCAGCAGGCGCGGATACAGCTCGGCCTGCACCCGCTTGACTTGCGCACGTTGATAACGCGGGTGCAACGCAGACAGCTTTACGGACAAGCCTGGGCCTTGCAGCACGCCGCGGCCGCATGCAGACTTGCCGATTGCTTCCAGCGCCTGTTGGTAGGACGCCAAGTAGCGGTCCGCATCGGCCATCGTGAGCGCCGCTTCGCCGAGCATGTCGTACGAATAGCGAAAGCCTTCGCGTTCGCGCTGGCGTGCGTAGGATATTGCCTCCTTGATGTCTTCGCCGGTCACGAACTGCTCGCCCATCAGGCGCATGGCGCGGTCCACGCTGGCGCGAATCAACAGGTCGCCGCCGCGCCCCATGATGCGCGCGAGTGCCGAACTCAAGCCCGATTGGCTGTGCGTGGCGACCAACTTGCCGGTGATCAGCAGGCCCCAAGCCGCCGCATTCACGAACAGTGACGCTTCCGGGCCGTTCACGTGGGCGCCCCAATCACCGCCGCCGATCTTGTCGCGGATCAGCGCGTCGCGGGTGGCGCGGTCGGGGATGCGCAGCAGCGCTTCGGCCAAGCACATCAACGCGACACCTTCGTGCGAGCTGAGCGAGAACTCCTGTAGCAGGCCTTGCACCAGCCCGCGCTGGCCGCCGCCGTGGCCTTGCTCGCGCAGACGGCGTGCAAGGTCGCGAGCCAACGTGTGCGTGGCCGCGGCCATGGCGGGCGCCATGTGCGCCTCGTTCAGCAACGCGGCCACGCAGACTGACTCAGGTACGCGGGTGAGTGCGGTGATCGCGGCTCGCAGCGGGCCGCTTGCGAGCATTGGTGTCAACGGGTTCGGGGTGTCGGCTTGCGTCATGCAGGCGATGGTAAGCGCCGACCCTTGACGGCGCAAAGACCTCGCAACTGCATCTGTTTAAGTTCAAGCGGCCGGATACTGCCGCGCGCGGCTCAAGCCGTGCGTTCGAATTTCAACGAGAGCCCGTTCATGCAGTAGCGCAGACCGGTCGGCTGCGGCCCGTCGTTGAACACGTGACCGATGTGGCTGCCGCAGCGTTGGCAGGAAATACCTGTGCGCAGCATGCCCAGCGAATCGTCGCGCACCTCGTCGATGGCCTGCGGAATCGGTGCCCAAAAGCTCGGCCAGCCGGTGGGGCTGTAGAACTTCTTCTCCGAAAAATACAGCGGCAAGTTGCAGCCTGCGCAGTGGTAAATCCCAGAAGCGGTCTCATCGGCCAGCGCACTGGTATGGGCGCGTTCGGTGGCGCCTTCGCGCAGGATCAGGTACTCGTCCGAAGTCAGGCGCGCCTTCCATTCGGCTTCGGTGTGCGTGATCTCGTACGTCCGCCCAGCCACAGCGCCCATGCCGGCCGCCCGCGCAAAGGGTGCCCCTGCGACAGCGGCCATCGCCCCGAAAGTGCGCAGCAAGGTTTGACGGCGGTTGATTAAGGTCATGCATATTCTCCGAGGGGATGCGGGGCGCATCGAGGCGCCGGCCAAAACCGGCATTGAAATCAGACGATGGCCGCTGTGAAGCAGCCAACCGATCAGGCAGGTTGAAATTCCAGCGCAACGCCATTCATGCAATAGCGCAGGCCGGTCGGCTTGGGGCCATCCTTAAACACATGGCCCAGGTGGCCACCGCACGTGCTGCAGACGATCTCTGTGCGCTTGAAGAAAAAGCCCGAATCGTCTCGTTCGATCACGGCGCCTTCGATCGGCTTCCAGAAGCTGGGCCAACCGGTGCCACTTTCGAATTTCGCCTCGGACAAGTAAGCCGGCTGCTTGCAGCCGGCACATGCGAACTTGCCGGCACGCTCTTCCTTGTTCAGCGGACTGCTGCCGGAACGCTCGGTACCTGCATGCCGCAGCACATCGTACTGCGCGGGCGTGAGGCGCGCCTTCCATTCCGCATCCGAGTGGCTGACGGGATAGCTCGGCTGCTCGGCCGCCGCCCAGGCGTTGCCGCCACCCAGCAGACCGCTCAGGCCACCGATTGCCAACGCACCGCCACCAGCGACCGCACCGATGGTGCGCAAGGTGTTTCTTCGATTCGTCATGTCTCTGGTCTCCCCTTTTGTCATCATCAAATTCTGCGCTCAGATCGCCGGTGCGGGTTTCCGGGTTCGATTCGACCCTGCTGGCTGCTGAAGGTTGACTCAGTTCACAGGTCGTGCGCGGAATCCGCTCTGTAGAACAGTTCGATGCAACACGTGGATTGGTTGCAAATCGAGCGAAATAACCGACTGCCCACCCTGCGCGTGCGCTCGAACAGGACGAGCAGATTCAGATCGAGGTCTTTCAACATCATGCGATCACGGCTTGGTGAACGCGTGAAGTCGAGTCTCTGCATTCACGAAACCTATATTCTTCATTCAGCACATTTTCTCGGCTGATGAAGCAGAACGCGCAATCATGGGCAATTGGTCAAAATCGGCCTTAATCCGACCCGCTTGCACGCTTGCATTTCCTACCCAACTCGCTGAAAGGAGTTCCGCCATGAACACCATCACCGCCGAACGCCCTGCTGCTGCAAATGCGGCCAACGCCCGCCACGACTTCTATGGACGCATCGCGGCGCACAGCATGACGCCGTTGTGGGAAGTGCTCGATGCCTTGGTGCCACCCGCCCCGCGCTCGCCCGCCGTGCCCGCGGTCTGGCGTTATGCCGATGTGCGCGCGTACGTGATGGAGTCGGGCCACTTGATCACCGCCGAAGAAGCCGAGCGCCGGGTGCTGATCCTTGAAAACCCAGGCTTGCGCGGCCAGTCGTGCATCACGCAGTCGCTTTATGCGGGCCTGCAATTGATCATGCCGGGCGAAGTCGCGCCCGCACACCGACACACGCAGTCCGCGCTCCGGCTCGTGCTCGACGGCGTGGGTGCCTACACCGCAGTGGACGGCGAACGCACCACCATGGGCTATGGCGACTTCATCATCACGCCGTCATGGACCTGGCACGACCACGGCAACCTCGGTGATGAGCCGGTGGTCTGGTTCGACGGGCTCGACATACCGATGCTGCGGTTCTTCGACGCGGGCTTTGCCGAGAAAAACGAACACAGCGCGCAAGCGTCGTTGCGGCCCGAAGGCGATGCGCTGGCCCGTTACGGCTCGAACATGCTGCCGGTGGACTTCGCGCAAAAACCTTCTGACCCGACCCGGGTGTTCGTCTATCCCTATGTGCAGACAAGCGAATCGCTCAAACGCATTGCACAGGGTGCCAGGCCCGACCCGCACCTGGGCCACAAGATGCGCTTCGTGAACCCCGCCACCGGCGCCTCACCGATGCCGACGATGGGCGCGTTCGCGCAAGCACTGCCGGTCGGCTTCGAGACCGCGCCGTATCGCTGCACCGACGGTACGGTCTACGTCTGTCTGGAAGGCCGCGGCACGGCGGAGATCGGCGGCACGCGCCACGCCTTCAACGAACGCGACGTGTTCGTCGTACCACCATGGCACACGCTGACACTGCAGGCGGATGCAGCAACCACGCTGTTCAGCTATTCGGACCGGCCCGTGCAACAGGCGCTCGGCATCTGGCGCGAGCAGCGCATCTGATCCGGCTCATCACAGGACGACGCCACGATGGATGCAGCCTCCACCACCTTTCCGAAAACCATTCAGTGGGAAAACGACGGCAGCAGCCGCATCCCGTTCATGGCCTATCAGGGCGATGCACAACACAAAAAAGAGCTTGAGCGCTTTTTCTACCGCAAGCACTGGTGCTACGTCGGATTGGAGGCCGAAGTGCCGAACCCCGGCGACTTCTTGCGCACGGTGGTGGGTGAGCGTTCGGTCGTGCTGGTGCGTGATGCCTGTGGCGACCTTCACGTTGTCGAGAACGTCTGCGCACACCGCGGCATGCAGTTCTGTCGGGAGCGCCACGGCAACAAAAAAGATTTCGTCTGCCCGTACCACCAGTGGAGCTACAGCCTGACGGGCGACCTGCAAGGCGTGCCGTTTCGCCGGGGTGTGAAGCAGGACGGCAAAGTCAACGGCGGCATGCCGAAAGACTTCGACACCAAGGAGCACGGTCTCAACAAGCTCCAAGTCGCGGTGCGCGGAGGCGTGGTGTTCGCCTCGTTCGACCCGGATGTCGAACCGCTCGAGGACTTCATCGGGCCTGATGTGCTCGGCTATTTCGACCGGCTGTTCAACGGTCGCAAACTCAAGATCCTCGGCTACAACCGCCAGCAGATTCCGGGCAACTGGAAGCTCATGCAGGAAAACATCAAGGACCCATACCACCCAGGTCTGCTGCACACCTGGTTCGTCACATTCGGTCTCTGGCGCGCCGACAATAAGAGCGAACTCAAGACCGACAAGCATCGTCGTCACGCCGCCATGATCTCCACGCGCGGCGCGATGGGCAAGGCCGATCAGGTCACGCAAGTCACGAGCTTCAAGGAAAGCATGCAGCTCGAAGACCCACGCTTTCTGGACATCGTGCCGGAGGATTGGTGGGGCGGGCCATCGGCCGTGATGACGACGATTTTTCCAAGCGTGATCCTGCAGCAGCAGGTCAACAGCGTGTCCACCCGCCACATCCAGCCGCGCGGCCCCGGCGTGTTCGATTTCGTCTGGACGCACTTCGGATTTGAGGACGATTCGGATGCGATGACCGAGCGGCGACTGCGCCAAGCCAACCTGTTCGGTCCCGCCGGCTTCGTATCGGCGGACGACGGTGAAGTGATCGAGCTGTCGCAGAAAGGCTTCGAGCAAAAGCCGCATCACCGCACGCTGGCCGAACTCGGCGGGTACGAAGCCGACCAGCACACCGACCACATGGTCACAGAAACGCTGATCCGGGGCATGTACCGCTACTGGCGTGAAGTGATGGAGCGGCCCGAATGACGTTCGACGACTACCACGCGCTCACGCAGCTCTACGCCGACTACGCTTCAGCTGTGGACTCCGGCAACTGGGACCTGTGGCCCGAATTCTTCACAGACCAATGCAGCTACCGCCTGCAGCCGCGCGAGAACCACGAACGCAACCTGCCGCTGGCCACCTTGTCGTTCGAGAGCAAAGGCATGCTGCGCGACCGCGTCTACGGCATTCGGGAAACGCTGTTCCACGACCCCTACTACCAACGCCACGTGGTCGGTGCGCCGGTCGTGCGCAAGGCGGAGGACGACCGGTTCGAATGCGAAGCGAACTATGCGGTATTGCGCACCAAGCTGTCGGAGTTGAGCACGGTGTTCAACGTGGGGCGCTATCTGGATGTGGTGGTGCGGACCGAGGCGGGTTTGAAGTTCCAGTCGCGCCTTGTCGTCTATGACAGTGAGATGATTCCGAATTCGATCATCTATCCGATCTGACAAGGCATTCGAAGCATGAGCACCCTCCAATGGATCGATGCGGCCGCAACCGATCAAGTACCCACCGACGACGTGATCGGCCTCGTCGTGCAAGGCCGGGACATCGCGTTGTACAACGTGGCCGGCACCATCTGCGCGACCGACAACATCTGCAGCCACGGGCAGGCGCGTCTGAGCGAAGGCTTCCTGCTGGAGAACGAGATCGAGTGCCCGCTGCACCAGGGCCGCTTCAATGTGAAGACCGGTGCGCCGACGTGTGAGCCGGTGACGGAGGCGATCTGCACCTATCCGGTCAAGATCGAGGCGGGCCGGGTCTGGGTGCACATGGACTGACTGCGTTCCGTTCTGCGCTGCAGATCACCCTGCGCAGACCACGGTGCGCGCGCGACCGCGAGCACACTCACCGCCAAACCCTTCGACGCTGGATCAACTCAAAACAACACCCTGGAGACCCCATGAATCGTTCCATCATTCCAGTCATCGCTCTGGGCGCATTCGGCGCCGCCCTGTCATTTCCCGCACTTGCCCAGACCGTCAAAGTCACGCCGATCGGCGGCATCGAGGGCGAATTCTGCGCGCAGGACCGCGCGCTGGTGTTCGAAGACCCGAACGGCACGCGCATCCTCTACGACCCGGGGCGCACGGTCGCCGGCGCGGACGACCCGCGGCTCGGCAAGATCGACATCCTGCTGGTGAGCCACATGCACGGTGACCACATCGGCAACGTGCACACCAAAGCGCCAGGTGCGGGCAGCTGCGACAAGCCGGACACGTCGGTGTCGGCGCTGCCGTTGTCGAATGCGGTGAACATCGCGCTGGCCAAGCAGTCGAAGATCGTGACGGGCAGCGACATGCCGCCGTTCTTCGCGGCCAAGCTCAAGGCCGGTGGCGGCGACCCCGTCAACTCGATCCTCGCGCGCTTCGGCGGCAGCGTGACCGTCAACGGTGTGCGCATTGCCACCGTGCCCGCACTGCACAGCAACGGGGTTGATCCCGAATTCATCGGCGGCGACCTCGGCAAGGCCATGAAGGAAGCGGGCATCGCCGGCGACGTGGGCCTGCCCACCGGCTACGTGCTGCGCTTCAGCAACGGCCTGGTGGCTTACCTCTCGGGCGACACCGGCATCACTGCGGATCAACGATCGGTGGTTCGGGACTATTACGGCGCCACGCTCGCGGTCATGAACATCGGCGGCGGCTTCACCACCGGCCCGGCCGAAGCGGCCTATGTGATCAACGACCTGGTGAAGCCCGCGTCGGTCATTGCGTCGCACGCGAACGAAGCCGCCACGTCCGGGGGCAAGGTGCGTCCGGGCAGCAAGACGGAAGCGTTCATCAAGGCGAGCGAGGTTCCGGTGCACGTGCCGTTATCGGGTCGCACAATGGAGTTCGATGAGTCCGGCAAGTGCACGGCGGGGTGCTGAACTCAACCCCTCAGCGTGCGCCCGAGCAGACAAGCCGATGCGCTGCGGTTCGGGCCTGCAACGCTGCTTGAAATTTTCCAGCGGTGCCTGCGCCTGCCGCGCCAGAAAGCGTCGATCCAATCATCGATCCTGCCGATTTCGGTGCATGACCGGCAGCTGCATATCAGGCGTTCTATGAACACATGCCGTTGCCAGCGTCGGTGCTGACCCGTTCACTGCAAGGTTTGGATGCCGGCGCGGACCTGCGCAATCCACATGCAGTCGCGCTTCGGCCGGCTTGCGCAACTGCTGCTGCTCGACGCGCGCCAGCACGAGGATGAACAGGCCTGCCGCGGTGGCAACCATGCATCCGGCAGGATCGATCCCGCCGCCTGCGCGGCTTTGAACGATGCGCATCGTACGATGCTCGGCGCACCGCGGGAGGCGTGGCTTGCTCAGCGGCTCGGCCACGACACGCGCCTCTGGAACGTGATCGGCCAGCCCACGCTGTTCGGCCAACGCAACTTCTGCTCGAGGGATCAACCGCTCTGTTGGAGCGACGGTTGGGACGGCTACCTGGCCGCGCGCCAACGGTGGCGCCAAAACCTGGATCGCCACTCTCCCCGCCGCATCGACCACCGATCGATGGGGTGAGATCCCGCGGCGCGGTCGACCAGGCCCCCTGCCACTTTGCCATGCCTTCGAGGTCCGCGCGCGCAACCCCGGGTCGAAGCGATGCGCGACGGAAGGGGGACTCACTCCAAACGCGAGGACCGATGGCCACATGCCCCCGATGCAGATGCCGCGCAGCGGCAGTCGAACGATCGGTGACAGCGTTCGGACGGTCATGCAGCGGTGGACGAACGAGCGAGCAGGCCATTAGAGTGAAGGCCGCCCGTGGTGGCACCTCGGGTGCATCGCGCTCGTTTCGATTTCCTTTGTTGGAGCCTTGCATGCCGATTTCCTCTCCTGAATGCGACGCTGGACCGCGCCTGACCCCGAACGGTCGCCGCGGCTTTTTGACCCGGCTGCTCGCAACCGGTGCGGCCGGCGCGTTGCCATTCGTCGCTGCAGCCGCGGCCGCTCCCACCGAGGCCGCGCCTGCACGCCGCATCGACACGCACCATCACTTCTTCTCGCCCACTTACGTCAAGGCGCTCGACGCGCACGGCCTTGCCGTCCCGATCGTGAAGAACTGGTCGATCGAGAAGACGCTGGCCGATATGGACAAGGCCGGTGTCGCGACCGCGGTGCTGTCGGTCACGACACCGCAGGTCGGCTTCGTGGCCGATGTGGCCGAAGCGCAGCGGCTTGCACGCGAGAGCAACGAGTACGCAGCCGAACTCGGCCGCAGCCACCCGGGCCGCTTCGGCTCGTTCGCGATGTTGCCGATGCAGTCGAGCGACGCGGCGCTCGCTGAACTTGCTTATGCGCTTGACGTGCTGAAGGCCGACGGCATCGGCCTGCTGACGAGCTATGGCAACAAGTGGCTCGGGCATCCGGACTTCGCGCCGGTGCTGGATGAATTGAA
>JBBPYC010000022.1:0-21394 GCA_038200275.1 Burkholderiales bacterium
CACCACGGCCTGCGCCTGGCGCAGCTCCTCTATCGTCTTGGCCTCGCGCAGCGCCCGCTGCGCCTGCTCCAGCACCTGCGTGCCGCTTGCCGTTCGCGCCATGGCCTCTTCTCCGTCGTGACAGACCACGGCATTGTTTCATGAGAAAGGACGAATTGGAATAAGTCGCTCACGTGGGATCGAGGCAAGGAGATGGCCGCTCACGAGTGGTTCACGCTGGCCACTGACATACAGGTCTACTTCTGTGATCCACGCAGCCCCTGGCAGCGCGGCACGAACGAGAACACAAACGGCCTCCTGCGCCAGTACTCCCCCCAAAGGCACTGATCTGTCTCGCTGGAGCGAGCAAGAGATTGAAACCGTAGCCCGCACTTTGAACAACAGGCCGCGCAAAACGTTGGGCTGGAAGACACCAGCTGACGCATTGAACGAATACCTAAAGTTCGGACAACAACCCGGTGTTGCAACGACCAGTTGAATACGCACAGTACACCAGCCTAGCCGTCGGCGGTCGCTTCAAAGAGAGGGGCGTCAGGCCCTTGATGGGCAGCGTGGAAGAAGCCTGTGAAAACACCATGGTTGAGAGGTTCTTCGTCACCTTGGAATGCAAGCTGATCGCGAGGCGCAGATGGAAGAGAAAAGCCGAGGCGAAGGCGGCCGTCTTCGCCTGGATCCAAGGCTGGTACAACCAGCGCCAGTGCCATGCAGCACTGGATCATCGGTCGCCCGTGAACTTCGAAAGAAGCCGAGCCCAGCAAGAAAGTGTGATGCAACAACCACGCCCTGAACACGGGTTGCCCACCGCGTCGGTCGGCTCGTCGCAAGCGCCGACCGCCGCCGTGGAAAACCCTGCCGCGCTGACACCCGGCGCCTGAGAATCAAGTCAATAACCGGCCGTTGGAACGAGGTAAGTCCAACTTCAGTGGCGCAACGGCGCCAAGCTTCGGGAAGGCCGGCTCTCGATTTAAAGCTCAACGCACAGGTGGCAGGATCGAGGGACTGGCGGTATTCAGGCAAGTCGCATGACCGAAACCGCCAGTGCTGATTCCTGTACCGCCGTTAGGGTTAGGGGTGATGTCGTAGATGATGTTGTCCGGATGTGTTGGGTCACCGCTCACGCCGCCAACGCCCATCAGGTTGTCGACTCCCAAGTTGTTGCGCACGCGCCAGCCGATCATGTGATCCGCGCATGACGTGTCGCCACTGACTCCGACAGCGCCGATGACTTTGTGCTGTGCGTTATAGAGCGCGAGGCCGCCTCCGAACACATTCACGCCGCCGATCTTCTTGTTGACCATGAAGTCGTTGTGCTGCCCGTAGTGGGCGGAGTTGCCACCATAGGCCACGTCGGTATCGACTGGGTTGCTGTGTTGCAGGCCGTAGAGACTGCCACCCGGTTGCACCGCCGAAAACAGGTTCGCGGTGGACAGGGCCAGCGTATCGAGGCTGAAGGCATTGGCAGTGTTGGCCTTCTGGGCCGAGATGACGCGGCTGCCTGGCCACTGCGCGCCGCGGTCAGAGCCAGAGAAAGCGACGGCGCAGACAACGCCGTCTCGATCCACCAGGGTGGCCCACATCTGAAAGTTCAGTCCGCTCGACTCCACGGCGACTGCGGCAACAAGCGCCGCCTTCAACTGACTCCAGCTCGGAAGGCTATCGCAGTGAGCTTGAGCAATCGGAGCCCCAAGCAACAATGAAACCGCGGCTGTGGCTTGTAGCAACTTTGTCTGCATTTCGATCTCCTGATGGTCATGTGATTGCCGAAGCAAGCTCTCCAGTGCAACCCCTCGCAGCGTGCTTCGGCGATCCGCCAGCGAGTTTTGCGGCTGCAATTCAGTTTCCGGTCAGCGCCAATCCTGTGGCGTATCAACGTGCGTGCTTGCCATTCACTGCTCTCGCTGGAACGGACTGCATACAGGGTCCGAAATACAAAGCATCTGGTTGGCGACATTCAAAGCTATGCTGGTCGCTGGATCAGAGATGGAGTAGCGTCGACTTTATTAGCTCCTCCGTGAGGATAGGGAGCCAAATTTTTTAATCAGGACGCTACGGGCATGCATTTCGGCTATGGCGTTATGGGAGATCTAGGCCAGCGAGCTTGTCCTAAATTTCGTGTGCGAGGCACAGCGCGACCGAACGGTGCATCTATGCTGACAAAGATCGCCACCACGCAGCAGTCGACTGCTGCCCCTGCGGCGTTGCCGCTCGTACCCGATGGCCGGCGAAGCCGTCAATAAGGCAATCGTGGTGTTCAAGAAGGCGCTGATCGAACGCGCGATCGGCGGCGAGTGGTCGCACCGCCTGGGCTGCGCCCGGAGAGACGCCAAACCGGACGAAGCGACTATTGCTTGGGCCCTGTCAAGTATCAAGCGGCATAGCGAACGCGGCGGTCCTGGAAGTAGCTCATAACGCGCTCGGGGTTTTGCTCCAGCATCTCCGTATGGTCGTTGGCCGCTTGACGTAACTTGGCCTTGGTTCGCACTGGCACGCGCTTGCCCATTTCCTGCTTTAGGTCGGCGTTGAGCCGCTCCTCAGGGTTGAGTTGCGGGCTGTAGCTGGGCAGGTAAAACAGCTCAATCTGGTCTCGACGCTCAGCCACCCACGCCTTGACCAGCTTGCTGTGGTGCACCCGCAGGTTGTCCAGGATCAGCAGGACTTTTCTGCCCGCATCTTTGATCAAGGCTTGCAGGAATTCAATGAGTTTTTCAGCATCAAAGGCTTCATCAATGATCATCCAGCGTGTCTTACCCTGGCTGGTCACTGTGGCAATCATCGAAAGCTTTTGACGAGTGCCACCCACGGCCATTGCCACAGGCGTTTTGCCAGCAGGCGCGAAGCTCCTGCCGCGCACATCGGTGTTGACCAAGGCAGTCTCGTCGCCCCAGTGAATCTCAGCCCCTTGTGCTCTGGCGCGCTGCTGGATGGCGGGGTACTCCCCCTGTAGCCAAGCCTGCACTGCAGCAGGGCTTTGTTCGTACGCGCGCTTGATTGGCTTTTGCGGCGTGAAGCCCCAGCGGGTGTGGTACTTGCCGATACTGCGTACTTGCAGTTTGATATCAAATTCTTGTTCGATGAGCTGGTCCATTGCAGTGCGGCTCCATAGACGGAAGTCCATCTTGAGTTGCTCGGGGCGTTGGTCGGTGATCATGCGCTGGATCGTGTCTTCCTGCGCATGACTGAACACCCGGCCATCGCCTCTGAGCCGTCCACGCGCAACAGGGCGAAACGCACGAACCGCACGAACCGCACTCCAGCCGGGCTGCCTCATACAAGTCGATGGCCGCTCGCACTGGCGAGTGGCTCAGCCCCATCATCGCCACGATCTGCATGATCTTGATGCCCTTTTTGTGCAGCCTCACCACTTGCTTGCGCCGCTCGTGGCGGTTGCTGCTCATGAGCGTTCCTTCACCGTGGGGGGGACAGGTGGGAGAGACGGGCTCGGCAAGGCTCAACCGCGCCTGGACACACCGGCGGTCAGGTTGGACCAAGCCAGCAGCACGAACACGAAGAAGAAAATCTTGTCAATGCTCGCTACACCGGCGGTGATAATGCCGAAGCCGAAGCCGAACAGCGCCGAGACGAGCGCGACGAAAAAGAAGATGACCGCGTAATAAAGCAAGGAAATGCTCCTCGAGAGACCAGATCGGCATGGCCGAGACGTGGCAGCAACGCGTAGCACGTACGGATTCGGCGACCCTTCGTTCAGGATTCATCGATACTGCGCGCCGCGCGCACGAACCGTTCGTGCGTTCGCGAACATGGGGCCGCATTCAAGGCGATGCGATGGCTCAGTCAGAATGGGCTGTCGAATACACGCCACTATGTGCGTGATCGCACAGATGCACGTGCCTCTGCCGGGCATCGTGGTGTCATTGGAGGCATCGATGAATGCGATACCAAATTGTTCACCGGCTGCCTGCGATCGCGATAGCCTCTCGCTCTCATGATCCAACCCGAACAGATCGCTAAACGCCTGCTGGGTGTGCCATACGAGGCGCTGGACGAGCGTGCCAAGGAGGTGGTGCGCCACATCGCCGGGCGCAAGTACATCGCGCGCAACCTGGCGCTCGACGACGACGGTGTCCCGACGCGTGGCCAGCGGGCTGCGGACGCCGTGGCCCGCTTCGGCGGCTCCTGGATGTTCGTCGGACTGTTCGCCGCCGCCATGCTGGCCTGGGTCGGCATCAATGCGGTGCTGCTGGCCAGCCGCGGCGCGACTTTCGATCCCTATCCGTACATCCTGCTCAACCTGTTCCTGTCGATGCTGGCGGCGATCCAGGCACCGGTGATTCTGATGTCGCAGAACCGCCAATCCGAGAAGGATCGCCTCAGCGCCGCCTACGATTACGAGGTGAACCTAAAAGCCGAGCTGGAAATCATGCTGCTGCACGAGAAGATCGATACGCTGCGCGAAAAGCAGTGGGGCGAATTGCTCGCCACCCAGCATCAGCAACTCGCATTGCTGGCGGATTTGATTGCCTCGCGCGGGCCATGAGGCCGTGCGCTGCACCACACGCCCCGCACGCCATCGCCTGCGCGCTTGCACTCAGCATCGAGCGCCGAGCGGCGCAAGCGCAGTGCATCGCATGGTGGGTCAATCGGTAAGCCAGGCAGGGTGGCCACCTCGAACAAGGCGCAGCCTGGATGTGATCCGCCGAACGGTTCGTGCGTCAGCACATGAGCGTTTGGCGTGTGCAACGTGCATTGCCATACAGACGGTGTATTGAGCTCGAGGCTACAAGCCATCTATCGACGCCATGCGCGGCGTCGACTACTTTCCACCGTCAGGACTTCCAATGAACCCACCGCAAACCCAGCCTGATACCGAACTCGCCGTCGTGCCGTCACCTGCTACAACCGACGCACCCACCGCGTTCTTTCACCAGGACTCCGAAACAGTTCGCTTCTGGGTGCTTATCGCCGACGGTTTTGTGGGTGCCAGCGTCCGCAGCGCCGCGCTGCGATATCGCTTCCGCCCGGTGGGCAGCTCAGAAAAGCCAATTGAAATCGATGCATGTCACGCGGCCGGACTCGGCGCCGCCGTCCAGCGGCGTGTCGCCCAGGGCTCGATCGGACCGGTGATGTTGCGCGAATTCGACCTGCAGCCAGACGCTGGCGTTGCCGGACCGATCCATGCATGATCCACAAGGGCCGATGACGCAGCGACGACGATGGCGACGCAACGCGTGATGGCGTGGATCGCGTGCTCGACTGCAGTCTGGCACCCTTGTCGAATCACCTCCGGCGTGTCGGGGTCCGGGCAAGTCAATGCGATCAGCATGCACATCATCCGGAAACCGATGCCGATCGATGAACCATCCGAATGCCAGGTACGCGCGCCGGTGTGCATGTCGATGAAGTGGAAGCCGCAGTAGCCTGTGGTCAAGGCGCTGCCCGACTGGTTGTAGCTCATCAGGAAGCGCAGCGCGACGAACGTGGGCTGCGCCACGTGGGCGCGTTTCATCCGGCATCACCCATCACCCATCAGCCATCAGCCATCAGCCATCAGCCATCAAGCCGGTGTGCGGTTTATAGGCCTGCAGGGAGTAGTCGTAGGCGCTGCGCTGCAATTGTTCGAGCAACGCGTCCTCGACCAGATCGACCGTCACGCCATTCACGGCGACGCAATCGCCTTGTCGACGATCGCCTGCGCTTCGTCAAGGATGCATCGCAGGTGCTCGTTGCCCTTGAAGCTCTCGGCGTAGATCTTGTAGATGTCCTCGGTACCCGACGGCCGGGCTGCGAACCAGCCGCTTTTTGTGATGACCTTGAGACCGCCAATGGCAGCGCCGTTGCCCGGTGCATGGTCGAGCACGGCATTGATCGCTTCGCCGGCCAGTTCGCACGTGCTGATGCGTGCCGGCGTCAGTGCCGCCAGCAGCGCTTTCTGCGCGGGTGTTGCCGGCGCCTCAACTCGGTCAGCCAACGGCGCGCCGAGCTGTTGGGCCAGTCCCGCATAGACCTCGGTTGAGTCGCGCCCACAGCGCGCCGTGATCTCGGCAGCCAGCAGCCCGGGCACCAAGCCGTCCTTGTCGGTGGTCCAGACCTCGCCATTGCGGCGCAGGAAGGTGGCGCCGGCGCTTTCCTCGCCACCGAACCCCAGCGATCCGTCGAGCAGTCCGGCCGAGAACCACTTGAAGCCGGCCGGCACTTCGTAAAGCTTGCGGTCCATCCGTGCCGCAACGCGGTCAATCAGGCTCGTGCTGACCACCGTCTTGCCGACTGCGGCGTGTGCGCCCCACGACGGCCGATACCGGAACAGGTAGTCGATTGCGACTGGGAGGTAGTGGTTCGGCTGCATCAAGCCAGCCCGGGGCGTGACGATGCCGTGTCGATCATGGTCGGTATCGCAGGCGAACGCTATGTCGAAGCGGTCCTTCATGTCTTGCAGGCGCTGCATCGCGTAGGGTGACGACGGATCCATGCGGATCCGACCGTCCCAGTCGACCGTCATGAAGCCGAAGGTCGGGTCGACCACGTCGCTGACCACCGTAAGGTCAAGCCGATGCTGCTCGGCGACGCGCGCCCAGTAATGCACTCCGGCACCGCCGAGTGGATCGACACCGATGCGAACCTTCGCGTCGCGGATCACGTCAAAGTCGATCACATTGCCGAGATCGGCGACGTAACTGCCGAGGAAGTCGTGGCGGTGCGTGGTCTTCGCACGCAGCGCCCGCGCGTACGGCACGCGCCGGACGCCGCTCATTGCGGTTTCGAGGAAAAGGTTCGCGCTGTCCTCGATCCCGGCGGTGATGTCGGTACCCGCCGGGCCACCGTTTGGTGGGTTGTATTTGAAGCCGCCGTTGTCCGGCGGGTTGTGCGACGGCGTGATGACGATGCCATCGGCCAGCCCGGCGCTTCGTCCTCGGTTGTGGGTCAGAATCGCGTGCGAAATGGCCGGTGTCGGCGTGTATTCATCGCTCAATGCCAGCATCACATCAACGCCGTTGGCAGCCAGCACTTCGAGCGCGCTCGCGCAGGCCGGTTGCGACAGGGCGTGGGTGTCAATGCCCAGGAACAGCGGTCCCGTGATGTGCTGGCTCTGGCGGTGCTCGCAGATAGCCTGCGTGATCGCCAGCACATGCCATTCGTTGAACGAGAGATTGAACGACGAGCCGCGATGGCCCGAGGTGCCAAAGGCAACCCGCTGCGCCGAAACTGCGGGGTCGGGTACCCCGGTGTAGTACGCGCTGACGAGCCGGGGCACGTCGACCAGCAGCGAGCGCGGCGCCGGCTTGCCGGCCAGCGGGCTGGTCAAGGTGGGCATCGTCGGCCCGTCAGGGTTGGACGGTAAGTGGATCGACCCGGCGCAGTTGTCGATAGCGCTCGATCAAGGCGTTGGTCGAGCTGTCGTGCTCAAGCGGCGCGTCGCTCGCGATGTCGAGCTCCGGCAGCACACGCTGCGCCAGCACCTTGCCGAGTTCGACACCCCATTGGTCGAACGAATCGATGCCCCAGATCACACCCTGCGTGAACACGCTGTGCTCGTAGAGTGCGATCAGTGAGCCCAACGTACTAGGTGTGAGCCGCTGCGCCAGGATCGTGTTGCTCGGACGGTTGCCTTCGAAGACGCGGTGCGGCACCAGCGCGGCTGGCGTGCCTTCGGCGGCGACCGCTTCAGCGGTCTTGCCAAAGGCCAACGCCTCGCTCTGCGCAAACAGGTTGGCCATCAGCAGGTCGTGCTGACGCCCAAGCGGATTCAGGCTGTGGCAGAAGCCGATGAAATCGCAAGGCACCAGCCGCGTGCCCTGATGCAGCAACTGGTAGAACGAATGCTGGCCGTTGGTGCCGGGCTCACCCCAGAGGACCGGTGCGGTCTGGACGTCGACGCGCTGTCCGGTCTGCGTTACGTGCTTACCGTTGCTCTCCATCGTCAACTGCTGCAGATAAGCCGGGAAGCGCTTCAGGTACTGGTCATAGGGCAGCACCGCCGTGGTCGCCGCGCCGAGGAAGTTGTTGTTCCAGATCGCCAGCAGGCCGAGCAGCGCAGGCATGTTCGCCTCGATCGGCGCGTGGCGAAAGTGCTCATCCATCGCGTGGAAACCGGACAGCAGGTCAGAGAAGTGCTGCGGCCCGATCGCGACCATCGTCGACAGCCCGATCGCCGAGTCCATCGAGTAGCGGCCGCCCACCCAGTCCCAGAAGCCGAACATGTTGTCGGCCGCGATGCCGAACTGCGCCACGGCTTGCGCATTCGTCGAGACCGCAACGAAATGGCGCGCCACCGCCTGGTCATCGCCGAGCTGTCCGACGGCCCAGGCCCGCGCCGCGTGGGCGTTGGTCAAGGTCTCCTGCGTCGTGAAGGTCTTCGAGCAGACGATGAACAGCGTTTCGGCAGCATCGAGATCGCGCGTCGCTTCGACCAGGTCGGTGCCGTCGACATTCGAGACGAAGCGCACCGTCAGGTCGCGCTGGCTGTAGTGGCGCAAGGCTTCATAAGCCATTACCGGCCCGAGGTCCGAGCCGCCGATGCCGATGCTCACGACATTGCGAATGCGCTTGCCGGTATGGCCGAGCCAGCGGCCACTGCGTACGGCGTCGGCGAACACGGCCATGCGCTTCAGCACCGCGTGGACCTGTGTGATCACGTCAACACCATCCACGACGAGTTGGTCGCTGGCCGGCGCGCGCAACGCGACGTGCAGCACCGAGCGCTGCTCGGTCAAGTTGATCACATCGCCGCGGAACATCGCCTCGATGCGGCCGGGCAGGTCGCAGTCGGCTGCAAGCGCGCTGAGCAGCTTCAGCGTGCGGTCATTGATGCGGTTCTTCGAATAGTCCAGATACAACCCGACCGCTTCGAGCGTGTAGCGCTGACCGCGTTCGGCATCGGCGGCGAACAGGTCGCGTAGATGGGTGTGGCCGGTATCTGCATGGTGGGCGGCGAGTGCCTGCCACGCCGGCTGCTCGATCAGCGATGGCAGCGCCGTCGACAGGTCGCGTGCGGCAGTGGTGGCCTGCGCGCTCATCAGCCGGCCTCTGTCAGACTCTGGCGCTTTTCCTGGATGCGCGAGAGCAGTGCGCGCCACGATGCGGCGAACGATTCGGCGCCCTCGCGCTGCAAGCGTGCGGCCAGGGCTCCATCGTCGACGCCCTCGCGCCTGAACTCTTCCAGCACCGCCTCGGCATAACCTCCATCGGTCGGCAACGCGGCACTCACTTTGCCGTGATCGGCAAACGCCTGCAACGTCTTCTCGGGAATCGTGTCGATGGTGTCGGGTGCCGCCAGTGCCTGGACGTACAACGTGTCGGGCGCGGCAGGGTCCTTGGTGCCGGTGCTGGCCCACAGTAATCGCTGCGGCCGTGCGCCGGCTTTGGCAAGTTTCAGCCAGCGCGGTGAGGCGAGGAGGTCGCGGTAGGCCTTGTAAGTGCGCATCGCGATCGCAATACCCAGGCGGTTGTGAAACGGGGGTGAGACTTCCTGTTTTACCCCGACGTCCCAGCGACTGATGAACAACGAGGCCACCGAGCGCACGTTCGGGTCCCGGCCTGCCTCGATGCGGCGTTCGATGCCGCGCATGTAGGCTTCAGCAGCCGCCAGGTAATGCTCGCGCGAGAACAGCAGGGTCACGTTCACCGGCACGCCTTCGAAGATCGATTCCTCGATGGCTTTCGCCCCGGCCGCCGTGCCCGGTATCTTGATGAAGAGGTTCGGCCGGTCCGCTGCCTCGTGCAGCCAGGCCGCGGCGTGGATGGTCTTGGCGGCGTTGTCCGACAGCAATGGGGACACTTCAAGCGAAACCCAGCCGTCGATCCCTTCGGTCGCATCGAAGATCGGACGGAACAGATCGGCTGCCGTGGTCAGATCTTCCAGCGCCAGCGCGAAGAACAGCTCTTCGGTGCCTTCACTGCGCCGCGCGAGTCGAACAATCGCTTCGTCGTAGAAGCTGCCGTGGCCAATCGCGTGTTCAAAGATCGTCGGATTCGACGTCAACCCGGTTACCGAGAAGTCGGCGATGTAGCGCGCAAGCGTGCCCACCACGAGCATTTCGCGACTGATGTTGTCGACCCACAGGCTCTGGCCGAGATCGTGCAATTTCTTCGTGTTGGCGTTGATGTTCATGGTATCTCCAGGGTGGTGCTCGCCTTGTCGGCGTGCTGCTTGATCGATGGCAAGAGATCGAGATCGACCAGTTCGCCGATGTGCTCGATCGTGAAATCGGCAGCCGGATAAATGGCGACCGCTTCCAAGTCGAGCGCATAGTGACCCTGGCGCGCGAAGCTGGTGGTGAGCTGCTCCGGCCAGACCGCCTTCATGGCCGCCAGGATACGCAACTTGTCGTCGACCATCACGTAGTGCCGGGCCGGATAGTGGTGTTGCACGGCGTCCAGCGCCTGTTCCTTGTGCACGTAGACCAGCGCGCGGCCATCGACGGCGTCCCACAGGCCCGAGCGCTGCAGCTTGCGCGGCTGGAACACGACGTCGCCATCGGTCAGGATCACGGTCGGGCCGAAACGGTTCAGGTGCCTGATGACCTCCAACGCACGCGGATACAGGCGATCGGCAAACGGGTAGTCGATCAGGTACGAGGACATCATCAACAGCCGCTGCTCGTCGGCGCTGCCACGTTCGATGCCGAGCCGGTAGCGCTGCAAGGTGCCCAGATAGTCGACATAGCCGAGCTCTTCACGCAGCTGGTCGAAGATCGTCCAATAGCGCTGCGCGCAAGAGGCGCCGAACTCACGTTCCAAGTGGTCGTGCAGGTCGGCCACGATGCGGTCGCCATCGAGCAGCGTGTTGTCGACGTCAAGGAGAAAGATTGCGTCGGCTGTCATTCAAGACCTTCCTCAGTCGGGTGGCTGTGCATGGGAGCCTAGGCCTCCGGTTCGCGCCAGCTGCCGTTGCCGACGATGAGCGCGTCGGCCTCGGGTGGCCCCCAGCTACCCGGCTTGTAGGGCAGGGCCAGATGGTGCGTGGCCAGTACCGGCTCGACCACAGTCCAGGCCGCCATTATCGCGTTCGCGTCGGTGAACAGCGCGTCGTCGCCGGCCATGGCATCGCCGAGCAGACGCTCGTAGGTCGACATCGAACTGGGTTCGTCCTGGCCCAGATACAGCTCGCGCTGGACGCCGACGAATTCCCTGCCCGGGCGCTTGACGCGTGCGGCCAGCGCAATGCCGGCATCGGGTTGCAGCCGGAAGCGGAAGTAGTTGGCGCGGCCACCGGACGGTCCGGAGTCGTCGAACAATTGCTGCGGTGGTGGGTGCATCTGCACCTGGACTTCGGCCACCGACCGCGGCAGACGCTTGCCAGCGCGCAGGTACCAGGGCACGCCGGCCCAGCGCCATGAGTCGATGAACAGGCGCAGCGCGCAGAAGGTCTCGACATCGGAGTCAAGCGCGACGCCCTTTTCATCGCGGTAGCCGATGTACTGGCCGCGCACCAGATCGGCGGATTTGAGCGGCAGCATCGCACGCAGCACGTCGGTCTTGGCGGTGTGCACGGCGTCGAAGCTTTGGTAGCCCGGCGCGTCCATCGCCAGCAGCGCGACGATCTGGAACAGGTGGTTCTCGACCACGTCGCGCAGGCAGCCGGCACTCTCGTAGTACGCGCCGCGCGCGCCGACGCCGAAATCCTCGGCCAGCGTCACCTGCACGCTGGCGATGTGATTGCGGTTCCATACCGGCTCCAGAAACGAGTTGGCAAAGCGGAAATAGAGGATGTTCATGATCGCCTCCTTGCCCAGGTAATGGTCGATGCGGAAGATCGACGACTCGGGGAAAACCGCCTGCGCCACCGCATTCAGCTCGTGCGCCGAAGCAAGATCGCGGCCGAACGGCTTCTCGACGATCACGCGCGCGTCGTGTGCAAGACCCGAGTTGCCCAGGCTCTGGATTACGGTGGCGAACAGCGACGGCGGAATGGCCAGGTAGAACGCCGGCCGCTTTGCGCTACCGAGCGCGACCTTCAGCGCGGTGAACGTGGCGTCGTCGTTGTAGTTGCCGCTGACGTAGTTCAGCAGCGCCATCAGGCGGTCGAACGCGGCGGGGTCGTCAATGCCGCCTTCATGTCCCTCGTGCAGCAGGCTGTTGCGCACGTGACTGTGCCATTCGGCTACACCCCACTTCGACGACGCGACGCCGATCACCGGTACTTTCAAGTGGCCTTTCTTCACCATCGCATAAAGCGCGGGAAAGATCTTCTTGGCGGCGAGATCACCGCTGAATCCAAACACGACCAAGGCGTCGGAATGCGGTTGCTCTGCAGTCGAGCCAGTGCGTGCATCAACGCTCATCGCGCTTCCTCAGCGGGTTTTTGGAGGTGTCCGCCGAAGGCGTGCCGCATGGCCGACAGCAACTGAATGGCGCCGTCGGCGTGCAGCGCGGAAATGGCCTCGGGTTGCGTGTCGTGCACGACGCAGACGTATCCTGTTTTCATCAGGCGCCGCGTCATGTTCGCATCCATCCGGCCCAGACCGATCATTCCCAGTTCCATATGTTTCTCCGTTGCACGTTGCTTGAATTAACGGCCGACTTTGACGAAGAGGTTGCCTGCCATCGGCGCGGCCTTGCCTTCGGTCGAATGATGGATCGTCTGCTGTCTTGAAATCTGCGTGGCTATGGTGGGTGGATGCTTTTCGACACAGCAGCCAAAGTCGACCGGAGCCGTGTGTGGCCGCGACCAAGATCAACTCGATGCCGGCCAGCGAATCGCAGACCTCGGCGAAAAATTCGTGAGCCACCTTCTCAAACGACCGCGCCAAACAATGCGCCCACCGCTGCAGTGATCGCCATCGCAATCGCCCCCCAGAAAGTGACTCGCCAGGCGCCGATCCGCACACTGGCACCGCCGACTTTCGCGGCAATGGATCCAAGCAACGCCAGGAACGCAAGTGAGGTCACTGCGATCCACGGCATCAGGTGCTTTCCGCTCGCCATCGCGGCCACAATCAGGGGCAGCGCAGCGCCTACCGCAAAGCTCACCGCCGAGGCCAGCGCCGCCTGAATCGGCCGCGCTCCCAGGTCTTTGGAGAAGCCGAGTTCATCGCGCGAATGCGCCCCCAGGGCGTCTCGTGCCATCAATTGGTCGGCGACTTGCTTTGCGAGCTCGGGGTCGAGACCGCGGCCAATGTAAAGCGCTGCGAGCTCGCGGTGTTCGCCGACGGGATCCTGCTTCAACTCACCGCGCTCGCGTGCCAGGTCGGCGTTCTCGGTATCGGCCTGGGAATGCACCGACACATATTCGCCCGCCGCCATCGACATGGCCCCGGCCACCAGCCCGGCAACCCCTGTTACCAGAATGCTGCTGTGGCTGGCGCTCGCCGCGGCCACGCCGAGCATCAGGCTGCCGGTCGAGACGATGCCGTCGTTGGCACCCAGCACCGCAGCGCGCAACCATCCGATGCGCGATGTGCGGTGGTGTTCTGTGTGCCGCCGTGTGGCCCGTGTCGAGGCGCTTTGCACCGAATCAGATACTGCTAAATCTTCAGGGAACGATCGTGAGGTCGTTCTTGACCATGGTCACGCCGGGTGCAGACCATGCCGCCCACAGTGCCTGGTCTCGTTCGGCCCACGACGCCACGCTGCCCGTGAGTGTGACGGTCCCGCTGTCGGTGCTGACGCTGATGCGGCGGGCCTCCAGATCGGCATGGCGCCGAAACGACTCTTCGATCTTGCTCTTGACGTCGATCCACTTCGTCTCGGGCTTGATCGTGATGTCGTTGGACACCGCAATGACGCCCATCAGGTTGCGCACGCTGCGCGCGGCTGCATCCTTTTGGTATTCCCAGTCGAGCGTGCCGCTCAACGTGAGCCAGCCGTTTTTGACGACGACCTTGACCTTGTCATGGGGTACTTCGTAGTCCCACTTCAGCGAAGTTACTGCCGCCTCGGCCAGGTCCTGATCGCTGCGCTTGAGCGAGCCGACCATCTCGACAGCGATGTCGTTGGCCAGGCCCTTGACGCCGTAGACGCCCTTGGCGGCTTCTTCGGCAGCCGACTTTTCAGCATAGTGCGCGACCTGGCCGGTCAGAGTGACGACGCCGTTCTTGGCGGTGACGCCGATGTGCGCGGCGTTGACGCTCGGGCGCCATTTGAGTTCTTCAAGAACGTTGGTTTGCAGTTGTGTGTCAGTGTTCATGGGTTAATCCTTCATTCGAGTCGGATTGACTGGAATACCTAGACTGAACGCAAGGTGTGGGGGGTGTCTGTGCGGCAACGCACTCAGGCGTTCGATAAAGGTGCAGATCGTCAGTGTCCCGTGGGCAGCGGCGACCATTCGGGCCGCTGCTGCCGCTCCCAGTCGACGACGATCAGGTAGCGGCCAAGCGTCGAGGTGGGTGTCCGATCACTGCGCAGCACCCGGAGATGGGCACCGCTGGCCAATGCTTTGGCGTCGCCTGCGTTGAGCAAACCGTGGCGGTCGATGAGGATGTCCAGGGTGGCCGGTATGCGAACGCAGCCTTCTGATTGCGCCGTACCAGTTTCGGGGCCGCCAACTCGGCGTCGGTGGAATGCATCTGCAGGCGCATCTTTCCCATGGCGCCATTGCCCCAACCACGGGGCGCCTCGACCCAGCCGAAGTCATAGATGCGCAGGCCCTTGCGCCCATAGCCTCGAAACCCTAGCTTGTTCTTCGTACCTTCAGCGCGAAATTCAGGGTTCGACATCGTGTGATCGAATACGCCGAGCGGTGTCGTGAAGCGTTCGTAGCGAACGGGCGAGCCCGTCGACACCGGCGCAGCGCCGACGAACTCCCAACCGTTTTCGGCCGAGCCCCAATAGAGCAGAAGAGCTTGCACAGTGTTTGGGCCTGCAGGCCCGTAATAGGACTGAGTGCCAGACTTGTTGCAAGTAGGGCGCGGAGCCCGGCCGAACGCAGCGACCAGAAACATGTTGGATTCCTTGAAATTGCCGCATGACCTCGCCTGGACTCGCACTGCGGTTTATATTGCGGTTCAATAGGCGCCACCTTCAAGGTGACCTCCTTCACGCAGCGTGTGCAACTTGGGTCGCATGGTGCGCAACTCGCTTTCGAGGTCGGTGATCTGGCCCAGAAGCATCATGGCCAGCGCGAAGCCGTGGTCGTCAAGGGCCAGGTCGTGACGCAGGAGGTCCGCGCGCTGCAGTGTCATGACGCAGTCCAGGCGAAACGCCCGGGGATCGCTAACCGATGTGACCGGCGTGAGCACGCCGTAGTCGATGAGTCCTTTCAGGTCGACGGTGCCGACGCCCGACAACTGAGCGACTTGCTCCAGCGACAGCGTCGCTGCATGGTCGGCAACGTCGCCTTGTGTTTGTCCGTCGAGCAACTCAACTGTGGGTATGGGTTTCATGGCTCGAACAGTGCGCGGGCAGCCCATGCCTGTCTGTGCGCCAACGAACCCACGCGCCAAGTTGGGCTTGGCGAACAGTACCTTGATGGCCGCCTGCTTGTGTTCGCTGGCCCGCAGACAGACCGCCTTGCGCCGGACAGGCTTCCGCGATGCAGCCAATCACCGTGCTTGCCGGGCCAGTTTTTCTCTCGAAATCTGGTCGCTGGGTGCTGTAGCGCACAGACCGGGCGTGATGCGGGGTGCATCTTCTGTCTATCGGAGTGCGCTGTGCATGCCATGGCAGGCGTCACCCGAACCACGCGCTTCACAAAGCGCAACCCCACAGGAGATCAGCATGCCTTATCAAAGCGTAAATCCCATAGACGGCAAGGAGCTCAGGAGCTTCGAGGACCTGACGAGCGCACAGTTCGACAAATCGCTCGCCGCGGCCGAACATGGCTTCCAGAACTCGAGGCCCAAGACCTATGCCGAGCGCGCGGTCATGGTCAACAAGGCTGCCGCCTTGCTCCACGCCCATGTCGGCGCGACGAGGAGATTGCCATGTACCAACTGATCCTCGTGCCCATCGACGGCAGCGCCACATCCGACCGCGGCCTGGAAGAGGCCATCAAGCTTGGCAAGTTGACGGGAGCAAAGCTGCGCCTGATCCACGTAGTCGATGAGCTGTCGTTCGCGCTAAGCACAGGATACGGCGGGGCCTACATGGGTGACATCCTCGGCGCGCTGCGCGATGCCGGTGGCGAGATTCTGAGCAAAGGTCAGGCACAAGTGCACGCCCGTGGGCTCGAAGTCGATACCGTGCTGAACGACAGCTTCTCAGGCCGGGTGTGCGATCTTGTGCTGGCGCAAGTGGCAAGCTGGGGCGCTGATCTCATCGTGCTCGGCACGCACGGCAGGCGTGGCGTCGGGCGTCTGTTCATGGGCAGCGATGCAGAGGACATCGTTCGCTCCGCGACCATCCCGGTGCTGTTGCTGCGTGCCGACCCAACGTCGCCCAGCCGATAGAACAATGCCGCCCTGGCCAGCGCGTTACGCGCCTCACCTTGCTGACGGACAAAACCCGTCGACATGACTGGCTGGATCGCGCCCCATCATCCGATCGCCTGCGCAACGAAGTCTGAAAACGCCGGTGAAGTGGTCAGGTCGTAGCCTAGGCTGCGCGCGTGCTCGAAGGTCTGCTCACGACTCCAGTTTTTTTGTTTCGCCTCGGACAGCGACAGCACCAACGCCGCCCGCGCGCCGGTTGCGCAGTGGATCAGCAACGGACCGGCTTGTTCTTTCATAACAGCCTCGAGCTCGCCGATCTGGCTGGTCAAGAGGCTCTCCTTGTCGACCGGGATATTCACGTAGCCGAGGCCGCAGCTTTGCGCCAAGTCGCGGTTCGACGTCTCCGTCTCCGACGGCAGCCGCAGGTCGATCACGGTCTTAATGCCCTGCTGCCGCGCCTCGTCAAGATCCTGCGCGCTGGGCTGCGGCCCGATGAATAACTTGTCTTCGATTTGTCTGAACTGGCTCATGTCATGGCTCCTTGTGTTGATGTGCATTCAGCCCTGCAGGCTGTCGGTCATTTGGGCGCAGTACTTCTCGAGGTTCTCGGGCAGATGGTCCGGGCAGACGCCGCATTGCTGGTTGCCAGGCACCGCGTAGTCGATGAACTTTGGATAGGGCAGGTCGAGATTCGCCATGATCTGTTTAAACGCCTCGAGCGACTTGTCTTGGCCCAGCCGCGGATTGCGCTTTTTCTCCTGCGCGATCGATGAGACTCGCCGATCCTTGTAGTCATGCCCCGGATAGACCAGCGTGTCGTCGGGCAACGTGAACAGCTTGCCGGTGACGCTTCGGTAGAGCGCTTCCGCGTCACCACCCTGGAAGTCGGTGCGCCCGCAACCTTCGATCAGCAACGCGTCGCCGGTGAATACGCGGTCACCAACCTTGTAGGCGAAATGGCCGGCGGTGTGTCCCGGCGTGTGTAGCGGGTCGAGCGTGATGCCGCCGAGCCGGAAAGGCTCGCCCTCTTCAATGTGTTCATCGGCGCATTCCAGGTGATCGAACGCAGGAGCAGCGATGCAGGAGCCGACCTTTTGCTTCAACTCCAACGCGGCCGTGATGTGGTCGGCATGGATGTGCGTATCGAGCGTCCAGGCGAGCTTCAGCCCCAGTTTGTCGATCTCGTCGAGATCGCGCTCGACGGCCACGATCACCGGATCGATCAACAGCGCTTGCCCGGTTTCCTCACAGCCGAGCAGGTAGGTGTAGGTGCTGGACAGCGGTTCGAACAACTGACGGAAAATCATGTTCATGACTCCTTTGACATCACTATATACTAATATATGAAATATTAAATGATATAATTGAAGTCATGTTCAAAGCGTTTTTATCGGCATCATGACTACCGTAGTCGAAGCACTGGACATGGCCTCGATGCGCCGCGCCGCAGCGCAAGCCAGTGCGTTGATGAAGGCGCTGGCCAACCCGGACCGCCTGCTGCTGCTGTGCCAGCTCAGCCAGGGAGAGCAGTCGGTCGGCGAACTGGAGAGTCTGCTGGGCATCGTGCAGCCGACGCTGTCGCAGCAGCTGGGTGTGCTGCGCGATGAAGAGCTCGTGAGCACGCGGCGTGAAGGCAGGCAGATCTTTTACAGCGTTGCAAGCAAGCAGGCACTCGCGGTGCTGCAGGTTCTCTACCAGCAATACTGCAAACCCAAAAAGCGAAAGGCTGCCACATGACGATCGACTGGATTCACTTCACGCCTTGGCAATCGCTGGTCGGCGGCATCCTGATCGGCCTTGCAGCCGCCTTGTTCCTGCTGCTCAACGGTCGCATCGCCGGCATCAGCGGTATCGTGGGTGGCCTGCTAGTGCCCAAGACCGGCGACGCGGGTTGGCGGGTCATGTTCGTTGCCGGCATGCTGGCCGCTCCGCTGGTCTATGCGGTCTTCATCCGATTGCCGGCGCTGCAGATCGACGCTGGAATGGGCAGCTTGGTCGCGGCTGGCCTGCTGGTCGGCATTGGCACCCGCTATGGCTCAGGCTGCACCAGCGGGCACGGCGTCTGCGGCATCTCGCGGCAGTCGCCGCGCTCCATCGCAGCCACCGCAGTGTTCATGGCCGCCGGCTTCGTCACGGTCTATCTGCTGCGTCATTTGTTCAGCTTCTGAGGACACAACCATCATGCTCATGTTCACTTCTCTACTGGCAGGCTTGGTGTTTGGCGTCGGCCTGATCGTCTCCGGCATGGCGAACCCGGCCAAGGTGCTCGGTTTTCTGGATCTGGCGGGCCCCTGGGATCCGTCGCTCGCCTTCGTGATGGGCGGCGCCATATTGGTCGGGCTTGTCGCGTTTCGCTTTGGTAGCAAACGCACGCGATCGTTGCTCGGCGCCGAAATGAAAATGCCAACGGCCCGTGGGATCGACCGTCGGCTGATCATCGGCAGCACGCTGTTTGGCATTGGCTGGGGCGTGGCGGGCTTCTGCCCGGGCCCGGCACTCGTGGCATTGGGAATGGGACAGATGAAGGCGGTGATATTCGTTGCGGCGATGCTGGCGGGCATGGGTGTATTCGAATTGCTCGAGTGGCGTGGCCGTTCGGTCGCGCCTCAGGCGCGTTGATTCATCGGCGATGAGTAGCGCGCTGCACTGGGTCGCAACCAGCGGGACCATCGCCGTGCTCGTGGTCTACGAACTCGCGCTGGCGCTACTCGGGCATCGCAACGAACAACGCATTGCGATGACGGCGCATGCGGCGCTGCGCGCGCAGTGGCTCGATGCGGTGTCCGCGCAACCCGGCTCCGAGATCCTCGGCGTGCAGACCCTGCGCAACGCGCTGATGTCTGCGATCATGACGGCATCGACTGCCGCGCTCGGGCTGATGGGCGCGGTCACGCTGGCTTCGCCTTCGCTGATGGCTGGTTTTGCTGAAGGCAGCACGATCGCACCTCTGCAGTTCACGCCTCGTCTCATGATCGAGTTGTCACTGCTGGTGTTGTTGTTCGCTGCGCTGCTTTGCGCCGCCATGGCGGTGCGCTACTACAACCACGCCAGCTTCATCGTCGGAATGCCGGTGGGCAGCGTGCAACGCAAGCAATGGACTGCCACGGGTGGTGTCTACCTGCGGCGCGCGGGGCTGTTGTTCAGCCGTGCGTTGCGCTATCTGATCCTCGTGGCGCCGATGCTCGTTTGCTTGCTGTATCCGGCTGCCGGGCCGGTTGCGGCGCTTCTCGTGGTGGCGGTGCTGTACGGGTTCGACCGGGTTGGCACCAACCTAATCTGAGAAGTCGCGATTGCGCTCCATGACAAGAAGCAAGGCCCCTATCGATAAAGCAACGCCGCCTCGTTCGAAGGCGCGGCGTCCACCGAGTTCTTCATGAGTCCCGCCATCGCGGGCTGCTGGGCACGGGGCGGACTGCAGTGATCGGCCCGCTCAATCACGACGAGGCCCTGCTTGCTGGTCATTGCGGCCCGCGGATGCGAAAGATGGATTCGATGATCGAGACCGTCTATGTGCGTTACCGAACGGAACTGCGCGCCCGCAAAAGTTAAGGTCACCCCTGACAACAAAAGTGCGTTCATGAGTTACGACTCGAGCGCCCCGTCGACGGGTAAGCGAGGTGCCGACGCCCTGCACAAATGCGGGTACATCCATCACGCCTCGACACGCGATGACAACCTGCCCAAGGTGGAAGTCGGAATAAAGCGAAGTGGCTGGCCGACATTAACAGCAGCGGCTACGACGACCGGAAGACCGGTCGAATGGGCTGAATTTTTTTGAAGTCTTGTTGGCGAAGACGCTTTTTTTTTAGCAATGGCAGATCTATCTGTCTTACACGACGTGCTGCCCGGGGTTACCGGCAGCTGCAAATGAAGGAGATTTCCCATGGGTATCCATATCGGCGACACCGCTCCCGATTTCACCGCCGACAGCACGACCGGAAAGATCAAATTCCACGACTGGATTGGCGGGGACTGGGTGTTCTTTTTCAGCCACCCTGGTGACTTCACTCCGGTCTGCACGACCGAGATCGGCCGCACTGCGCAACTGGCAGAAGAATTCGCCAAGCGCCACGTCAAGCCGCTGGGTCTGTCTACCGACGGGGTCAAGGAACACCTGAACTGGATCAAGGACGTCAACGACACCCAACACACGACCGTCAACTTCCCGATCGTCGCAGACTCCGACCGCAGCATCGCCCGGCTCTACGAGATGATCCACGCCAATGAAAGCGCGACGGCAGCCGTCCGGTCGGTGTTCATCATTGACCCGCACCAGAAGATCCGCCTGACGATGACCTATCCGATGAACGTGGGGCGCAACTTCGACGAAATCCTGCGCGTGATCGATGCGCTGCAAACCGGCGACGCCAACCACATCGCGACGCCCGCCGACTGGGTTCCGGGCGGTGCGGTCATCATCCCGCCCTCAATCAAGGACGCCGAGGCGAAGACGCTGTTCCCGCAAGGCTGGACCGAGGTACGGCCCTACCTTCGGACCACGACGCTTTGAACCACCGATCGACAACTGGCCGCTCCCAGTTCCTCTTGAGCTTATCGATAGGTAGTCGCGCAAGGTTTTCGTGAGGCGCGAATCCGTACTGCGTTCGCAACGCGCGCCTTCTGCGGACGCACGACCCATGGCGGCTGCATAACCATCCAGGCAAGGGAAGCACACTATGGATTTCACCGTGTTGGCGCTGCCCAAAGACCGTCCACCAATGTGGCTTGCCGCTGCCTGATGAAAAAGCAACGGGACTACCCGGTAAGCCCCGGGTCAGTGCTCATCGCACTTCAATCCGGGGTCGGGCGCGCTCCGTCTGTTCGGTAACGCACAGCCAGCCCGGCTCCGCGAGGTAACGATGGAGCCTTGTCCGCCCAGTGGGCATTTCGCTCCGCTAGGCGCGCGGCCCCAGGCCGGTGATCGAATTTTTTGACAAGCGTCATTGGTTCGCCAGCGCGCCGTCTGTTTCGCAAAATCCCACGAAAGTTGAAAAGCACGCTCCGCTCCCCGATTTCAAGCATGCCTGCAGATCCTGCGTCGCAAGACGCCGGCACCGTGGCGAAAGCCGTCGGCGCCGATCTTGAGAACGGGCTCACGTCGCAGGAGGCATTGGGGCGGCTGCAGGAAAGCG
>JBBPYC010000023.1:0-51906 GCA_038200275.1 Burkholderiales bacterium
CTCGCCCCTTCGGGCCATCACTCGTATCTCCACTGCGTCCTCCTGGGTCAACATCGACAGCCTTGAAAAGGCCGCCATCCTCGCCCAGGTGGGTCACTTTTACTTCGGCGCAGTGGGTCAGTTTTACATCGGCGCTAACAAGTTGAGAAGTGGAGCAGCCGAACTATGGCGACACTTGGCCAGAAGATATACGTGCTGCCGTTCGATTCACACTCTCCTGGCCATTGAGAATCCATGCTCGACAACCTTCAAGAGATCCGGATCTTCACGCACGTGGTCAGCGCCGGCAGCATGTCGGCTGCGGCACGTGAACTCGATCTGTCGCTCGCCATGGTGAGCAAACGAATGGCCGCCCTGGAAACGCGGCTGGGCGTTCGGCTGCTGCACCGCACGACCCGTCAGCAATCGCTGACGTCCGACGGCGAAGCTTTCCACGAGCGCTGCCTGCGCATCATGGTCGAGGTGCAAGACGCCGAGTCGTTGATGGCCGACAGCCACGGCGGTGTGCGCGGCTTGCTGTGCATCACCGCCACCCCGACATTTGGAAGGCAGTACTTGGTACCGCTGGTCACCGAATTCCAGGGCAGTCATCCGGATGTGTCCGTGCCGCTTGTCCTGAGCGACGGCGTTGTCGATCTGGTCGAACAGCGCATCGATCTGGCCTTTCGCTTTGGCGTGCTGGCCGACTCCGGCATGGCCACGCGCCGCATCGCCGCCAACTTCCGCGTGCTGTGCGCTGCACCGGGCTACCTCAAGCGGTATGGGTCGCCAGCGCAACCTTCGGACTTGGCGAACCACGCTTGCATCGTCTACAGCGACAACCTGGAAGACCGCTGGTCGTTCAGACATGCGGGCAAGACGCATGTGGTGCACGTGCGCGGCCGCTTCGGCGTGAACGACGGTGAGGCCGCGCAAGCCCTGGGCATCGAAGGTGCGGGGCTGTTGTTCAAGTCGGTGTGGGAGATCGGCGCCCACCTGGATGCCGGGCGGTTGGTGCCGGTCATGAGCGACTACGCTGCCCCGAGCAAGCCGCTGCACGCGGTCTTGCCGCACCGGCGGCCACCACCCAGGGTGCGACGCTTCCTCGATTTCGCCCTTGAGCGCCTGCCGCACCTGGCGCCCCAGATGCTGCGGGATGCACGCGGGGCGCCACCGGTTGGCAGCGCAACCACATAAGGCGTGCGCAACGCGATCCGTAAGACCGAGTCGGCTCGATCGGCCGTGCGCTGCTACCGGCCCGACGCACTGCTGGCGTTCTTCGCCGTGCTGCTGCCGCAATGGCATCACCGGCCCCTAGCGGAAGGCGGTGCCATGGCGCTGGCGTTGCTGCCCAAGCAGTTGGCCTTGCTGCAATCGGAGCTGCAAATGCGCGGCGACAGACTTGCACGCACTGCGGGCACGACGCTGCTCAGGCAATAGCGGTTTCTGCAGAGCAAGATTGGAGGCGCGTGGGGATTGAGTGGGCAAGTTTTGGGCGCGACAACCAAGAAGTTGACAGGCTGCACGAGAGTATCTATATTAGTAGATACATGATTGCATAGAAGAAGGAATCCTCATGCCGCCAGTCACTGCAAAGCTCTTCGCAACCGGCGGCAGCCAAGCTGTGCGCCTGCCAGCCGACTTCCGCTTCGACGGCACCAGCGAGGTCTATATCCGCCGCGATGAGCGCACCGGCGACGTCATCCTGTCCACTCGGTCGCCCGTGGACTGGCGTGCATTCATGCAATTGCGCGACCAACTCGACGCGATGCCCGATGACTTTCTGGCCGATCGCGAACAGAACCAACAGCGCCGCGACCCCTTCGAGGGCTGGTCGGAATGACGCTCTACATGCTGGACACCAACGCGGCAAGCGAGGCGATGCGTGGCCATCCGGCCATCGATGGGCGGCTACAGGCGTTACTGCCCGGCCAGTGGTGCATCTCTGCGGTGACGTGCTCTGAAGTTCGCTACGGCGTCGTCCGACGCCCGCAGGCCGTACGGTTGCATGAACGCGTGGAGGCGTTTCTGCGCGTCGCGGCAATCTTGCCCTGGGACGCCAGCGCCGCTAACCGGCATGGCGAGTTGCGAGCCGATCTCAAGATGCGCGGCACACCGATCGGTGACTTCGACGAGATGATCGCCGCGCATGCGTTGGCGATCGGGGCGGTTGTGGTCACCGACAACACCAAGCATTTCATGCGAGTGCCAGGGCTTGTGATCGAGAACTGGCTGCGGCCTGCGGATGTGCAATGAAGATGGAAAAAGTGGCTGCTGAACCGTATCGCGATATCGATTTTTCCGAGGCAGTGCGTGGCCCGGTGATTCCTGTGGAGCCAGGCAAAACCAAGATCTCGATTCGCCTCGATAACGCTGTCATCGAACATTTCCGAGGTCAGGTTGAGCGCGTCGGCTCCGGCAACTACGAGACCTTGATCAACGACGCGCTTGTTGCCTTCATTCGGCGGACCTCAGGAATCGATGCGGTGATAGGTTGACCGCACCACAGCTTTCTCCGAGAGGGTCTGCTATTTGGCGCTTGCGGACATAGGCTTGAACATGCCGTGCCGTTCTTCAACGATCTTTTCGTCTCTTATGAGAGCGGACAGCTGTTCATCGATCGCCGCCGAGATCTTTGCTGATGCCCTGCCGAAGCCGAGCCACTGCGATACGGTACTTACTGCCGTCTCTCGTGAGATAGAAAACGATACCTCAATGGCTTTGAGCACAGCATTTTGAATCTCGGTCTTACTTACCCATTCGATCTTTTTCTCAGTAGCTGATAGAGCCGAGCGATTTCTGATAGCTCCAGCGGCGGATGGCTGACCCTGTCCACGCAGCATCACGAAGTCGTCAACGCTGGTCCATTGCTGCTGGATCGCTATACGCTTGATCGCAGTCTCGATGGTACTCACGACACGTGTTCCAGCGCGGCCAACGCCAAAAGCCGTCATGATTCGGCGAATGATGACACTCGTGTGGACTGGCGATTCGACACCAACTACCTCTTTGACCATTTGCTCCAACATAGCTGTCGGAGCCTGCAACAGCTCCACCCCTTGTCGGGAATGCAGTTCCGTGACCTTGTAGGGAGACGAAAACTGGATGTCTAGCTCTTCGACTACACCATCGGCGCGTTCGATGCCTTGGGGTGTGAGCAACTCAACATCAGTCTTCCTGTCTTCTACTGGATCAACATCCAAGGCCATTGGCTTGTGCTCTACTAGGGGAGACAGTTCATGGGCGATCCGTATGGCGTCCAGCACGCGCTGGGTTTCCCTTGCCGGGTTTCTAAACCAGTCGGTGCTCCAGATGCGGTGGAAGCGCCAGCCGAGACCTTCTAAAACGGCTTGACGCAATCGATCGCGGTCGCGTGCCGAACGGGCGCTGTGGTACGCCGCCCCGTCACACTCAATTGCCAATAGATAACGTCCGGGCAGCTCGGGATGCCTGACTGCCATGTCGATGAAGTAGCCTGCCGTACCGACTTGAGGCTCAACTCGATGTCCGTTGTCGCGCAGGGCTTGCAGCACTTGATCCTCAAATGGCGAATCGGTGGCGCGTCCAGTCTCGGTTGAGACCTCAAGTTCGCGGGTTTCAGCGTATTTCAGCAGGTTTCGCAATGCGCGAACACCATGCTTTGCATTGGCTTCCAGCTCAAGTTCCTCACCGCGAAAGTTGCTGAACACCTTCATGGCCAGCTTGGCACGTGTGATCAGTACATTAAGACGCCGATGCCCGCCATCGCGGTTGAGTGGGCCGAACTCACGGGCAATCTTTCCGGTTTCATTGCGTCCGTAGCCGATGCTGATGAAGACAACATCCCGCTCATCCCCTTGAATATTTTCAAGATTTTTTACGAAAAAGGGTTCGTGTGGATGTTGGCTGAAGAAGCTCTCGAGTTCCGGGTGCTGTTGGCGGAGCATTTCCACTTCCACCTCGATCAGGTCGCGCTGCGCCATACTGAAGGCTGCCACTCCCAGCGTTAACTCGGGAGTGTGGTGAGCATGTGCCATGACGGCCTTTGCCACTGCTTGGGCTTCGAGCTTGTTGGTCCTTGTGCGTCCTCGGTCATAGACCGATTCAGGTAGATGCACAAGTTCGATACCGGTTGCTTGGATGTTTGCACCAGAGCTTGGAAAAATCACGAGCTTGCTGTCGTAAAACTCAGCGTTCGACACTGCGATCAACGATTCGTGCCGACTTCGGTAGTGCCACTTGAGGTAACGCTCGTTGCAGCCTTTGGCTTTGAAGAGACTGAGGATGCTCTCGATGTCGCCGGTTGCCGTTTCTTCTTCGTTCTCAACATCTCGGCTGAAGAAATCGGTCGGCGGCATTTGGCGAGTGTCTCCAACCACGATGACTTGCTTGCCACGCAGGATCGCGCCCAAAGCATCTACTGCTTTGACTTGCGAAGCTTCATCAAAAATGACGACATCGAACGACAATTTTCCAGGCGGTAGAAAGTTGGCGATCGACATTGGGCTCATCATAAAAACCGGCTTGATCTGTTGAATGGCTCGTCCAGCGCGGTCCATTAGTTGTCGAATTGGGAGTTGCCTGCGCTTTTTGTTGAGTTCATTGCGAAGCACAGCCATTTCCCCAGGCTGGCCTAGTCGGGGCTTTCGCTCCCACAAAAGACGGGTGAGCTTCGTCTGGTTGTGACGCAACGATGCCGAGTCGAGCTTGCGAAACTGCGCAATGCGATGCTCGTGCTCGAGTCTGTCGAACCGGGCGAGTATCGGATGAGCACGATAGGCTTCCTGCACCAAAGCCTGGGTCCAGCTCAATTCGAGTTGGGGCAACAGGAATTTAGGCTCGACGAAGTCTGCAATTGGCTCAGCCAGCCGCTTTAGGCCAGCAGCATCCATTTCCTGCCGAATCAGGTTGAATCGCGCTAGGTGGTGCAACTGAGGTAGTTGCTCCAGCCAGTTTTCTAGCTGGTCCTTGAGTTTGCAAAGAGGCATTGAAGCCCATGATTCACCCTGCGTATCGTGTGTAGGCAGCCCTAAGAGTTGGATGACTTGTTCGATCTGCCCTTTGAGCCGGTTCGCCTGTTCGCCGAGTGCGCCAGCCTCTTCACCGAGTCCACTTGCGTCGCTGTGGCCTGCAAGGAAGCTCACAATACCTTGTGGTAATTGGTGCTTACCAATGTCGTCATGCAGTTCGATGACCCATTGGCTGACACGACTGAGCACCGACCAATCTGAGTTCTCTTGCTGCCACTGCGCACCGAAGAGCATTTGGCCTAGGGTCGCGTGGTCGCTGTAGACCTTCCTGTTCTTTTGATAGTCGAGGATGGCATCGACCATCGTCAACATCAATTCGGGTTTGGTCGATTCGGGTCGCGCGAGCCATCCCGAGAACTCCTTCCTAGCTGTACGCCAGTCAGAAGAAAGGAAATTCCACCACTTGCCTCCATAGTTGGTGACTGCCTGCCGGATTGGCATAACGTCGGCGGTCCAGGCAGTGTCGATCAGTTGCGCGTGCCACTTATCGCGCTGTTGTCGCATTGCTTGACCGGCTTGCACCAGCACTTTGATGCTGTCCCTGCGCTGCTGCCATTCGTCGGTGGAAAGCTGTAGGCCGTCCAGCCGAGGTGCCTCGGCGGCACGGCTTGCAGCTCGTCCCACGATGTCGATGTCATGAAGACCCGCGGGCTCCGATAGATGCAACCTGACAGACAATTGAAGCGCTGCGCCTTGTAGGTCTGATACGACCTTGAGGCCGTGACTCAAGCCCTGCGCTATCTGGTTTGACTCCAATGGACTTATGTCCTGAACTTTGCTTCCCCAAAACACGCTATCACGGGGAGGCCCTAGTGCCTCCATGACCATGGTCATGCGCTCCGTTAGGTCCATCGCCTCCCGATACTGATGAACCGACCACTGGCCTAAAGCAGGCCATACCAGCGCCCGCAGATCCGGATGCTGTCGTTGCAGGTTCAGCATGCGCCCCAGCACCGAACCGAAATCCATACCACTCTGACCGATGGTGTCAGCGACTGCAGCGCAGTATCGATTCAGCTCCGACTGCACATTTTTTAGCTGAGCAATATCGCGATCGCCAGCTTCTTCAACAGGTCGTCCAAGAGCTAGCGTATCTGCCAATTCCTTAAGTACCTTTGATTTGGTAGCTCGATGACTATGCAGCTCCAGCACGGCTTCACCAATATGACATTCGTCGAGCCGGCGCTTAACCACTTCCAGCGCTGCCATTTTTTCAGCAACGAAGAGAACGGTTTTCTGCTGCCCTACCAGCTCGGCAATGACATTGGTGATGGTTTGTGACTTACCAGTCCCCGGTGGCCCTTGGATTACAAGATTTCGGCCTTCGCGAATCTCCAACAGTGCCTGAGTCTGGCTGCTATCGGCATCCTTGACGAAATGCACATCACCCGGCGCAATGACAGAATCGACTGCTACTTCCTCATCGAATGCTGCCCGCTCCTCGCCAAAACCTCCGCCGAGTAAGCGCTGGATGACCGGATGCTCATCTGGCTTCAAACCATCAGGCCAATTGTCGCCATCCAAGTCCTTAAACATCAGAAACTTGCCGAACGAAAAGAAGCCTAGGACGGCCTCATCCGCTACCACTTTCCAACGCTGTTGCAGCCTAACGGCTTCCGTCACGCCACCCAAATACCTCAACCAGTGTTGTGCAGCGGGCTCATCGGCAGATTCCTCAGCAACCTGCATGATCGGCATAGGCAAGGCAATGCCGAAATCAGCCCGCAGCTTGGCGGCGAGAGAAAGATTTACTTCGACATCATCACCAGTTGGTTGAAGTTCGAATCGTTCGTTGGCGACTCCGCGGACCAAGGTACATGGGAGCAGCAACAGTGGCGCTCGGCGAGGCTCGGACGCGCTGTCGCTCTCGTACCAATGCAAAAATCCCACTGCCAGAAATAGCAGATTTGCTCCTTGTTCTTCTAGGAAGGTCTGTGCGTCGGACCGCATCTTCAAAAGCTGAAGAAACAGAGCCGCTGGGGACAATGCAGTCTCAATCATCGGCGAGCGGCGACTGGTAATTCGCACCCGTTTTTGAAGGGTTGCAGATGCTTCCATGTCGTCCGACGCAGAAGGGCCAAACAAGTCGTTTTCTTCTCTGGGGGCGGGGCCGGAAATCGTTTCTTCAACCTCTGAAGACGCGTCCGGCAAGGTAGCTATGAAAACTTCATCCAAGTCTTCGGATTTAGATGATTTCGACTTGCCGTTAGCAATAAAGCCGACCGCCTTCTGCTCATCAAGCATCCGACCTAACAACTCGATCGCGCTAGCCTGCTCAGCAACAAGATTCTTGCTAGTTTTTCTAAGGCTAACGAGGTTGTTGCGCAACCCGATGTCCAAAAGCTCCAGTCGGCTGTTGCGAAGTTCATTACCAGCGTCTACTGAATTTTCAGAGCTCATCAAGGGGAACAGTTTTGGATCTTGAAGCCTCGTAGAGGCCGCAAATGGGTATCACTCCCAACATGCATCAGTCTCAATGAGTGACTACAGCTGGCGTAACGTCGTTTCGTGTGCAGTTGAATAATCAATGTCGTCTGGTTTGTAGCTTAATGCCGCCCCCAAACCCCACATCGAAATGATGCCAGACACTTGCTCGACGTCACCAGTCTCATAGCGATTGCATCGATGCAATCGTAAAAAAATTGCTGTTGCGTTTCAGACTCGATCTCAACTTGTTGCACACCCCCAAAAGCAGTCCACCAAGGTTTGATCATTCAGTCAACACAATTGCAAGCCTCTGAAAGCCTCTTGCCCGGCATTGATCACGCTTACAGCAATTGCCTAGGCCAAGTCGAGTTGGGTAGTGGCGCGTCGCATCCACCACCCCCACTTTCAACACTCACCACAAGTACGCAGTAAGACGACGATTGGATCACCCCCTCACCGCCGGCGCATCGCGCCCCACTTCCCGCTCCGCCGCACCCCCACTCCCCCGAGCCATCAAATCCGCCTCCTGCTCATCCCGCACGCTCTTCGCCAGCGTGAACGTGGTGCTGACGAGGAACAGCCAGGCGACGATCATGTAGCTCTTTTGCCAGTCGCCGATCGTCATGCGCCACAGGCCCCAGGCGGTCAGGCAGACGGCGGCACCGAAGGCGGTCCAGACGGCGAACACCCAGGCGGACGTGTCGACCTGACCGTCGCGGTTGTCGCGGATCGTTTTGGACACCGCGAAGGTCGTGAACAGGCAGAAGAAAAATCCGATCGCGAGAAACGCGCGGTCGAGCTCCTGGCTCGGCAGGCGCAGTACGCCGACTGCGCATGCGCAGATGGCCAGCGCAAAAGAGATTCGGACCTGCATGCGCCAGCCGTTGGTGTCGCGCTGCATTACGTATTGGGTTGCCATGGGTAGTTGCTCCTGTTGGGAAAAAGAAAGGAAGAAGAAAAGAGATCGGTGAATCGTTGTGGCCGTGTGGGGTGCGGCTACAACGCGACGGGTTCGCCCAGCGGCAGCCGCACTGCCGCACGTGCCTGCTGCAAACGCACTTTGTCGGTGTACCGACCGGCGCGCGCGAGCTGGTTTTTGATGATCGCGTTGTTCTGCCCCATGACGTCAATCGCTTCCTTTCGAAAGTCGTCCATCGCGTCGAGCGCGGCAAACGTCTGGTCGAACATGGTCTTCAGTTTCTCGATGCCGATCAGCGGGTTGTGCGCGAATTCGCGGGTGCGGTCAGCGTGCGCGTTCAACTGCTGGCCGGTCTGCTCGATGAGGGTTTCGATCGTCGTGTTCACGCCAGCGAGCATGTCCATCACGCGCATCTGGTTGCCGCTGGCGCGTGCAACGGTCTGCGCGACGGCGAGCGCGCTCATGCCGGTGGTCGCTACGCGGCTGCAGCCGTTCATCATTTCGCGGCCTGTTTTCTTGAGCACATCGAGCGCGAGGTACCCGTTGGTGTTGACGGCCTGCTGCGTCAGCATGTCTTGCAAATTCTGGCGCGCATAGAACAGCACTTCGAGTTCGAGCGCCTTGGCGCGCTCCGGGTCGCTGGTCTTGAGCTGCTCCGATTTCGCGGCGAGCTGCGCGTCGAGCTTTTCGGCGAAGTGCATCGCGGCAGCGACCTTCTGCATCGACGCCCAGAGCTTGCCGCGCGTGGCTTCGATCTCGACCACGTCGCGCTGCATGTCGTCGCGCGCTGCGTAGAGCTGCTGCATGCACTGCTGCAACTGGCCGCTGGCGCTCTCGAACTTGCGAAAGTACGCCTGCAGCCGATTGCCGCTGCCCCAGGGGATCAGGCCGAACAGCTTCTTGGTCTGCGGCTGCAGCAGGTCGCCTTCCCGCCCGGGGTTGAGCGCGTCCAGATGGCGGCGCATGTCGTGCACCGCCTGGAACGCGGGGCCGTCTTCGACACCCTTGAGGTTGGCTTGCAGCAGCCGGCCCTGCAGCAAGGCCGACGCGCTCGAGATTTCCTGCTGGCCGAGTGCGAACGCGCTGTCCAGCCGCGCGCGGAACGCGTCGCTTTGCAGGTCTTCGGTCAGCAGTGCTTCGACAAAGCGCTCGACCTGATCGTCGACCGCCGCCTGCATGTCGGGCGGGATCGGCACCGCGCCGCGGGCTGCCGTTTCCGCAACGGGCGTGATGACTTCGGGCGGCGTCAGTTGAAAGGAAGACGCTTCGTTGCCGTCGTTTTTGATCATAGTGTTTTCTGTTTGAAATGTGGGTCGGCCAAGGTCAGCCGCGCGCAAGCAAGCCGCCCACGGTCTCGCGCAGCGCTGCGGGGTCGACCGATCCGGCCGCAACCGGCGCGCCGACTTGCAAGCCAACCCGGCTGAACGCACCACGGCGAAACGGCTTCGTCATGGCGCCCTTCGGCTCGACGCGGCTGAAGAACGATCCCCACAGATTCGTCAACGCCATCGGCACGATCACCGGGTCCATACCATCCGCCCGCGCCCGCTCGACGATCTTCATGAGGCCGCCGCGAAACGGTTGCAACTCGCCATTCGGCGTGAGCCCGCCTTCGGGAAAGATCGCAAGCAGATCGCCTTCATGCAGCACGCGGTTCGCAGCCTCGAAAGCGGCTTCGTAAGTCGCCAGATCGTCCTTGCGCGGTGCCACCGGAATCGCCTTGCCGAGCTTGAACAGCCACCCCAGCAGCGGCACGCGAAAAATCTGGTGGTCCATCACGAAGCGGATCGGGCGCGGGCTGGCGGCCATCAGCAGGATCGCATCGATGAAGCTCACGTGGTTGCAAATCAAGATCGCGGGGCCGTCGAGCGGGATCTGCTCTTCGCCAACGATCTTGAAGCGGTAGATCAGGTGCGAGGCGATCCAGGCGATGAAGCGCAACAAGTATTCGGGCACCAGCAAAAAGATGTCGATGCCGACCACGACGTTCGCCAATGCGACGAACAGGAACACCTGCGGGATCGTGAAGCCCCAGCCCAGCAGCGCACCGACGATGACCGAGCTCGCGATCATGAACAGTGCGTTCAGGATGTTGTTGGCCGCGATGATGCGTGCGCGGTGCGTGGGCGGTGAACGCAGCTGGATCAGCGCATACATCGGCACGCTGTAGAGGCCGGCGAACAGGCTGAGCAGGCCCAGATCGATCAGCGCGCGCCAGTGCGCGGCGATGCGGATGAACTCGCCGATCGTGTAGCCGGTGGACTCCGGCAGCGCACGCGAGGCGAAGTACAAGTCGAGCGCGAACACGCTCATGCCGATCGCGCCAAGTGGCACCAGGCCGATCTCCACGTGCCGGCGCGACAGCACTTCGCACAACAGCGAGCCGGTGCCGATGCCGATCGAGAACACCACCAGCAGCAGCGACGCGACCCGCTCGTCGCCGTGCAGCACGTCCTTTGCAAAGCTCGGGAACTGGCTCAGAAACACCGCGCCGAAGAACCACATCCAGCTGATGCCGAGCAGCGAGCGGAAGACGACGACGTTGCCGTGCGCCAGTTTGAGGTTGCGCCAGGTTTCGGTGAACGGGTTCCAGTTGACGACCAGGCCCGGGTCGGTCGCGGGCGCCTGCGGGATCGCTTGTGCGACCACGCGGCCAATCAATGCAAGCAGCACGCAGACGATTGCGACGTTGCGCGCGCCGCTCTCCGGCATTGCGATCAGCAGGCCGCCCGCGACGTTGCCGAGCAGGATCGCGACGAACGTGCCCATCTCGACCATGCCGTTGCCGCCGGTCAGCTCGCGCGCCGACAGCGCCTGCGGCAGATACGCGAACTTGACCGGGCCGAACAGGGTCGAGTGCAACCCCATCAGCAGCACGCAGGCCAGCAGTAGCGGCACGTTCGGGATCAGAAAGCCGACCGCAGCCACGGCCATGATGCCGATCTCCAGCGTCTTCACGAAGCGGATCAGCACGGTCTTGTCGTACTTGTCGGCGAGCTGACCGGCCGTGGCCGAGAACAGCAGGTACGGAAAGATGAACAGCGCGCCGATCACGAGCCCCGCCATCGACGCCGGCAGCCAGTCGAGCTGCAGCTGATACGTGACCATCACGGTCAACGCGAACTTGAACAGGTTGTCGTTTGCAGCACCGGCGAACTGCGTCCAGAAGAACGGTGCGAAGCGGCGCTCGCGCAGCAGCGCGAACTGGTTGGCGTGCGGCTCGGGCGGTGGGCTGGCGGGCAGCGGCAGGTGGGTGGTCGGGGCGGTCATGCGTGGAACAGAAATAAGGGTTGCTGGCGGCACGGGCGCCAAGCGGATGTGGTGCGCCTGGCAAGCGGTATCGGTCGCCTTGGCCAAATCAACAGCCAGTGTGCCGCCCACACCCCAAAATCGGTTCAACAAAACTGATGGAGTGCGGACCGATGACACGATTCGTATCGAATTTCGATACCGCGCCGCGATGAGCGCCAGCAGCGTGGAGCTGGTGCGTGCGCTCAAGGCCGAGCTGAAGGAGGCGCGCATGAGCTACGCCGACCTGGCGCGCGCACTGGGACTGGCCGAATCGAGCGTAAAGCGGATGTTTTCCGCACGCGGCAATTTCTCACTGACCCGCGTGGACGAAATCTGCCGCGTGCTGCGGCTCGACTTCGCCGACCTCGCGCGCCGGGTGGCCGATGCCGAGGTGCTGCTCGAACAGCTGCAGCCTGAGCAGGAACGCGCGGTGGTGGCCGACAAAAAGCTGTTGCTGGCCGCAATCTGCGTGCAAAGCCAGTGGTCGCTGGACCAGATCACGGCCACGTATCGGCTGACCGAGGCCGAATGCATCCAGTACTTCGCGCAGCTCGACCGCATCGGCGTGATCGAGTTGAAGCCGCTGAACCGGTATCGGCTCAAGCTCGCCAAGACGTTCCGCTGGCGGCCGCACGGTGCCGTGATGCAGTACTTTCGGGAGCACGCGCTGCTCGACTATTTTTCCGGTGGCTTTGATGGCGCCGACGAGGGGCTGCTGCTGGTGCACGGCTCGGTGTCCCGGCAGTCGGCGCCCGCCTTCATGAACCGGTTGCGCCGGCTCGCGCAGGATTTCGCGCAGGCGCATCGAGATCAGCAAAAACTGGCTGACGTCGATCGCGCTGGCTACACGCTGCTGCTGGCCATGCGCGGGTGGGAGTTCGCGGCGTTCACCCAATTGCGGCGTTGACGGGTGCGCCAACGGGCGACGCAACCCCTCGATGGCCCGTCACCGAACCGGTCTTGGGTGGCGCCCCTTCGATTGCCTTGATGTTTTCAGGGCGTCTTTCCGATCGGGCAAGTCGTCGGCAACGCAATTGTCTGTCGCCAATTCGCATCAAACCGCATCCGCTGGCGGGAAAACGCGCAGTCCGAATCGACACTTTGTCACTAATATGACTTTCCCATTCATTTCGACACCATTTTTATGAAGCATTTCAAACTTGCAGCGCTGGCCAGCGCCACGGCAGCGCTGGTGGCGGCCTGCGGCGGCGGCGGCGATTCGGGCCCGGACCGCGGCAAGCTGCGCGAGACGCCGCAGGTGCTCGCCACGCTGACGGCCGCTCAAATCGATGCGGGAACCGCCGCCAGCGGCCTGCAGGCGATCTCAGGCAAGGCCAAGTGTGATGTGAAAGTGGTGGCGCTCGATTACGACACGGTCGGCGTGAAAAACGGCGAGGCTGCGAATGCGTCTGGCGTGTTGCTGGTGCCGGCCGGTGCCTGTGCGGCCGCGCGCGCCCCGCTGGTCGCTTACGCGAAAGGCACCGACCTGCAGCGCCCGCGCACGCTCGCGAATCCGCAAGACGGCGAGACGGCGCTGCTGATCGCGATGTATGCGGCGCAGGGTTACGCGGTGGTTGCCACCGACTACCTCGGCTACGCCAAATCGACCTACAGCTTTCACCCATATCTGCACGCCGATTCGGAAGCCAGCTCGGTGCTGGATTCGATCCGCGCCGCACGCAACGCGGCGCCGCAGGTCGGCGGCCAGTTCTCAGACAAGTTGTTCATCACCGGTTACTCGCAAGGTGGCCATGCATCGGCAGCCGCTCAGCGCGCTGCGCAGGCGGACGGCGACATCAAGGTGACTGCAGGCGCGCACCTGGCCGGCCCGTACAACCTGAGCGGATCGCTGAAGGTGCCGGATGCGATTGCGGGCTACCAGTTCTTCGTGCCGTTTCTGGTGAGCACCTATCAAAAGATCTACGGCAATGTCTATGCAAAGCCGTCCGACATCTACAACGCGCCGTATGCGGACTACATCGAAGACCTGTTGCCGAGCGCCACGTTGACCTCCACCACGTTGATCACGACCGGCCGGCTGCCGGGCGGTACGCCGAACCAGGCGCGCGATGCGCTATACAAGCCGGCGTTCCTTGCCGACACACGCGACAACCCGAACAGCGCGCTGTCGATGGATGCGCGCAAGAACGACCTGCTCGGCTGGACGCCGACCGCACCAGTGCTGCTGTGCGGCGGCGCTGGCGACCCAACGGTGTCGCCGGCAGTACACCAACGCGTGCTGAAGGCCGACTTCGACGCGCGCGGCGTGCAAAACGTGACCTCGGTCGACGTCGACCCGCAGATCCGGGCGATCTATGGCCCGCCGCCAGCGCCCGGCACCCCCGCATTTGCAACCTACTATGGCAGCTACCACGGCGGCTACGAGCCGCCGCTGTGCGCAGCCCAGGCCCGGGCGTTCTTTGCCAAGTATCAGTAGTCGCACCCCGCCGCATTAAAAAAGGCACCCTTGGGTGCCTTTTTTCTTTTGTCAACGCAATGTGAGGCCGCTGACCTCGCCCGGCTTCACCAACGGAACCGCATGCGCCCCTGCACGAAGTCACCAAACAGTTGATTCACGACCGGCGTGAAGTACAGCGCGTCGGCAAACACCAGGCGCTTGTAGTCCAGGCTCGTCACGGTGGTGGGCGTGCACAGTGCGGAATTCACCTGGTTCGTGCCGATGCCGATGCCTGGGCCGGGATCGACCGAGGTGCACGCGATGGTGGTCGCATCGATCAGGTTGTTGCCACCGGGGTTGGCAATCAGCAAGTTGAAAAACAGCTGGGCGTCCACATACAGCACCGAAGCACCTAGGTCGACCATCGACAGCAGCAACGCTTCGTTGAAGCGCAGGCTCGCATCGGTCAGCGTGTCGCCGCGACTGATCTGGGTGGCCCAGATCGATTTGCCGAGGTTGTAGGGGCCGACCGCGAGCACGTGCGTGCCGCCTGCCTGAACCAGCCGCCGCACCTGCGCGCCCATGTCGCGGCCAGCCTGCTGCAGGTTGACGATCATCTGCGCTTCGGTCTGCGTGCCCGCCAGCACCGCCTGCATCTGAAACACGATGTCGCTGATGCCGCCGTTCACCACCGCCACATCGTTGTCGGCGAGCTTGCCGCCTGCACCCAAAAACCCGTCGACCTGCTCCTTGACGGTCAGGGTGGCGGCGTTGCCGGCCGCGTCCGGCTTGGCGACGATGCGGGCGTTGCCGCGCGCATACCCGGTGCCGCCTTGGTTGGACGGCAGGATCGTCAGGTTCTTGTCGTAGTCGACTGCGGCCTTCTCCACCCAGGTGTTGACGCTGCCGTCGTTGACCGTGTAGCGGGTGTTGCCTATGCCGACGTCGGCCATTGCAGCGCCGAACACGACAAAACGCTTGGGCACCAGCTTGTTCTCGATCGAGCCACTGCCGCAGGCCGCCAGCGACCACGCTACCGATGCGGCCGCGCAGGCCAGCATCGCACGGCGCCGCCAGGTTGAATCTTTAATAGCCATGGTTTCCTTGCAGGTCGAAACGAACGGTCGACGGGACTCGACGCCGTTGCTCAGGCCAAGTTTAGCGAGCCGTCCGCGCGACTGGGGCATGGGCGCACCGACTCGGCGCGGTGTGCGTGCAGAGGGGGTTGGTCGCTCAGCCCGCCGCCGATGCGCGCAGCAGCCGGTCACGCACGCCGTCCCAGTCGGGCGAATCGGGCGGCGTCTCGACCCAGATCAGCCGCACACCGGCGTCGTCGCAGTCGCGCAGCACGGCAAACAACTGCCGGGCCGCCGCCGTTGAATTTTGCGGCATGGGCCGCAGCAACACACTCGCGCTGCGGCACTTCAGTGCGGACCGTGCATACACCGCAATGTGGGCGCCGGTGCCGTCGAGCTCGGGGCCGAGCACGTCGAGCGCAGTCTGCAATGCACGTGCGTTCATCAACCGCAGCGTGGCCCGCGGCGCGTAATGCGCGGCCAGCATGCCGGGCGCGCGGGGCTCATCAACGCCCTGCGGCTCCTCGCGCCGCTGCAGCCGCTGGCTGGCTGCCGCCTCGAGCCGTTCGGCACCGAGCACGCCAGGGCGCAGCAGAACCGGCGCACCGCGCGTGCAGTCGACGATGGTGGATTCGATGCCGACCTCGCAATTGCCGCCGTCGAGCACCAGCAGAAGCCGATCGGCGAACTCGGCCACCACATGCGCTGCGCTGGTCGGGCTGATGCGGCCGAAGCGGTTGGCGCTTGGCGCCGCGAGCCCCGGCACACCGCGGTTGGCGCAGGCCACCAGCAACGCCTGCGCAGCTGGGTGTTGCGGACAGCGCAGGCCGACCGTGGGCAGACCTGCTGCGGCGGCGCGCGCCACTTCCGTGCGCCGCGGCAGGATCAATGTGAGCGGCCCGGGCCAGAACGCTTTGGCAAGCTGTTCGGCAAACGGGGGCCAGGCACCCGTGAACGCGTCGGCGCCGGCGCGATCGGCCATATGCACGATCAACGGATGATCGGCCGGCCGGCCCTTGGTCTCGAAGATGCGGGCAACCGCGGCATCGTTCGTCGCATCGGCGGCAAGGCCGTATACCGTCTCGGTCGGTATCGCCACCAGTCCGCCCTCGGCAAGCACCTGGGCAGCCCGATCGATCGAAGCGGGCTCCGCCGCTTGCAGGATCACGAGGCTCCGAACTCGGGTTTTGGAAACGGCTCGATCCCGAGCAGCCGCGCGGCTTCCAGCGCCACGGCGCGTGCTGCCTCAATGGTTGCACCGGTGATGGTCAGATGCCCCATCTTGCGGCCCTGCGAAGGCAGCGCCTTGCCGTACAGATGCAGGTGCGTGCCGGGCAACGCGAGCACGTCAGGCCAGCGCGGCGTACCACCTTGTTGGAGCCACAACTCGCCCAGCAGGTTCAGCATCACGGCCGGGCTGTGCAGGCGCGGCGACACCAGCGGCAGGCCGGCCAAGGCGCGCACTTGCAGATCGAACTGCGACACGCTGCACGCATCGATCGTGTAGTGCGCGCTGTTGTGTGGACGCGGCGCCATCTCATTGGCGACAAGCCGAAGCGGCTGTCCTCGGCCCGCATCGGCAGCGTCTTCCAGCACGAAGAACTCAACGCACAACACGCCGACGTATTGCATGTGGTCTGCTATCGAAACAGCAGCAGAAACCGCAGTAACTTCCAGCGACTCAGGCACATTTCCTTCATAAACCTCGGTGACGGCCAGAATCCCGTTGCGGTGCAGATTGCGTTGCGCGGGGAACTGCACGATCTGCCCATCGCGGCCCCGCGCCAGCACGATCGACAGCTCGAATGCCAGCGGCAGTTTTTTCTCGAGCACGCAGGGCACACCGCCCAAGTCGTTCCAGGCACGTGCCAACGCGGCTGCGTTGGCCACTTGTGCCTGGCCCTTGCCGTCGTAGCCCAGGCGTGCGGTTTTCAAGATGCCGGGAAACAGTTCGGGACGCGCTTCGATCACCGCATCGAGCTGCGCCGTGTCATCGATGCGTGCCCACGGGCCGCAAGCCACGCCGCAGCGCGCAAAGTGCTCTTTCTCGATCGCACGGTCCTGTGCCAGCGCGACCATCTCGGCGGTCGGCGCAACCGGGCACCGTTCGGCCAGGGTGCGCAGCGCAGCCGCCGGCACGTTTTCGAACTCGGTCGTGATCGCATCGGCGCACGCCGCCAGTTGCGCAAGGCCTTGTGCGTCGAGATAAGCGGCCTGCAGATGCCGGTGGCTGATGTGGCCAGCCGGGCTGTCGGCTTCCGGGTCCAGCACCACCGTCGCATAGCCGAGCCGCTGCGCCGCCTGCGCAAACATGCGCCCAAGCTGGCCGCCGCCAAGCACGCCAAGTGTGGCCCCGGGAAGGATCGGCTGAAACGCCGAAGGATGCAGATCACCCATAGCCACCTCCCAACACGCGCCAGCCGTCTGTGCTGGCCAAAACGAACGCACGCCGCCCCAGCAATGGCCGCAGAGCCGACTTTGCCGGTCCGCAGACGCCGCCCCCTGCAAGGGGGAAGCCGTAAGCCGACCGAAGGCAGTGAGGGGTGTGGGTGAGCATCATAGGGGTAGCACGGTGTTGCGCGCTGCTTCTGACTGGCGCGTGCGAAACGCCGTCAGCTTCGTGCGCAACGCCGCATCGCCCACCGCCAGCATCGCGATCGCAAACAATGCGGCGTTGGCCGCGCCGGCGCTGCCGATCGCGAACGTGGCGACCGGCACCCCGCGCGGCATCTGCACGATGCTGTGCAGCGAATCAACGCCCGCCAAGTGGCGTGATGCCACCGGCACCCCGAGCACCGGCAACTCGGTCTTGGCTGCCAGCATGCCGGGCAGATGCGCGGCGCCGCCCGCACCCGCGATAATTGCGTGCAACCCCCGCGCTGCCGCTTCCTCGGCGTACCGAAACAGGTCGTCCGGCATGCGGTGCGCGGAGACGACGCGCGCTTCATACGCGACCTCGAACTCTTGCAGAATCTGCACGGCATGGCGCATCGTTTCCCAGTCCGACCCGGACCCCATGACAACGCCGATCAGCGGTGATGATGATGAGCTGCTAGCGATTTTCGAGTGCTCCTGCCCGGACATGGAAACCACCAGATTTCGATGCACGGGCAAAGCGCGGATTTTACGTTTCGACGAACCCCAGACACAGGCCCCACACAACCGACATGATCAACGTCACGATAGAAAACTTCGAACCCGAGGTGATTGCCGCCTCCATGACGACGCCGGTGCTGGTCGACTTCTGGGCGCCCTGGTGCGGCCCGTGCAAGGTGATCGGCCCGATGCTGGAAAAACTCGAAGCCGAGTTCGAAGGCCGCTTCAAACTCGTCAAGATCGACTCCGACCAGCAGCAGGAAATCGCCACCGCATTCGGCGTAAAGAGCATCCCGACTTGCATCCTGCTCAAAGACGGTCGGCCGGTGGACGGCTTCACCGGCGCGCTGCCCGAAGGCAAGCTGCGCGAATTCATCGCGCGCCATGTGCCGACGACGCAAGCACTCGAAGCTGACGCGGAAGCCGACGAAGCACAAGCCCTGCTGGCTGCGGGCGACACCGATGCAGCGATCGAGCGGCTGCAGCAGGCCCTTGCCCAGCAACCGAACAACGACGACGTGCGCTTCGACTTGATCAAGCTGCTGCTGTCGTCCAGCGAGATCGAGGCCGCGCAGGAGGCGCTTGCACCGGCCATGGCGCGCCAGCCCAAGCCGCTGCTGCGCTTCGCCGCGCTGCAGGTCTGGCTCGATGCGATCGTCTACGTCGCGGGCACCGTGCAAGACAGCGTGACGCTGGAAGAATTCGATGAAAAAATCGCGGCCAACAAGCGCGACTTCGATGCGCGTTTTGCCAAGGCCCGCATCCTGATGGTGCGCGGCGAGTGGACCGCGGCGCTCGACGAACTGCTTGAGATCGTGATGCGCGATAAGCAGTGGAACGAAGAAGCCGCGCGCAAAGCCTTCGTCGCAATCCTTGAGTTGCTGAGCCCGCCTGCACCAAAACCTGGCGAAGCCGCAGGGCCCGCCGCCGGCGCGATCGCGCTCTCAGGCAAGAGCGCGGCACCCGAAGACCCACAACGCGCGCTGGTGTCGAGCTACCGTCGGCGGCTGAGCATGATGTTGAATTAGCTCGCCCCCAGGCTGCGCGCACTGCGTGTCGCTTCGCCTACCCCCTACCGGGGGCGGCGCCTGCGGCCTGGCGGAGCCAGCTCCGCGGCCCCTGCTGGTGGATTCGGTTCTCCCCCAGCTTTCGCTTGCTGCGATTGACTTTCGCCTTGCCCCTTACGGGGCGGCGCCTGCGGTGGACTGGGCCGTGGGATGTTTTTGGGGGGGGGTGGAGTTGCTGAATTGCCGCTGCACGCCGAGACGACACAATGGTCGGCGTTCGGAACACCCCGAAGGCGCTTGCACAAACCATCAGAAGGGTTGCCCGACATGAGCTTTTTCGCGCTGGATATCGGCAACACCCGGTTGAAGTGGGCGCAGTACGAATCGGCCTGCCCGGGCGCGGCGGTGCTGGCGCAGGGCGTCGAATTTCTGGAGCACATCGACCAGGTCGCTGAAGGCGCCTGGGCCACGCTGTCACCGCCACAGGCCGTGCTCGGCTGCGTGGTGGCAGGCGATGCGATGCGGCGGCGTGCGCAGGAGCAGCTCGAGTTGTGGGATGTGCCGGCGCAGTGGGTGGTGGCCAGTGGCGCGGAAGCCGGTGTGGTGAACGGGTATGACCACCCGACCCGGCTCGGCGCGGATCGCTGGGTCGCCATGATCGGCGCCTGGCATCGCATGTTGAGGGCCGGCCCCGTCAAACCGATGGTGGTCGTGATGATCGGCACCGCGGTCACGGTGGATGCAGTGGATGCCACGGGCCGTTTCGTGGGCGGGCTGATCCTGCCGGGCCACGGCATCATGCTGCGGGCGCTCGAAGGTGGCACTGCGGGGCTGCATGTGCCGACCGGCGACGTCTGCGAATTTCCAACCAACACGAGCGACGCGCTGACCAGCGGCGGCAGCTATGCGATCACGGGCGCGGTGCAGCGCATGCGTGAACACTTGGCCCAGCGCTGCGGCGTGGAGCCAATCGTCTACATGACGGGCGGCGCGGGATGGAAGGTCGGGCCGGCGATGTCGGTGCCGTTCGAGCTCGTGGAGAGTCTGATCTTCGACGGCTTGCTGGAGATCGCCGCGCGGCGCTTTGGCGTGCCGGAATACGACCTGTAGCGGTCTGCCGGGTTTACGCCACGCGACAGGTCACAACAGGCCGCCGGTTCGGTTCAGCTGAGTTGCGCGATGGAGTCAACCACTCCGTCGGCGTCGACTGCATGAATCGGCTCACCGTGGTTGTAGCCATAACTGAGCAGCCAGACCGGACAGCCCGCCGCGCGCGCGGCCTGTGCGTCGTTGCTGGAGTCGCCCACCATCAAGGTGCGCTCCGGCTTCGTGCCGAGCGCTTCGCAGGTTTTTAACAACGGCAGGGGGTCGGGCTTGCGCCGCTCGAATGAATCGCCGCCGAACACCTGCTCGAAGTAGCCGTCCAATTGCTTGCGCCGCAGCAGGTCGCGCGCAGCCGCCACCGGCTTGTTGGTTAGGCAGGCGAGCTTCCAGCCCCGCGCACGAAATGCGTCGAGCCCCTCGCGCACGCCGGGGTAGACATGCGCATGTTCGCCGTTCACCGCCTCGTAGTGCCGCTGATACAGCGCCCAGGCCGCGTCGAAATACTGAGTCTGTGATGCACCGATGCAGTCGAGCACGGAAGCCACCAGATGCGGCGAGCCCTTGCCGACGCGCTCCCGGATCGCTGCCGTGTCGACGCGCGGCAGACCGAGTTCCGACAACGTGCAGTTCAACGCGACGTTGAAGTCGCCGAGCGTGTCGACCAACGTGCCATCGAGGTCAATGAGGGCGGCTTCGATGTGGGCGAAGCGGGCGGGGTTGGGTAGGGTTTGGGACATGAAAAACTCAAAATCTTTGAATAGGTGAGGCGAACGCAGAGACGCTTTCGGGTGGGTCTGAGAAGAACGGACTGAAGCGATTGAAGTCCGCCAGCGTTGGGCTCACGCGGGCAGCTCGGTGGTCAACCCACCGCCTGCCAAGTCAACACGAACCCACGCTCGCTGTCGTCGGCCGGATCGATCCAGATGCCGCGGATTTCGCGCCCGCAACTGTTCGGCACCACATCTCCGTTCCACAGGCCCGTGATGTTGACTTCGTCGCTGGATTCCTCGATGCCGAACTGGCCGTCGCCGATGCCGCCGGCCAGCACCGAGGTCTGCGCAACGCCCGTGCTGCCGGCTGGGCGCACGATGCGGCCGCTCAACGCACCTGCAGTCTCCGGGTGCGGCGTGAAGGTCACGCTTGCGCGGCCGGCCGGGTGCTTCGGGCTGGCGCTGAACGCGGCCAGCCAGTTGCCGTAGAGATCGGCGCTGCGCACGGCTTTCGCATCCACGCAGGATGTGCCTTCCACGCGTTGCATTCGACCGGAATCCACATCATTCGTTGCGCAGCCGACCACCAGTACTGCCGATACAGCTATCAAAATTGAAGCAAATCGTATGGATATAGGCAATGGGTTCATGCGGTGTTCTGATGTCTTCAATTGGCGTTTGCCGCCGCTGCAGAAGCCGCGCTCTGCAGCGCCTTGGCGGCGAACTCGGCACGCAGCGCACGCAGTTTCTCGCGCGGGTCTTCGCGCACGGTGGCCTGGTCGAGCGCCATCTCTTTGATGAAGCGGCTCGGTTCACCAGCGACTGTGTCGCGCCCTTTTTTCTTGCGACGCGGCCAGCTCACGACGAGCGTGTTGCGCGCGCGCGTGATGCCCACATACATCAGGCGCCGCTCTTCCTCGAGCCGGGTCACGATCTCCTCAGGCTTGGTCTTTGCTTCGTCTTGGCGAAACGGCAACATGCCCTCACTGACGCCGACCAGCAGCACGTGCGGCCACTCGAGGCCCTTGGCTGCGTGCAGCGTCGACAAGGTGACCATGTTCGATTCGCCCTTCCTGTCGCTCAGCGTGGACAGCAGCGCAATCGTTTGAGCGACCTCGAGCAGCGTCTGCGTCTGGCTGGCGATCTGCACGCCAGCTGTGGCTGCCGTATTGTGCTCATCGTCGTCATCGACGCCACCGCAACGCCGCGCCATCCAGTCACAAAAATCAATGACGTTGCCCCAGCGCGTAGTGGCCATCTTCTCGCTGTCTTCGCCGTCGTGCAGGTGCTGCTCATAGCCGATTTCCTTCAGCCAGTCGGCCAGCAACGCCGTGGCCGCCGTGTAACCGGCGCTGCGCCGCGCGCGGTATTCGAGATCGTTGATGTAGCGGCCGAACTCCTGCAGCGAAGCGACCGATCGCGCTGGCAACGCGGCACCGAGCGAGTTGGAAAACAGCGCCTCGAACAAGCTGATCTTGTAGCGCGTGGCGAACTCGCCGAGTTGCGCAAGGCTCGTGTGGCCGATGCCGCGCTTCGGCGTGGTGGCGGCGCGCAGGAACGCCGGGTCGTCGTCGTTGTTCGCGAGCAGCCGCAGCCACGCGCACAAGTCCTTGATCTCGGCCCGGTCGAAAAAGCCCGTGCCGCCAGACACCTTGTACGGAATCTGCGCCTTGCGCAGCGCCTGCTCGAACAGCCGCGACTGATGGTTCGCGCGGTACAGCAGCGCGAAGTCCTTCCACTCCTTGTGCTGCGAGGTTTGGCGCAGCGAAGCGATGCGGGCCACCGCGCGCTCGGCCTCGTGCTCTTCCGTATCGGCATCGACCACGCGCACCGGCTCGCCTTCGCCGAGGTCGGAGAACAGCGTCTTTGGAAACAACTTCGGATTTGGTGCGATCACGTTGTTCGCAGCGCGCAGGATGGCAGCGGTCGAGCGGTAGTTCTGCTCGAGCTTCACCACCTTGAGATTCGGATAGTCCTGTGGCAGTCGTTTCAAGTTGTCCAGCGTGGCGCCGCGCCAGCCGTAAATGCTCTGATCGTCGTCGCCCACGGCGGTAAAGCACGCACGCGGGCCGACCAGCAGGCGCAGCAGTTCGTACTGCGTCGCGTTGGTGTCCTGGTATTCATCGACCAGCACGTGACCGAGCGTCTGCTGCCACTTGTCGCGCACTTCCGTGCTGGTTTGCAGCAGCTTGAGCGGCAAGCCGATCAGGTCGTCGAAGTCGACGCTCTGAAAGGCAGCTAGTCGCTCTTCGTACAGCGCCATGATCTTGGCGGTGGTCGCTTCAATTTCGTTTTCCGCTTGCGCGGCGCTGGCCGCAGCGTTCAAGCCGGCGTTCTTGTTGCGGCTGATCGCCCACTGCCACTGACGCGCGGTCGCGGCATCGGTCGCGCCGCTGCAGTCTTTCAAGATGCTCGTCACATCGTCGGTGTCGAGAATGCTGAACGTCGGCTTCAGACCGAGCGCAGCGCCGTCCTCGCGCAGCATGCGAACACCGAGCGCGTGAAAGGTCGAGATCGACACGCCCTTGGCCGCGCGGCCCACCAACGAACGCGCGCGCTCGCGCATCTCGGCGGCGGCCTTGTTCGTGAACGTGATGGCGGCGATCTGCTTGGCTTGCATGCCGGCCTGGATCAATCGTCCGATCTTGTGCGTGATCACACGCGTTTTGCCCGAGCCCGCCCCGGCCAGCACCAGACACGGCCCATGCAGATAGTTGACCGCTTCCTGCTGCGCAAGGTTCAGGCCGGCGGCATCAGCGGACATGGGGCTTTCGTGGGGACAAAGAAGAAATCGGGGAGTTGCCGCTTCGGCGCAACGCGGGCTCGAGGGCGAAGCGGGCAATGATAGCGACGCGTGCCGACTAAGAGACCCTCCCCAACTCCAGCCGACCACCACCCATGGACAACGCCGACCGAAGCGGTGGCGCCGCCGCAACATCGGCCCGGCCCGTAGGGCGCCACCTGCAACAATCCCCGCCGTGCTCGACGTCCTGCTGGTCATCTTTCCGTTTTTTGCGCTGGTGCTGTGCGGCTATGTGGCCGCCGCACGCAGCATGCTGCCGTTTTCGGCGGTCGCCGGGCTGAACAGCTTCGTGCTGTACTTTGCGTTGCCGGCGCTGCTCTATCGATTTGGCGCCAGCACGCCGATCGCACGGCTCGTGAACCCGGCGGTGTTTGGCATCTGGCTGGTCTGCTCAGTGCTGTTGGTGCTGGCCGTGGTGGCCATCAGCCGTGATGGCCGCATTGACTGGAACAACGCCGCCTTCGGCGCACTGGTCGCCGCGTTCTCGAACACCGGCTTCATGGGCGTGCCGCTGCTGGTCGCGCTGTTCGGCGAGCGGGCTGCCGGCACCGCGATCATCACGATCGTGGTCGACTTGCTGTTCACCTCGTCGCTGTGCATTGCGCTGTCCCGGCTCGATGCGCCCGGTGGCGCAGCGCAAGCGGCGAAGAACGCACTGCGCGGGGTCGTCTTCAATCCGCTGCCGTGGGGCGTGCTGGCGGGCGGGCTGGCTTCTGCGCTGCAGCTCGAGCTCTGGACGCCGCTGGAACGCACCGTGGGACTGCTGGCGGACGCGGCCTCACCGACCGCACTGTTCACGATCGGCGCGATGCTGGCGCGCTCGGAGATGCTGGCCGCGCAGCATGACAAGCAGCAACGCGAGCCACCGGATGCGCTGCCAACTGCATCGGCTGCGTCTTCCCCATTGCCGCTTGCTCACGTGCGGCCGCGGTTGGCTGAGGTGCTGCGCATTGTGCTGATCAAACTGATCGTGCATCCGTTGCTGGTGCTGTGCCTGGGCACGGTCGCGATTCAGGCCGGGGCACCACTGCCGGCGTTCGCGCTGACCATCATGGTGCTGGTGGCAGCCCTGCCAAGCGCGAGCAACGTGGCGGTGCTGGCCGAACGATTCGACGCCGACACCGGCCGGCTCGCACGCATCATCTTGCTGAGTACGGCCGCCGCGTTCCTGACGTTTTCCGGCGCGGTGGTCTTGATGCGCTAAAAGCGGACAGGCCTGCAGCCAGCCGATGGGGAGCCGTTGCCGGTCAGGCGCGGAACCCACTTTTTCTTCATCCTGCTCGACCAAGGACACGACCATGACACTGGGCACCATCTTGCTGATCGTATTGATCCTGTTGCTGATCGGCGTGCTGCCGAGCTGGGGCCACAGCCGCAGTTGGGGCTACGGCCCGACTGGCGGGATCGGGCTGCTGGTGATTGTGGTGATCGTGTTGGTGGTGATGAAGATCATTTAGCGTTGGCATCGAATGCGCTTCATCGGCAAGCTCCAGCGCTTGTGCCAAGCGGGCTGCTGCATTAGGTGCCGCGTCGTACGGCTGGACCTTTTATCATCGGTGCACTGCAGCGCCCATCGGCGTTGCCCGGCTGTTGTTCGCTCCGATCTGCGCGGCCTCCACATCTCGAACTTGAGTAGATAGACCCGATGAAGCTGTTCCAACTGATCAAGGAGGCCGTCACGGCATGGATTGATGACTTCGCCCCCAGCATGGGGGCGGCGATCTCCTATTACACGATCTTTTCGCTCGCGCCACTGCTGATCATCGTGATCGCAGTGGCCGGCGCAATTTTCGGTGAGGAAGCAGTCAGGGGCCAGATCGTCGGCCAGTTGCAGAGCATGATGGGCGAGGAAGGCGCAAAGGCGGTTCAAACCATGATCAAGGCCGCCAACGAGCCGACCAAAGGGCTGGTTGCCAGCGCTGTCAGCTTCGTCTTGTTGCTGGTCGGCGCGACCACTGTGTTCGCCGAGCTGCAAAGCGCGTTGGACCGGATCTGGCATGTGCCTGAGAAGGCCAAGCCGCAAGGCATCTGGGCCGTCATCCGCGCGCGCATCCTGTCGATGGGGCTGATCCTCGGGCTGGCGTTTCTGTTGATGGTGTCGCTTGTCACGGCCGCTGCAGTGGCTGCTTTGGGCACGCTGGCCAACAGCATGCTGCCGGGCTCCGAGTTGCTGCTGCAGGCGCTCAACATCGCGATTTCGGTGGGCTTGAGCACGTTGCTGTTCGCAATGATCTTCAAGTACATGCCGTCGATTTCGATCGAATGGCGCAACGTCTGGGTCGGCGCTGCGGTCACGGCCGTGATGTTTGAAGTGGGCAAGTGGGGCATCAGCCTGTACATCGGCAAGAGCGGCACCACCGAGACATTTGCGGCGGCCGGCTCGGTGGTCGTGCTGTTGCTGTGGGTCTACTACGCGGCGCAGATCTTCTTGCTGGGTGCCGAGTTCACGAAAGTCTGGGCCAACGCGCATGGATCAACGACCGGCCAGCAGGCGCAGGCGGCAACGGAGCATCAAAAGCAGGTTGCCGAGCAGGGCATCGACGCCGTCCGTCACCCCAAATACGGCCCGCGCGGCGAAGCCGCACAGCGACAGCGGCAACGCTAGGGCGAGGACCTGGCCAACGCAGCCCGTGCTGCGTTGGCTGCAGCAGCGTCCGCTCGTGCACCGCCCGCGTGTCGCATCGCATCGGCGCGCTCGCGGAACACACGCCAGAACGCGGCATCCTGCGTGGTCGCGAAGTTGATGCGCATCAGCGTGCTTGGCCGCTGCACCGCATGAAACAGCGCACCCGGCGCCAGCAGATAGCCGTCGTCCAGCATCTTTTGCGCCAGCACATCGGTGTCCACACCGGTGTCGACCCAGCCGAACAGGCCCGCCGGCTCGGCCGCGAAGCGGCAACCCGCGCCGATGGCAAGTCGCACGCTGCGCCCGCGTGCCTGATCGAGCCGGCTGCGCATCCGGTCGGCGTGGCGGCGCAACTGGCCGCGCTCAATGCACCAGGCCAACGCGCGCTCCAGCAGCGCGGGAGTGGTCAATGTGGACAACAGCTTGGTCTGCAACAGCCGCGGCACCAGCGCAGCGGGGGCCGCGATGTAGCCAACGCGCCAGTTCGGCGCCAGGATCTTGGCAAAACCACTGACATAGATGCAGCGGTTCAGTCCGTCCAGCGCGGCCAGCCGGGTCGCGTGCGCAGGCGCCAGATGACTGTAGGTGTCGTCTTCCATCACATGGAAGTTGTGTTGCGTGGCCAATTGCAGCAGGCGATGCGCAGCGTGCGGCGCCAGGCTGGCGCCGGTCGGGTTGTGCAGCACGCTGACGCTCACGAACAGCTTGGGCGCATGCGTCTCGCAATAGCGCGCCATGACCGAGAAATCCGGCCCGTCCGCACCGCGCGGTACCGGCAGAATGCGCATGCCGAGCGACGCAAGCCGCGCGAACTCGATCGCCCAGCCGGGCTCTTCCACCATCACGCAGTCGCCGGCTGCAAGCAGCGTTCGGCTCACGATGTCGAGCCCCTGCGTGGCGCCGACGGTGGTGATGAGTTGCGCGGGCGTGGCGTCGATCGACAAGGTGCCAAGCCGCCCGGCCAGCGCGCCGCGCAGTCCGGCGTCGCCCGCCGGGTCGCCGTAGTGCGACGACATCGCCTGCAGCGCCTTCGGTGCAATCTGGCGGCGCAGCGCAGCCGACAAGAAGTCCACCTCAAGCCACGACGGCGGCAGCGTGCCCATGCCGGGCTGCAACCGGTCGTCCGGACCGCCGAGCATGCCGCGCATCAGGGCTGCGGCATCGACTGGCGGATGACGCCCGAAGGCCGGCCGGCCGGCCGGATCACGCGCCGCAACGCCTGGCGGCGACGGCGGGCTTCGCACGAAGAACCCGCGATTGGCTTTCGCCTCCAGCAGCCCCTGTGCGGTCAGCCGGTCATAGGCGGCCACCACCGTGGCGCAGCTCACGCCCTGCGTGCGCGCACATTCCCGCACCGAAGGCAGCCGCACGCCGGGTGCGAGCAAACGGCTCTCGATGCGCTCAGCGAAGCGGTCCGCGAGTTGCACCGACAAAGAAAGCGCGGCCGTCTTGATCAGCATGGGAGTAGGTGGTTTTTGACGCGCAAAGGACAATCCGTACCGCAAAGCAGGCCAATACAGATTCAAAATTGCATTGCTCAAGTGTACTGTCGGTGTACTGATTAGGCTGGCTAGACTGCATCGTGCTGGCACCTACGATGAGGCCGCCAGTCTGACTTTTTTGCTTGCTTTCCATCTGCGATCTCATCAGCCATGCCTTGGTCCGAATTCACTGCGCTGCTGCTGCTGGCCACCGCGTCCAGCTTCACCCCCGGCCCGAACACCACGTTGTCGACCGCACTTGCTGCCAACCACGGACTGCGTCGTGCCATGCGGTTCGTGCTTTCGGTGCCGGTCGGCTGGGGTTTGATGTATACAGCGTGCGTGTTCGGCATTGGAGCACTGGTGTTGGCGCTGCCGTGGCTGCGCATGACGTTGCTGCTGCTTGGCGTTGGCTACCTGCTGTGGCTGGCCGCACGGCTGGCGCGGTCGGGCACGCTTACCCAAGTCAGCAGCGCACGGCTGTCGATCGGCTTCGGGCAAGGGGTCTTGCTGCAGTTCCTGAATGTGAAAGCCTGGCTGCTCGCGCTGTCGGTCGCCGCGGGCTGGGTGGCGGGCCGACCGGACGCTTCCATTCGCTTTGCGCAGACATTGCCGGTGATGCTCATGTTCGCGCTGGTCAGCAATTTGAGCTATGCGCTGGTCGGTTCGCTGCTGCGCGGTTGGCTTGAGCAGGGTCGGCGGCTGTTGGTGTTCAACCGCATGATGGCGGCGGCGTTGGTGGCGACTGCCGGCTGGATGGTCTGGAGCGCGCGGACGTGAGGATCAATCCCAGCCTCTGTTTCCATGGGTCGGCTCTCGGCTGCCCACCGCCGACTGGAACGCCTTCGGCCCGGCGGAGCTGGCATCCCGCCCCCTGCTGGACTTTGTTGCATCGGCTCTCACAACCGCCGGCAACATGCACGTCATGAGTCAAGAAATACGGACTTCTAACAGGACCGTGCCGGACGACGCACGCGACTTGACCACCGGCCTGTGGCTTGGCCTGCTCGGCGTGGCGATCTTTGCGCTCACGTTGCCCGTGACTCGACTTGCCGTCGGCACCGCGGACGCACCGCAGTTGTCCGGCGTGTTCATCGCGACCGCACGCGCTGCGATCGCTGCCGTACTGAGCCTGTTCTTCCTCGCCTTCACTCACGCGCCGAAACCCGCGCGCAGCGACTGGCCCTCACTGCTTGCCGTCACGGCCGGCGTGGTGTTTGCGTTCCCGCTGTTCTCGTCGATCGCACTGCGGCATGTGGAAGCCGTGCATGCCAGTGTGATGACCGGCATCCTGCCACTGGCCACGGCAGTCGTTGGCGCCTGGCTTGCGCGGCAGCGGCCGTCGCCGGGTTTCTGGGCGTGCGCGGCGCTGGGCAGTGCGTTGGTGATCGCATTCGCGCTGTTGAAGAACGATCTGCCGGGCTTGCGTCTTCAGTCGGCCGACGTGCTGATGCTGCTGGCCTGCGTGGGCGCCGCATTCGGCTACGCGCATGGCGGCCGGCTCGCCAGCCGGATGCGTGCCGAGCACGTGATCTGCTGGGCGCTCGTGCTGGGCTTGCCGTTGTCGTTGCCGGCTGCGTTGTGGAGCTGGCCCGAGCAGCCGGTCGCTCCGAGCGCGTGGGCCGCGCTGGCGTACGTCACGCTGTTTTCGCAGTGGCTCGGATTCTTCGCGTGGTATCGGGCACTCGCGCTCGGCGGCACGGTGCGCGTGAGTCAGGTGCAATTGATGCAGCCGTTTCTCGCGATGCTGTTCGCCGTGCCGCTGCTCGGCGAGTCAATCGATGCGGTGACCTGGGGCTTCGGCCTGGCCGTGATCGCCACCGTTTTCATCGGCCGCCGCATGGCCGTCGGCGCCCCTGCAAAAACCGTTCCCGTCACGACAGGAGTTGGCCGATGACGTGGAAGCACGCCGCCCGCACCAAGGGCATGAATCCGTCGGTGATCCGGGAGATCCTCAAAGTCACCGAACGGCCTGGCATCATCAGCTTCGCTGGCGGGCTGCCCTCGCCGGCCACGTTTCCGATTGCCGAATTCGCCGCCGCCTGCACGCGCGTGCTGCAAGACGACGGCCCCGCCGCGCTGCAGTACGCAGCCAGCGAAGGCTACGCTCCGTTGCGCGAGTGGATTGCGTCGAGCCTGCCGTGGGCCGTCGACCCCGCGCAGGTGCTGATCACAACGGGTTCGCAGCAAGGGCTCGACCTGGTCGGCAAGGTACTGATCGATGCTGGCTCCAAAGTGCTGGTCGAAGCGCCCACTTATCTCGGCGCACTGCAAGCGTTCGCGCCGATGCAGCCGGACGTGGTCGGCATCGCGTGCGACGAAGAAGGCGTGCGGCTCGACGCGCTAGAAGAGGCCGCGGCCGATGCCCGTTTTCTGTACCTGCTGCCGAATTTTCAGAACCCGACCGGCCGCACCACGAGCGAGGCACGGCGGGTGGCGCTGACCGAGTTTGCGCAGCGCACCGGGCTGCCGATCGTCGAGGACAACCCGTACGGCGAGCTTTGGTTCGAGACGCCGCCGCCCGTGCCGATGACCGCACGCAACCACGACGGCTGCCTCTATCTCGGTTCGTTTTCCAAGGTGCTCGCGCCGGGTCTGCGGCTCGGCTTCCTCGTCGCACCCAAAACCTTGTTTCCCCAACTGTTGCAGGCCAAGCAGGCAGCCGACCTGCACAGCCCGAGCTTGAACCAGCGCATTGCGCACACGGTTGTGCAAAACGGCTTTCTGGACCGTCACACCCCGACGATTCGCGCGCTATATCGATCGCAGCGCGATGCGATGCTGATCGCTCTGGCGCGGGAGATGCCGCATGGCGTCGAATGGAACACGCCGATTGGCGGCATGTTCCTGTGGCTGCGCCTGCCTGAGGGCGTCGACGCCTCAGCGCTATTGCCGATGGCGACCGAACGCGGCGTCGCCTTCGTGCCGGGCCTGCCGTTCTATGCGGGTGGCCATGGGGACAAGCGCACGCTGCGCCTGTCGTTCGCGACAGCAAGCGTCGCGCAGATCAACACCGGCATCGCGTTGCTGGCCGCCACCGTCCGCGCGGCAGCGCCGTGAACATCGGCTTTGGCGTTTGCGTTCGCGAGCCGCCGTTGTGGCCGCTACTGAGCAGTGCAGTTGTAGCTGGACGCGACGTTGATATCGCCGCTGCCTGTGTAACGCGGAAACGCTGGCCAATTGCACAACGGCCGCGTCCGACCCGGCACGCCCACCGCATCGGCGACGATCTGACCTGTGGGCGCTGTGCCTTGCTCGACCCAATTCTCCAGCGCGGTCAGCGAATCCCAGGCTGCGTTGAACACGGTGCTGACTGCATGGCCATAGCCCGGGATCTCGTAGAAGCGCGCAAACTTCTCCACCTTCGCGGCACCCATCTTCGCGTTCAGCCGCTGCCAGTACTGCTCGGTCGCACGGGTGCTGACCAGCACGTCGGCCATGCCGTGTGCCATCAGCAGCTTGCCGCCTTTGGCCTGAAACGCAGAAAGATCGGTCTTGTTCACGTCCTGCAAACCGGTAAGTGCGCTGATGCGCGCTTGCCAGGGGTCGGGGTTTTGCGGATCGAGCGTGAGCGAATTGAAGTTCGGGTCGCGCGTCACGAAGAACCGCACCCATTGATCCCAGAACGTGCTGCCGTAGGGTGCTGTCACCGGCATCGGACTGGCGGGCTGCGTGCTGCCGAGCGCAAGGAACGTCACGGTCCGCTGCAGCGGGCTCGGGTTCGGCACCCCGAGGTCCGCGCCCCAGACGTTGAAACCCGGGTATTGGGTCTCGCCGCTGGCCAGCGGATAGGCAATCGTGATCGCGCTGTTGAACACTTTCAACGCTGTGATCTGCGCGTCCGACAGGCAACCGTCACCGCCTTCGCCGCCGTTAGGGCAGCGCAGTGGCACACCGTCGATCGTGGCGGTCGCCGGATCGAAGGTTGCATTGCAGGCTGGCACGTTGCTGACCAGGCCGTCCTGCACACCGTCGAGTCTGTCGCAGGTCTGCAGCGCTGCGTCGTACAGGCGCTTGCGCTTGGCTACGTTGGGATACGCGCCGGGTTGCGCGAACGCACGCGTGATGCGGCCGAACTGCAAGTCCAGCGTGGCCGCAGCCCCGGCCGGATACAGCACGATTGCGCCGTCCCAGTCTTGCGGCCAGGTGGACACCACCTTCAAGGCCTCGCGGCCACCGGTCGAACCGCCCGCAAAGTAGGATTTGCTCGGGCCACTGGTCGCATACCGCGCCTTGATGATCGACAGCGCGGTGTCGCGCGTCTTCTTGAGCGCGTCGCCCGCGAAATTGCGCAAGGCTTCGTCGTTGACGCCGAACGAGCCGTCCTGGCTACCGAGCGCGTTCGCTTGGTGTCCCGAGTCGCTGGAGAACGTGGCGTAGCCACGGCCCAGCGGCGTCGGCTTGTCGACCGGGCCGGCCGGAACGTTGGCCGTGCCGCCGGCACCCGCGCCACTGACCGTGCCGTCATAGCCGCCCCCACCGAACATCAGGACTTTGCTATTCCAGTTGGTCGGCAAGTTCACCTGCATCTTGATGCTCGGCGCGGTCGGGTCCACCGGCGCAATCTCGGCCGTAACCTTGCAGTATTCGGGCAGCGCGGTGGCACCGGCACCAGCCGCCGCGACGACACTGGCCGAAGTCACTTTTGCACCGCTGGTCGGCAGACCGATTGAGTTTGCAGCCACCGTCATGCTGCCCAGTTCTTCGCAAGATTTGGCGACTGCCGTGTTGCCACCGCCGTTGCTGGCACAACCGACAAGCAGCAGCACCGATACGGCGCCGACGACCCCGCCCGGCGCGCGGCGTTGCCACGCTTCAACTCTTTGCTCCACGATTTTTGTCCCCTGTTGGTTTTCGCCTGCTGCATGCAGGCGCGGATCAGTGTAGTTCGATCCACCACCACGAAGCACCATGATCACCCTGCGCCGTTTCCGACAAATCGATGTGTTCACCCGCGTACCGTACTTCGGCAATCCGGTCGCGGTCGTGCTCGACGGCGCCGGCCTCAGCGACGATGCGATGCAGCGCTTCGCGCGCTGGACAAATTTGAGCGAAACCACGTTCATGCTGCCGCCGTCCGACCCCATAGCCGACTATCGCCTGCGCATCTTCACGCCCAGTGGTGAGTTGCCGTTTGCCGGCCATCCGACGCTTGGCAGTTGCCATGCATGGCTCGAAGCCGGCGGGCAGCCGGCCGCGCACGATGAAGTGGTGCAGCAGTGCGCGATTGGCCGGGTCCGGATCCGGCGCGCGCACGGCCGGCTCGCGTTCGCGGCGCCGCCTTGCAAGGTGATGGCGCCCGCGCCCGCGATACTGGCCGGCGTCGCCAGCGCGCTCGGCCTGAACGTGGCGCAGATCGTTACATCGCACGTGCTGGACAACGGACCCGTCTGGTTCTCGTTGCTGCTGGATTCGGTGCAGACCGTGCTGACGTTGGCGCCCGACCACGCGGCGCTGAAGCAGCTCGGGCTTAAAGTCGGCGTCGCAGCGATCGTCGATGCCAAAGTGGCACCAGCAACCAACGAACCCCCAGCCGCGCAGCTCGAAGTGCGCGCGTTCGCTGCTGCCATCGGTGTGCCGGAAGACCCGGTCACCGGCAGCCTGAACGCATCGCTCGCGCAGTGGCTGATCGCAGACGGCCGGTTGCCGCCGCACTATCTGGCCGCACAAGGCCAATGCCTGGGCCGCGCTGGCCGCGTCTTCATCGAGCGCGATGCACAAGCCCAGGTCTGGGTCGGCGGCGCATCGGTCGCATGCGTTGACGGGACGGTCACGATCTGACAGCTCGCGTCAGAATGCAAGGGTGGCGCAGCAGCAGCTGTAGCGCACCAGCCCTTTCCACGAAAAAGCACCATCCATGAACAACCTCGACTTTCACGCGTTCGAAGCCGACGCACGCGCACAAGGCTTCGATGAAGTGCTGGAGCGCCACTGGCAGCCCGACTCGGTGCTGGCCGATCATGTGCATCCATTCGCGGTCTCAGCGCGCGTCGTCCAAGGCGAGATGTGGCTGACCATGGGCGAACAAACGCAGCATCTGCTTTCCGGCGACACGTTCACGCTGGAACGTGACGTGCCGCATTCGGAGAAGTACGGGCCCGAAGGTGCAACCTACTGGGTGGCGCGGCGCAACTGATTGAGCCGCTGGCTACGGCGCGGTGCGTGCCTCCATCCATGAGGCGGATCGACGCACAAACAAAATACGCTGTAAACCCGCGCTGATCAATTGCAGCGATTGATCAACGGTTCACCACGCAGCAGCCGCAACACCTCGTCGGCCGCACCATCACTCATGCGCTGCATGCTCTCCACGGTAAGGCCGGCCACATGGGGCGTCAGCAACACGTTGTCGAGCTGCAGGAACGGATGATCCGGCGCGAGCGGCTGCTGCTCGAACACGTCGAGCGCCGCACCCGCAATGCGGCGCTCGCGCAGCGCCTCGGCCAGCGCGGCCTCATCGGCCACCGCGCCGCGTGCGACGTTCACAAGCAGCGCGCCAGGCTTCATCAATGCAATACGGCGCGCATCGATCAAGTGTCGAGTTTTTGCTGTCAGCGGGCAAGCAAGCACGACGAAGTCGCTCAGCGCCAGCAGCTCCTCCAGCGGCACGCCGCGCACGAACGCCGGCACAGCATCGAGCCGCCGCTGGTACCCCAGCACCGTCATGCCGAAGCCGTGGTCACAGATTTCGGCAAGCCGCGTGCCGATGCTGCCGAGTCCGACAATGCCGATCGTCTTGCCAAACAGTTCGCAGCCGGCGTCGGCGAGCTTGCGTGCATCGCTCCAGCCATTAACGTGCAGTTCGGCGTCCATTCGCGCGATCTGGCGCGTCAACGCGCCGATGCAGGCGATCACGTGTTCGGCCACCGCATGCCGGTTCGAGCCCGGCACGTTGGCCACCGGCAGGCCGTGCGCGCGGGCTGAGTCCATCGGTATCATGTCGAGGCCCACGCCCTGGCGCACCACGCCGCACAGGCGCGATGCGTGCTCGAAGATGTCGGCCGGCAGCATCGCGCGCACCACCAGCACATCGGCGTCGGCTGCCCATTCGCGCAAGGTCTGCGGCTGCGTATCGGGCACCTCGCGCACGTCGGCTACAGCCCCGATCCGGGCGCGCGCACCCGCTTCCATCGGCCCGGTCAGCAGCACCACGGCGCGACTGGGCGCTGGCGGTTCACTCGGCCGTGACACCCGCGTCCTTCACCACCTTGGCCCAGATTGCAGCCGTGTCGTCCAGATACCTTGCAGCCTCTGCCGGCGTGCTTCCCACCACGTCGACCCCGAGCGCAAAGAACTTTTCCTTCACGTCCGGCTGGTTCAGGATTTTCACGATCTGCTTGTTCAGCTTGTCAATGATCGGCTGCGGTGTGCCGGCTGGGGCCATGATGCCGAACCAGACGTCGACTTGATAGCCCGGAACGCCAGCTTCCGCGACCGTCGGCACGCCCGGCGCATGCGGCGACGGCTTGGCCGAGGTGACCGCCAGCGCCTTCAGCTTGCCCGCCTTGATGTGCTGCATCACGTTCGGGACGTTGTCGAACATCACGCCGACTTGCCCGCCCATCAGATCGGTCACGGCCGGCGCGCTGCCCTTGTACGGCACGTGCGTGATGTCGATGCCGGCCATCTGCTTCAACTTCTCCATCGACAGATGGTTCGATGAGCCGATGCCGGTGGACGCGTAGTTGAGCTTGCCTGGATCGGCCTTGGCTTTCGCGATCAGTTCCTTCAACGAATCGACCTGCAACGAAGGACCGACCACCAGCAGGTTCGGCGTGGTTGCGGCCAGCGTGATCGGCGCGAAGTCTTTCGTGTCGTAAGGCAGTGACTTGAAGATGCTTGGATTCACCGCGAACGCGAAAGGCGCGATGAACAACGTATAGCCATCGGCCGGCGCACGTGCAGCGGCCTGCGTGCCGATCACGGTGTTGCCGCCCGGCTTGTTGTCCACCACGACCGACTGGCCCCAGTCCTGCTGCAGCTGCGCGCCGACGGTGCGCGCCAGCGTGTCATTGAAGCCGCCTGGCGTGTAAGGCACGACGATGCGGATCGGCTTGTTCGGGTAATCGTCGGTGGCTTGCGCGAATGCGGGTGCGGTGACTGCGAGCAGGCCGGTGGCGATCAGTACGGCCAGGTGGTTGCGGCGGTTGACTTGTCTCATGCGATGTCGCCCTTCTTGTCGTTTCAGTGGTTCCGAATGAACGCACCCCAATCAAATATAGCCCGGCCCTTCGATCGCCGGATACTTCTCTATGAACGCTTCATCCACTTCCACACCGATGCCCGGTGCTTCCAGCGGATGCACATTGCCGTCGGCATCGATCTGAAACGGCGTGCTGACCAACTGATCCCGAAACAGGTTGCTCTTCGACACGTCGCCTTCGAAGTAGCCGCCGTTGTCGATGGCGGCAAGGAAGTGGATCGACGCCGCCATGTTGATGCCGGTCATGCTGGTATGCGGGTGGATGGGCAGCTTCCAGGCGGATGCCATGGCCGCGATGCGCAGCACTTCGGTGATGCCGCCGGCCTTCGACAGATCGGGCTGCAGGATGGTGATGGAGCCGTCTTCGATCACGCGGTGGAACTCGAAGCGCGTGAAGTGGTTTTCACCGGCGGCCAAAGGCAGGCGGCCGAACTGGCGCGCTTGGGCATAGCTCAAGTGGTCGTGCGCAGGAAACGGTTCTTCGAGCCAGCCGACGTTCAAGTCGTCCAGGCCCGGCATGACGCGGCGCGCATCGGCCACCGTGTAGCCGGTGTTCGCATCGATCAGGATCGTGATGTCGTCGCCGACCGCATTGCGCACGGCGGCAACACGTTCCAGATCTCGCGCGGGTGTGTCGCCGCCGCGCAGTTTGATCGCACGGTAGCCCGCCTCGATGTGCGGCAACGCTTCATCGACCAGTGCAGCCGGCTCCTGGAAGCCGAGCGACACGCCGCCCGCATACGCCGGCACCGGCCGCATCGAGCCGCCAAGCAGCTTGTACAACGGCCAGCCGACCGCCTTGGCGCGAATGTCCCACAGCGCCATGTCGATGCCGCTCATCGCCATCGCACAACCCGCGCCGATTCCGTGGCTCGCGAGTTGCGCACGATAGATCTTCTGCCAGACGCCGACCACGTCGCTCGCTTCCATGCCGACCACGAGCCTGCGCAGACTGCCATTGACCAGATGCGCAATCGTCGTGTGCGCCTTGCCGTGATGCGATTCGCCCCAACCAACCAGACCGTCTTCGGTCGTGACCTTGACGACCACGGTGTCCTTCTTGACGGCGCGGCCCATGCCGAGCTTGACGCTGTTCTCCGGCGCGATCGGGAACGACAGCGGGTAGGCGGTGACTTCGCGGATGCGCAATGAGCGCTGTTGAATTGGTGGTGTGGTCGATGTGGCCAAGTTGGGGCTCCTTTCGTTCGTTTGGTTGCTGCTTCGATTTGATGATGTGTTTTTAGCAGTGACGTGCGGCGGTCAATCTCGATCGGGCATCTGCTGACGCGCTGCGGCGAGGCGCCGGGCGCATGTTGGTGGCCTGCGGGCCTCGTAGGAATCGATCGCGATGGTTCAGATGGAAGTCCAAGTCCAGGGTGAATCAATGAACGGCCTTAATCTTACTGTGTCACAAGAGTAACTTTGAGCTTCTTCTTCCGCAGCAGGGGCACTGCCCGAGCCGCTCGATCAACTGGTAGCTCAGGTGCAGGCGCAGCGTCGTGATCGAAGTCGGCACGTGCCGCTGCGCCCGCAGGGCTGCCGCGCGGGACGTAATCGTCGGAAACGGCAGGCACTTGGCGGGGAATGAATCTTTTTTTTTGGCCGCCCGCCTCCTCGGCTGCCAGCCGCTCGGCCATCAAGAAGCCGTAAGCCGCGATGCTCAAGGCGGCGTGGTGGTGCAAGCCCCGCCAGCCTCTGCCCTCGTAGTGGCCCAGACCGAAGTCTTGCTTTAAATCCTGGTAGTCGCGCTCGATGCGCCAGCGCTGGTGGCAGACGCCAACGAGCTCCTGCAGGGGGGTGTCCTTGGGCAGCGTGGACAGGACGTATTTGCTTGGCTCCTCGTCGCCCGCGGGCCACTCGATGAGCAGCCACTGCTCGGGGCGCAGCCGTGCTTTTCCCACGTTGCCGCCGGCGTGGCGCACCCGCACGGCGGCAAAGCGGCCGCTCAAGGGCGCGTTGGTGCCTTCACGCCAGGTGACGGTCTCAAACGCCTCGGATGGCAACGACAGCGCCAGGGCCTTGACGCTCATCGGCTGGAGCGCGGGCGTGCGCTGCGGCACGACGCTCGGGCGGGCGGTTCCGTTGTAGCGCTTGGGCGGCAGCGGCTCGACTCCTGGCGGCCAGACCACGACGGCCGAGGTGACGCCTACCGCATACGGCAGCCCCAGGTCACTGAGCGCCTGGCGAAAGGCGTTGTCCACACCGTACCCAGCATCGGCCAGCACGCAGTGGCGCGGCGCGCCTTCGGCCAGCAGAGCACGCAGCTGCGCCAGCGCGATCTGCGTCTTGGTGGCAAAGCGCACCGCCTCGGGCACGCACGCCTTGGCGCGGCGCGCTGGGTCAGCCGCCCAGTCCTCGGGCAGGTACAGCTGCCAGGCCACCGGCAGGCTGCCTTGGGCACTGGCCAGCGAGACGCTCACGGCCACCTGGCAGTTGTCTTGCTTGCCCAACATCGCGCAGTACTGGCGCGCCACGCCCACCGAGTGCCGGCCCTTCTTCGGAAACCCCGTGTCGTCGATGATCCACCAGCCGCCCTCACTGAAGTCCATCTTGGGCACCACCCATTGGGCCACCCGGCGCAGCAGCCCTTCAGCCGACCACTCGGCCTTAGCCACGAAGTGGTGCAGCGACTGGTGCTTTGCACTGGCGTGCAGCGGGTCCACCCGGGCCGCCATGGGCTCCACGCTCTTCCTTGACAGCGGCAGCATCAAGCCGGTGCAGTAGCCGCGCAGGCCCGCGTGCCGGTCAGCGTGACCCAGGCCAGCCGACAGGTGCTCCAGATAACGGTCAAAGCGCTCGGTTGCACTCATCAATCCTCCAGTGCAAAATCAGGAAGCTTGTATTGTATAATTTATGACACAGTAAGATTAACGAGACACTTGCCTTTTCGATCAGGCTTGCAGAGCCCGCGCATCTGGGACAGGTGCCAACACCTCAAAGGTCGACAATGCCGCCATGCCCGCTCCCTTCCGCGCCCCATTCCCGATCCGAAGCCTGGCCGACGTCCGACGCCTTGAAGAGACGCCGATCGATACCGCCATCGGCGTCGACAGCACGTACGCGCTGATCCGCGACGCCGCGCAGGCTTTTCCCGATCGGCCCGCATTGACCTTCCTGGCCAGCGCCGACATCACGCAACCAGCACAGCGCTGGACCTATGCCGACCTGCTGGCCCGCATGCATCAGACAGCCAACCTGCTGCACCGGCTCGGCGTGCAGCCGGGCGATGCGATCGCGGTGCTGTTGCCAGGTTGCCTGCCCTATCACCTGGCGCTCTGGGGCGGCAGTGCGGCGGCCATCGTGCAGCCGCTGAACCCGTTGCTGGATGAGGCTCATCTGAGTGCGATGCTGCGCGCCAGCGGTGCGATGGCGTTGCTTGCTTATGGTGCTGAAGCCGAAGCGGGTTACTGGAGCAAGGCGCAGCGGCTGCAAGCGGCGGTGCCCACGCTGCGCGTATTGCTGCGGGTCACGCCGGTGGATGAGGCGTCGCAAGAGGGTGACTTCGATGCGCTGATCGCACAGGAGCCATCCGACCGTCTGGTCAGCGGCCGAATCATTGCACCGACGGACATCGCGGCTTACTTCCACACTGGCGGCACCACTGGCGCGCCCAAACTGGCGCGCCACAGCCACGGCGCGCAAGTATTCACGGCCTGGGCCAGTGTGGTGATGCAGGGCCTGCGCGAGACCGATGTCACCATCAACGGCTACCCTCTGTTCCACGTGGCCGGCGTGCTGCCGGGGACGTTGACGTCGCTGTCGGTGGGCGCCGAAACGGTGATCCCGACCACCGCGCTGTTTCGCAACCGAGAGGTGATCGCCAACTACTGGCGGCTGGTCGAGCACACCGGCGCGACGGCGCTGTCGGCTGTGCCCACCGCACTGGCCGCGCTGATGAACGTGCCGATTGCCGGCGCTGACATTTCTTCCCTGCGCATGTGCCGCACCGGCGCCGCCATCCTGCCGCCCGAGCTGGCCGCACGCGTGCAACGCACGGTCGGGCTCGCCGTCAGGGAGAACCTCGGCATGACCGAGATGGCCGGCATCTCGACCTTGTCGCCGCCTGAGCTTGACGCACCCGTGGGTTGCGTCGGCTTTCCGCTGCCGTACGCGCGTGCCCGGATCGTGGCGCTGGATGCCGATGGCCGCCCCGGCACCCAGGCGCTGCCGGCGGGCGAATCCGGCATGCTGCTGTTCAAGTCGCCGAACCTGTTCTCCGGCTACCTCGACCCAGCGCACAACGAAGGCGCTCTGACGCCGGATGGGTGGCTCATTACTGGCGACCTCGGCTGGCTGGACGAAGGGGGACGGCTGCACTTGAGCGGTCGCGCCAAGGACCTGATCATCCGCGCGGGCCACAACATCGACCCGCGCATGATCGAAGACGTGCTGGGCGACCACCCAGCCGTCGCGCTCTGCGCCGCCGTGGGCGCACCCGATGCGTATGCGGGCGAGCTGCCGGTGGCCTATGTCACGCTGCGTCCCGGCGCGCAAGTGACCGAGGCCGAACTGCTTGCATGGACCGCGGAGCGCGTGGGCGAACCGCCAGCACGCCCGAAGTGGCTGGCCGTGATCGATCACATGCCGGTCACCAACGTAGGCAAGCTCTTCAAGCCCGCGCTGCGCCTGATGGCCGCGCAGGCGGCGGCTGAAGCGGCGCTGGCGGCAGCAGGCGTGAGTGGGGTCACGCTGATGCGCGATGAGATTGCGCTGTCGCTGAGCGTGCGGCCAGCGTCGCCGGCTCAGCGGCCAGCGGTGGAGGCGGCACTGGCACCGCTGCCACTGCGCTGGGTCTGGGCTTGAACCTGGAAGTTTTAGCTATTTAATCAGAAGCATTACAAGAAGATGACACTAGCGCATCAAGCTGTTTTGGCTCTGATTTCAAGGTTTTCGAGCCGAAAGCAAATCCCTGAGTTGAACGGCCTCCTTGAAGGCCAGCAGTCAGCTCGCCATGCAACACGCGATCACCACCAAACTGAAATCATGCACCCACTGATCGAAGCCCATCGCTCACAAATCGTTTCGCTCGCGCGCCTTCGCGGCGTTACGAGCGTGAAGCTGTTCGGCTCCATGGTGGGCGCCGACGTGGACCCGGACAGCGATGTCGATCTGCTTGTCACGTTGTGGCGCCGGGCACGAGCGCCCTGTCCTTGGGTGGCCTGCTGATGGATGCGCAGGAACTGCTGGGCCAGCGGGTCGACATCGTGACGGAAGCCAGCCTGCATCCTGCCTTGCGCGAACGTGTTTTGGCAGACGTCGTGCCACTGTGAGGCCCGGACCCGATGCCGACCGTGTGCTGTTGGCGCACATGCGCGGGTGTCTGGCAAGAATTCAGGAATACGCAGGCGGAGAAAGCGAGCAGTTCAACGCTTCTCGCCTGGTACAAGACGCAGTCGTTCGAAACCTGCAGACACTTGTCGAATCAAGTCAGCGTCTCTCAGACGCCATCAAGATGACCGAGCCGACAACGCCGTGGCGATGACTCGCAGGCTTATCAGAGCGTGCGCAACGTGATCGTGCATGGTTACCTCGGAATCGATCTGCAAGCTGTGTGGATCGTTGTCGAGCAGGACCTGCCTGCACTGGCCCAGGCCATCTCGCGTATGGCCATAAGGATGGACGATTCAGGTGTGGCAGATTCCTGAGCCGCGCTGCCTGATTACGCTTCGCTGAGCCGCCGATCCAGAAATTCCAGCCGGTCCTGCCCCCAGAACCGTTCACCGTTGAGCCGCCGCGGCGTGGCCATCGCCTGCACCTTGGATGGATCGTGCAGATGACATGCCACGCCGCGGCCAGGTTCGACGATGCGCCAGGCTGGATATTCCCTCTGGCACGGCGCAGCTGCGCGTGGGCAGCGCGGATGGAAGTGACAACCCGACGGCGGGTCGGCCGCCGATGGGATCTCGCCTTCGAGCCGCGTAAAACCGCCGCGCTGGCGCGGGTCTGGCACCGGTGAAGCGGCTCGCAGCGCACGCGTGTACGGATGCAGCGGCGCATCGAATACCGCATCGACTGGGCCGCTTTCAACGATGCGCCCCAGGTACATCACGCCGATGCGGCGGCAGAAATGCCGCACCACGCCCAGGTCGTGCGAGATGAACAGGAACGACAGGCCGCGCTGTTCGACCAGCCGGCTCAGCAGCTCCAGGATCTGCGCCTGAATCGACACGTCGAGCGCACTGACGGGTTCATCGGCGACGATGAATTCCGGCTCCAACGCCAGTGCGCGCGCGATGGCGATGCGTTGGCGCATACCGCCGGAGAACTCATGCCGGCACGGACGCCTCATCCAGATACCGCTCTACAAGCCGCGTCCAGTACGCCGCACCAACGGTCAGGTTGCGGTCGTCGAAGTCGTACTTCGCGTTGTGCAGCATCGGGCAATCTTCACCATTGCCCACGCGCAGGAAACAGCCCGGTTTCTGTTCAAGATAGTAGGCGAAGTCTTCACTGCCGGTGACAGGGCCGAACGGCGAGATGACCCGCGCGATGCCGACCAGCTCCTCGGCCACCTGGCGCGCCAGTTCGGTCTCCGGGTTGCTGTTGACCACCACCGGATAGCCGCGCTGGTAATCGATCTCCACCGTGCCACCATAAGCTTGCACATGACCCGTCACGAGTTCAGTAATGCGCTGCTGCAGTTGTACGCGCACCTTGGCGTCGAACGAGCGGATGCTGAGTTCCAGCGTGGCCGATTCGGGGATCACATTGGCCGCAATGCCCGCGTGCACGGTGCCAACCGTAACCACTGCGGTCTGCGTCGGATCGATGTTGCGGGACACCACTGTCTGCAACGCCATGATCAGGCTGCCCGCGATCAGCACTGGGTCCACGGTCAGATGTGGCCGCGCCGCATGACCGCCACGGCCGTGCACGACGATGCGCGCGGTGTCGGACGCAGCCATGAACGCACCGCTGCCGAACATGAAAGTACCGGCCGGATAGCCCGGGTGGTTGTGCAGGCCGAAGATGGCGTCGCAAGGAAAGCGCTCGAACAGACCGTCGGCAATCATGCGTTGTGCGCCGCTGTCTTTACCGGCTTCTTCGGCCGGCTGGAACACCAGATGCACCGTGCCGGAGAACTGGCGCGTCTTGGCCAGCTGCTGGGCCGCGCCGAGCAGCATGGTGGTGTGGCCATCGTGGCCACACGCGTGCATCGCACCGGGCACCTGGCTCGCGTGCGGCTTGGCGGTTTCTTCCGTGATTGGCAGCGCGTCCATGTCGGCGCGCACGGCAACGCTGCGCGTGCCGGCGCCGGCTTTCAACGTGGCCACCACGCCGTGACCGCCGACGTTGCGAGTGACCTCATAACCCCATTCGGTCAGCCGGGTCGCCACCAGATTGGAAGTGGCCACTTCCTTGAACGACAGCTCGGGCTGTCGATGCAATTGATGCCGCGTATTGCGCAGAAATTCGCTGGCGCCGAGCAGATCGCCCAACTTGCAGAAGCACGCGTAGCGCGGGTTCGTGGTGTCGTTCATGCTGTCGCTGCCGCTTTGGGTGTCGTCGCGCCGGTCGTTGCACTTGCCGGCGTAACCGATCGCGTGGCGTTCGGCGTGTCACCCGCGCCCATGTCCCAGTACAAACCCGTCATCAGGCCAAGTCCTTCACGCAGCAGTTCGGGCGGCAGATGTTCGTTCGGCGCGTGCTGCGAGCAGCCTGGGTACGAGTGCGGCACCCAGACCGTGCGCAGGCCCAGCACGTCGGTGAAGATGTCGTTGGGCAGAGAGCCGCCCAGGTTCGGCAGGATGGCCGGTTTCTTGCCGCAAGTCTTCGCGATCGATGCGGCGGCCCATTGCACCCACGGGTCTTCCGGGTCGATTCGGGTTGCGTGAAACATCTCTTCGCGGGTGGCCGCGATCTGCACCGTCGGGAAGCCGTGCCGGTCCAGATGGCGGCGCAGCGCAGGCAGGATTTGTGTGTCGTCAATGCCCACCACAAAGCGCAACTGGCAACGTGCCCAGGCACGTGGCGGAATGGCATTGACGGGCATGTCGGGGTTGCCGGTCTTGCAGGCCAGCACTTCGAACGAACACCAGCCGAACACACGCTCGGCCGGCGACAGGCCGGGCTCGCCCCACCAGGGTTCGATGATCGGGCCATCGGCGCCGCCGTCCACTTCGCAGTCGGCCAGCGCGCGGCGTACGGAGGCCGGCAGTTCGGTGGGCACCCACTCCGGGATGCGTATCTGCCCGGTCGCAGAGACGATGGTCGCAATCGCGTGCGCAAGCTGGATGCCGGGGTTGGAGATCAACCCGCCCCAGTTGCCCGAATGGTGGCCGCCAGCGCGTGCTTCGATGCTCAGATCGAAGTTGAAGCTGCCGCGCGAGCCGAGGAAGATCGTCGGTCGATCGGCGCGCAGCCGAGGCCCGTCGGACGCCATCAGCAGGTCGGCGCCGAACAGCTCGCGGTTCTCGTCACACAACTCGCGCAAACCCGCTGAGCCGGTTTCCTCACCCATCTCGATCAGGTACTTGGCATTGAAGCCGAGCCGGCCGCGCTCGGCGATTACATTGGCCAGGGCCTGCAGGTTGACCGAATGCTGGCCCTTGTTGTCCGCAATGCCGCGGCCGTACCAGCGGCGGTCCTGCTCGGTCAGGGTCCAGGGGGACAAGCCGGTCTTCCATTCGAGTTCGAGCCCTCGGATCACGTCGCCGTGGCCGTAGCCGAACACGGTCGGCAGATCAGGGCCTTCGATGCGTTGCGCAAACAGGAACGGCGCCTTGGCGCGCGCATGTGTGAGGGTGCGGCACTCGAAGCCCATCGCTTCGAACGCAGGTTGCATCTCGTCGGCAAGATAAGCGGCGAGCACTTCAAAACGCGCGGGGTTCTGACTTTCCGTCGGTACGGCAATGCGGCGCGCCAGGGTGGCACGAAATTCGCCGGAATCAAACTGCTCGCCGGCGCGGGCGATGGCTGCGGAACGGGTCATGATGTCCTCGGTGAAACGATGATGAGGTCAGCTCAAAGCCACAGTGGCTTCGGGCACGAAAACGGGGTTGACGAGATGGCACGCTACAGCGCCTTGTGGCCTGCGGACCAGCAGCGGCACCACGCTGTCGCAATGTGCAAGCCGTTGCGCACAGCGCGGGTGAAACGGGCAGCCCGGCGGTGGGTTGAGCGGGTCCGGGAACGCAAGGCCCAGGCCGGTGTCGGGCACGCCAAGTCCTGGCTCCGGCGTCAGCACCGACTGCAGCAGCGCCTGCGTGTAGGGATGGCGCGGCGTGCGAAACAGCGTAGCCGTCGCAGCCTGCTCGACCACCTGGCCCAGATACATCACCGCAACCTGTGTAGCGATGTGCTCGACCACCGCGAGGTTGTGGCTGATGAAGACATAGGTCAGGCCGAACTCACGCTGCAGGTCCATCAGCAGGTTCAGGATCTGCGCCTGCACCGATACGTCCAGTGCAGACGTGGGCTCATCACAGATCACGATCTCGGGCCGCATCACCAGCGCCCGCGCGATCGCAACGCGCTGGCGCTGCCCGCCGGACAACTGGCCCGGCGTGTGGTCTGCATAACGCGCCGGCAGACCGACACGGTCCAGCATCTCGATCGATTGCCGGCGCCGCTCGGCTGCATTGCCCAGCCCGTGCACTTCGAGCGGCAATGACACGATCGACGCGATGCCGCGACGTGGGTTGAGCGACGAGTACGGGTCCTGAAACACTGGCTGCACGCGCCGCGCCAGGGCCTTGCGGTCGAGCACGCGCAGATCGGTGCCGGCCAGCGTGATGTGCCCGCTGCTGGGTGGCAAGAGGCCGAGCAGCAGGCGCGCCATGGTCGACTTGCCGCAGCCCGATTCACCGACGATGCCGAGTACATCGCCGCGCGCCAGTGTCAGGCTCACGCCATTTACGGCATGCAAGGTGCGCTTGGGACTGAACAGGCCGGCGCGTACGGTGAAATCGCGCGTAAGGTCGTGCGCCTGCAACAGCGTCTCACCGTTGTCACCGGTGGAGGCAGCGTCGCGCGCGGTAGAAGCGCTTGCCCTCACGCCATCGATCGGGTTTGCCGTGGTCATGCTGACACTTCGTCCAAGATACAGCGCCAGCCGTGCCCAGCCACCTCTCGCTGCGGCACCGTCTGCTCACACTGCGGCTGCGCATAGGGGCAGCGGCCACGAAAGCCGCAGCCATGAAACTCGCCGATCAACGATGGCACGGTGCCCGCGATGGTGCCGAGCCGGCCGCCGGGCACGGTGCGGCCGGGCACCGGGATACAGCTCAACAACCCGCGTGTGTAGGGGTGCCGGGGTGTGGCGAACAACTGCTCAGCTGTGCCCTCTTCGACGATCTGGCCTGCATACATCACGGCCACGCGATGCGCAATACGCGCCACCACGCCGAGGTCATGCGTGATCAGCATCATCGCGATGCCGAGCTCCTGCTGCAGATCGGCCAGCAGCCGCAGGATCTGCGCCTGGATCGTCACGTCCAGCGCGGTGCTGGGCTCGTCGGCAATCAGCAGTTCGGGCCCGCACATCAGCGCCATCGCGATCATCACGCGCTGGCGCAGGCCGCCGGACAGTTGATGCGGGTACTGGCTGAGACGCTCTGCAGCGGACGCGATGCCGACCTTGCCGAGCAGTTCGATCGCGCGGCTTCGGGCATCGGCCGGGGTGGCGCGGCGGTGATGCCGATAGGGCTCCATCAACTGGTCGCCGATGGTGTAGGCCGGGTTCAGCGCCGTCATCGGCTCCTGAAAGATCATCGCCATGCGGTCGCCGCGCAGCGCGTTCACGCGCTTGGGCGAAGCCGACGCCAAGTCCTCGCCGACCAGCGCGAGCCGGCGCACGCGGCGCGTGGCTGCGCGCGGCAGCAAGCTCATCAGCGCAAGCGACGTGATCGACTTGCCGCAACCCGATTCGCCGACGATGCAAAGCGTCTCGCCGCGCCGCACTTGGAACGACACGTCGCGCACCGCGTGCAGCGGGCCAGCGGAGGTCGCGATGTCCACACTGAGACCCTGCACGTCGAGCACGACGTCGCCGGTCTGTGGCGCCTGGGTCTCAGCGACGATCAAGCCCGGCCCTCCGGCGCCAGCAGATCGCGCAGACCATCGCCCGCCAGATTGATCGCAAAGATCAGCAAGCCGAGCGCGCTGCCCGGAATGGCGATGAGCCAGAACGAAAAGAACATGTATGCCTTGGCTTCAGAGATCATCAAGCCCCACGACGGCAACGGTGGCTGCACCCCCAGGCCCAGAAACGACAACGCGGCTTCCAACAGGATCGCGCTGGCGGCCTCCAGCGTGGCAACGACGATCAGGTGGGGCAGCACGTTGGGCAGCACCTCGCCGAGCAACACGCGCGCTGTCGATGCGCCAGCGGCCTGGGCTGCGGCCACGTAGTCGAGCGAGCGCACCTGCTGCGTGGCGCTGCGCATCACCACCGCGAACCGGTCCCACTTGAGCAGGCCCAGCACCATGATCACTACCCAGAGCGAGCCCCCCAGCAATGCCACGGTAGCCAGCGCCACCAGGATGACCGGCATCGACAAACGTGTCGTGATCAGGAAACTCACGATCAGATCGGTCGTGCCCCCGAAGTAACCAGCCAGCATGCCCATGGTGGTGCCGATCAGCCCGGAGATCAGCGCGACTGAGATGCCGATCAACAGCGAGATGCGCGCACCGTAGAACAACCGCGACAAATAGTCGCGCCCGAGCGAATCGGTGCCCAGCGGATGGAGCCAGCTGCCAGCGTCGTACCAGACCGGCGGCACGGTGCGCTGCGTCAGGTCTTGAAAGTAAGGGTCGTGCGGTGACAACCAGGGCGCGAACAGTGCGACCAGCACGATCAGCAATAGCAGGCCACCGCCCACCAGCACCGCCTTGTTGCGCCAGATGCGCGCCCACCAGCCGTGCGCCGCCAGCGGCTGGGCCGCGAGCGCGTCGGCCGCGGTCAGCGTGGCTGTCTGCGTGACAGAGCTCATCGACTCAAGCCACCCGGATACGCGGGTCCAGCCACGCATTCGCTACGTCGGACGCCAGCGTCAGCACCACATAGATCACCGACAGCAGCAGCACGATGCTCTGCATCACCGGAAAGTCCTTGAACGTGATGCTCTGGTAGGCCAGATAGCCCAGGCCGTCCAGCGCAAAAATCGTCTCGATCACGACCGAACCGCCCAGCAAATAGCCGAGCTGCACGGCAGTCAGCGCGACCACCGGCACCACCGCGTTGCGCAGCGCATGCTTGAAAATCACGGTGCGGGCCGAGAGGCCCTTGGCACGTGCGGTGCGAATGTAGTCGGCATCCAGCACTTCGATCATGCCGGCGCGGATCAGCCGCATGAATGCCGGCGCTGCGTAGTAGCCCAAGGCGATGGTTGGCATCACGAAATTCTGCCAACTGTCGCTGCCTGACACGGGAAGCCAGCGCAGCGAGATCGCAAAAAGCATGATCAGCAGCAGCGCGAAGAAAAAGTTCGGCAGCGCCTGCCCCACCACCGCAAGGCCCAGGCACAGCCGGTCGATCCAGCTGTTGCGATACAGCGCCGCCAGCACACCCAGCGGAATCGACACCACCAGGGCGAATGTCAATGACAGCAGACCCAGCACCAGCGTGGTTTGCAGCTTGGACAGGATCAGCGGCGCGGCGGGTGTCTTGAAGTAGATCGACTCACCCAGATCGCCCTGCATCGTGCGGCCCAACCATTCAACGTATTGCACCGGCAGTGGCCGGTCGAAGCCGTAGGTCTGGCGGATCAGCACGATATCGGCCTGAGTAGCGCCCTCACCGGCGATCGCGATCGCAGGATCCCCGGACAGGCGCAGCAGCCCGAACGCGATCATCGACACCGCCAGCGCAACCAACAGCGCCAGCCCGAGTCGCTTCAGGATGTAGATATGCATCGCAGGCGCAATTCAGCTTCTCAAGCCCGCGGCCGCATCACTTCCAGCGCATCTCCCAGAAGCGCACCATCTCATCTGGATAAGCCTTAAATTCAAGGTCCCTGGCGGCCACGTAGTAGACCGGGAGCGACCACAGCGGCAGCGAATAAGCGTTGTCAGCAATTCGCTTCAATGCCTGCTGGTAAGCCTGCTTGCGCTCGGCCGGCTCGACCGTGTTGTTGCCCTTTTGCAGCAGGTCGCGCACTTCCGGATCGCGCGTCACGTCGTCGGCTTCGAACGTAAAGAACACCGGCGTGCTGGCCGATACGTCATTGACGGAGAACGAGCCCCAGGTTTGGTGCGTCATCGGCGCCTTGCCAGATCGCACCGCTTCTCGCATGGCCGCGTACTGCGAGAAATTGAGCTTGGCGCGGATGCCGACCGCACGTAGGTTGTTGATCATCGCTTCGGTCTGGTTGCGCTCACGGTACGCATACAGCTCAATGTCGAAACCATCCGCAAAGCCGGCTTCGGCCAGCAGCTTCTTGGCCAGCGCCGGGTCATACGCATAGCGCGTCGCACCCTCGTCGGTGCAGCCGAACTGCGACGAGAAACACTGCGTATTCAGCACGCGCGAACCAGAACCAACAATGTTCTTCACAATGCCCGGCCGGTCGATCGCATGAGAGATCGCCTGGCGCACGCGAATGTCTTTCAGGGGCGGCGCGGGCGTGTTTTCCTGCGAATTGAACTGCATGAAGGCGATGCGCATCGTCTCCCCACTGACCACCTGCAGGTGCGGCACCTTGCCGGCTTGGTCGGCCTGGTCCTTCGGCACGTGCATGATGAAGTCGGTGCCGCCGGCCAGCGCTTCGGCCATCTGGGTCTGGCGGTCCGGGATGAAGCGCACCTCGAGCTTGTCGATCTTCGGCGTGCCTTTGGGCGAGTCCTTGAAGTAGTCGGCGTTGCGCTCCAGCGTGATCGACTTGCCGGGGGCGTAGGCCGTCACCTTGAACGGCCCGGTGCCCACCGGCTTCGCGTTCATGCCCTTTGGGCCCACTTCAGCATAGTACTTGGCCGGATGAATCACGACCGGGCCGGCCAGATATTCGATGGCCGCCGGGAAGACTTTCTTCGTCGTCACGCGCACCACGTAAGGCGAGATCTTGGTCGCCTTCTCAATCCAGTTGACGTTGGCCTGCGTAGTCACGGCATTCGCCGAGTCGGCCACAAAGTTCAGCGTGTAGACCACAGAATCCGCATCAAACGGCTCGCCGTTGTGGAATTTGATGCCCTCGCGCAGTTGAAACTCGATCGTGCGTTCGTCGATCTGCTTCCAGCTCTTGGCCAGGTTGCCGCTGTATTCATTGGTGGTGGCATCACGATAGACCAGCGTGTCCCACACATTGGCACCGATGATCACGCCGATGCGCACATTGTTGAAGTAAGGGTCCACGCTTTCCGGCGCCTGGTCGTAGGCGAAGCGGACGGTGTTGTCTTTCTTGCTGGCGAAGGCGACGTTTGCGCTGGCAGCTAAGCCCGCGGCTAGAACGATGGCGATGAAGCGTCGCCCGAAGCGGGCGAACGGATTAACAGTCATAAGGCGATCCTTTGCATGGGTGGCGACTTGTACCGAAGCATCGTAGTGCATGCGCTGCAAAGCAGGCACTTTTGTAGACGTCACGCAAGGACCACGCCATGGCTGCAGCGACCGACGTGGATAACCAGCCGGTCTGTCAGCCAACCTGTCTGTCTGCGGATCGCTCAGGCCAACCGGTTCGTCTTCATGTCCGTGTTCACTACCCGGTGCGTCACCATCGATTCATGCAGCCGGCGGATCGTGTTGCTGCCGGTGTGCTCGAACAACGCAGGAAACGTCGCATGCGCGATGCAGGCCAGACCGCTGCCGACCATGCGCGCCCCGAAGCTGGCTGCGCGCACCCAGTGCTGGAAATAGGTTTCGTTGACGGACGCCAAGTGGAGCTGTGTTTTGGACATGGTTTGCTGCCTGAACAAGTTGATGGAGCAATCGTATTGCGACCGCTGCGCAAAGTGCGTTCAAATTTGGTTGCTTTATCGGGCATCGGCGGAATACGATGCCAGTTACATCATCCTTTGGGAAAATATTTTTCTTATGGACTCGATCGACCGCAAAATCCTGTCGCTGCTGCAGCGCGATGCCGATGTGTCCGTCACCGACATCGCCAGCCAGGTGGGCCTGTCCACCACGCCATGCTGGCGCCGCATCCAACGGCTCGAAGAACGCGGCGTGATCACACGGCGCGTGGCGTTGCTGGACCGTGCGCAGCTCAACCTCGGTGTCGACGTGTTCGTCGCGGTGAAAACGGCCGAGCACGACGCGAATTGGCTTGCCACCTTCGCGCAAGCTGTCACCGCGTTCGACGAAGTCGTCGAGCTCTACCGCATGAGCGGCGAGATCGACTACCTGATGCGCGTGGTGGTGCGTGACATCGCAGCGTACGACGACTTCTATCAACGCCTGATCCGTAAGGTGCGCCTGTCGGATGTGAGTTCGAGCTTTGCGATGGAGCGGTTGAAGTACACGACGGCGTTGCCGTTGGGGGCGGGATGAGTGGGGGCGAGTCTGTTGCGGACATCTGACTTGGCCAACGTGGACGGCGGCAGCAGTCGATGCCTGGCTTTGGCCGTCTTCCAGGTCAAGTGTCCGCTTCCCTTTGAACCTGACTTTCGCTGTTGGTCGGCGGGATGCGAAATTGTCAACAGGAAGCCGGTCACAGCCAGCGGCTGCTCCTGCCGGAAGCGAGCTGGCACTCCCGACCCCTATGCATAGCACTCAACTATGCGTAGTTGCAGTCGGCGGGATGGCAATCGATGAGCAACGACGCGGGCAACCTGCGGTCTCTGCCGTGAGCAGCTGTACATAGTTTTCCCGCCCAGGTGCACTGGCGTCTCCACAAC
>JBBPYC010000024.1:0-59463 GCA_038200275.1 Burkholderiales bacterium
ACCTGCAGGTTGTCCAGGCTCACGTTGCCGCGCTGGCGCGGCAACGAGTCTTTGATCTGCTCGAATTGTTCAAAGGTCAATTGCATGGCCCAAGTATCGGGTCCAGACGTTGCATTGGCAATAAGTGTTAACACGACCTAGTCGCATGCGTAGCAACCGATCCCACGCGCGTTTGGAAGCTAAAGAGCGAGCTTCATTTCCTGGGCCAGCGGCACATCGGTGCTGAGGTTCACGGTGTTTGTCGCGCGCCGCAGGTAGTTCTTCCACGCGTCCGCGCCGGCTTCGCGGCTGGCGCGAATGCCTTTTTCACCGCCCAACGCGGCACCAATCGCAGCGCCGGCGGGGCCGACATTGACGTTCGCAATCGCGCAGTTGCTGCCAGCCAACGATGTGAAACGCTCAGCCTCCTGCAGCGAATCGGTGAAGATGCAGGAAAACAGCCCTTGCGCAACCACGTTCTTGAGCACAATGGCCTCATCCAGGTCGTCCACGCGTTGCAGGTACAGGATCGGTGCAAACGTCTCGGCCCTCATCGTCTCGTGCTGCCGCTCGGTTTCGACCAACGCTGGACGCACGTAATAGGCGCGCGGCAACAGATCCGCATTCATCCGTTCGCCGCCCGTGATGCGGTTGCCGCGTTGTGCACAGTCGGCCAGCGCCGAGGCCATGGCGTCATAGGCCGTGTCGTCGATCAATGGGCCCACCTGAGTCCCGTTCTCAGCTGGATGGCCGATGTGCAAGTTGGCATAGGTCGATTTCAAACGCGCGACCAGCGCCCCATAGACACTCGAATGGATGAACGCACGGCGCAGTTGGTGCGACAGGCCGACGCCGGAGTCGCACAAGTCAATCATCTCCTGCACCTCGCCAGTCGCCTCGGCCGTGACCTTGCCGGTCTCCAAGGTCACCAATTGCGCAAACGCTGCTTGGTGCACGCACAGCCGTTCGGCAAAAATTCGAAGCATGTGGCCGCGACGTGGCGCCGGCATCGCTGCCCAACGCGGCTGGACCCGCTGCAGTGCCTGCAGTGAACGGCCTCGATCCACTTCGCTCGTCATGCACAGTTCCGCTAACGGCTGTGCATCGATCGGTGATCGCAAAGTCTGGGCGTGCCCGCTCGCCGGGGCCAATACGACGCCCATGCGGTCAAAGCAGACAACCACCTGATGGCGCGCATCGGTCATGAGGAAAGGCAATGCAGGGGGTGGCGCGGCGGTGCGCCGCTCAAGCAGGTTCATCCCGGAATTTCAGCCGGTGTTCGTGTCAGAGAAGTTCTGACAGCAAACCGCGTACCTATCCGACAAACAGTCGATAATCCCCGGCGTGAAGTGGGCCAGACCGCCGCCGGTGCAATGCCTTCCAAGGCCGCAGTTTTCAGTTCTACTGCGAAGCTGCTGGGTTGAAAGACCGCACCGGAGGAACGTCCGGACTGCATAGGACAGCGCAGGAGGTAACGCCTCTCCACCGTGAGGTGAGGATCAGAGCAACAGAGACGAGCCGATTAAGTTCGGGTGAAACGGGCAATCTCTGCGCGCAGCAACACCAAATAGGCCAGCGATGAGGCGGTCCGCTGATGCTGGCGGGTAGGTGGCATCGAGCCGCTCGGGCAACCAGCGGCCCAGATTGATGGCGGTCACGGCGCGCCATTCGCAAGAATGATGCGCTGCACAGAATCCGGCTTATCGGCCCGCTTCACACTTTTTCTGCCTTGCTTTAAAGCGCCATGCCGGTGCCTGGAAGCGGGCTCAGGATTTCTCGCAGTTGCGCCCGCAACCAGATCGCTGTGGGTGATTGCTGGGAACATCAGCCTTGCAATTGCGACAGTGCCTCGGCGACCGATGCGGCGTCGGCGGGCCGCACCAGCCGAGCAACCTCAACCCCATCGCGCAAAAAGATCAGCGTCGGCCACAGCTTGACGCCGAACGAGCGACCCAACTTGCGTCCGCTGCCGTCCTCAACCATCTGGTGCTCGACCGGTTCGATGTGGTCCTGCAGCGCTTGCTGCACATGCGGCCACGACGCACGGCAAAACCCGCACCAGTTGGTGCCGAAGTTCAGCACCCGCGCACCCTTCGTGGCGTCGACTTCTTCCCTCGTGGGCTGTTCGGCAAAATACAGGGGTGAACCCGACATGCGGCACTTCCTTTCGTCGTTATTATGTTCTGGACAACAGGCGATCATGAACTCGGCCATTGTCTCTGGGCCCTGCAGGTCGTGTCAGACAACACATTGAGGTCTGTCCGAGCCACCACCAGTCAGCAGCTCAACCCACCAAGGCATCTTGCCGTGCGCTTCAGCGACGACAAGAAGCAGTACCACCGTCCGTTGCAAGCTGCTGGTAACTCGCCTTTCTCAGGTCGACTGATACGGCCCGGCTCTGAGAGACGCTCGACAAGGCAGCTCGCCGAATCGAGTCGGTTTCTCGCGCAAAGCCCTGCAGACAGTTCAGCGTTGATCGGATGGGTTGCAGGTACCTATCCACACGGCCCACGTTCCAGCGAACGTTCATCGACACGTGTACATGACGCCAAGGCGGCTGTTGCTCACGGCGGACCCGAGCGATCCTGCGCCGAATCGTATTCGAGCCGTCGCACCGCCGTACGGCTTATTTGCAAGCGGTGTTGTTTATCGCGTCGCGGCCGCAACATGATCAGGAGACTCGTCACTCTCCAGCGTCACCGGACGGCGCGCTAATCGGCTGCCCGCACCAGACGCTCCAGTGCTTCGCGATAGCGTGCCGCCGTCTGCTCGATCACATCGACGGGCAGCGCTGGCGGTGGCGGCTGCTTGTCCCAGGGTTGCCTGAGCAGCCAGTCGCGCACAAACTGCTTGTCGAAGCTTGGCGGGTTCTGGCTAGCGGCCGCAGCGGCCTCGTACTGCTCAGCCGGCCAATAGCGCGACGAGTCGGGGGTCAGCACCTCATCCATCAGCACGACATTGCCGCCCTCGTCCAGCCCGAACTCAAACTTGGTATCGGCAATGATCAGGCCGCGCGGCTCGGCGATCTCGCAGGCGGCGCGGTACAGCGCGAGGCTTAATTCACGCACGCGGTTCGCGTGCCCCTCGCCGATCAGTTCCACCGCTGCCTCGAATGTGATGTTTTCATCGTGCTCGCCGGCTGGTGCTTTGGCTGCAGGCGTGAAGATCGGCGCCTCAAGTCGGCTCGCGTTCGTCAGGCCGGCCGGCAGCGCCACGCCGCAGACGGATTGCGACTGCTGATATTCGTGCCAGCCGCTGCCCGCCAGATAGCCGCGCACGACAGCCTCGATCGGCAACGGTTTCAGCCGCTTCACCAACATGGCGCGACCCTCGATCTGGGGCGCTTCTGCCGCGCTGACGACGCTCTGCGGATCGTCACCCGTCAGGTGGTTCGGGCAGATCGAGGCAAGTTGCTCGAACCAAAACAGCGCCATGTGCGTCAGCAGTTCACCTTTGCCGGGAATCGGGTCGGCCATTACGACATCGAACGCGCTCAAGCGGTCGCTTGCGACCATCAGCAGCCGGTCATCACCGACTGCGTAGTTGTCGCGCACTTTGCCACGTCCTGCCAACGGCAGGCTTTGCAGAAACGAGGTGTGCAGCGTCTTGGTCATGATTCGGTCGCTTTCGAGAGCTCTGTGGAAGTCGGACTGCACGACGCAGCGTCGAGTTGGGCCGTCCGGGGTAGATAAGCTTAAGGTGTGAGGCCGCAATCACCGCCTGGCACGCCCGAGACAAGGCCAGCCGACCAACTTGCGGGTTAAAACTCAGTTCGAGCGAGGGTTTCGCTGACCAGTTGTCAAATGCGACGGCTGGTCGACAACGCCCCGTCCACCAACGCGGTCGCCATCTGCTTGCGATCAAATGCAAGCCAGATGAGCACCGGCGCCAAGCGTCGGGCGCATAAAAAACCCCAACCGATACGCAGCGCCGACGATCTGAATCGCGACCAGCACGATGTAGCCGGCCTCGATCGAGATGCCTGCGCCCGTGGCCGCCTGGCCGCGTGGCGCAACACCTTGCCATCGGCCAGCACACCAGGATCAAAAACTGCAGCAGCGCAGCGGCCGTGCGCACGAGCAGCGCAGTCTATGGTTGCACCACCCCGCGCTGCATTGGCCAGCTCAGCTCAGCCACGAACAGCAACACCACCAACGCAATGAAAATGCCGAAGCCAGCGCAGCACGGTCGAGTTCAGCCCAGGTCGATCGAGTCAGCGGGACAATCAAAATCGCTGGCCCACGCGTTGCGCGCGGATCAGCGCCGCGTCGGAAGTTCTGCCAGCGCCGGCGGCGTCTTGGCGTTCTCCGCAAAATCGATCAGCACTTGCAACCAATCGACTTTTTCTTTTTCAGCCGCACGGGGCTCGCCGGGTGGCATTGGATAGAGCTTGACCGATGCTTGCAGATAACGCTCGCCCGCACGCTCGAACAGATCGCGGTAAGCCATCAGCACAGCTGTGTCGGGCGCCTCACCCGCAATACCGGAAGGCACCGGCAAGGTCGGCTCGGGTAGCCCAAAGCCGCGGAGTGTGGAGGGAAAGCTCGCAGGCGCCAACACCAGCAGTTTCCCACCCACGCCAATGAAACTGGCCAGTGCCGTCGCGGCTGACTTTGCGTCAAACGACACCGTCGGCGTAGCCGTTTCGGCCGGAGTCGGCTCGTCCAGCTTACGCGTGGTCGCGCTCCCGACCGGACCGGTCGCATCCAGCAGCAGGCCGCGGTAATCGTAGGGATTTCGTTTGATGAGTTCAAGGGCTGCGGTATCGCCTGCGCCGCTTACCAGATAAACGCGGTCGGACAGTCGGCCGAAGCGGCGTGCCATTAACTCCTGGGCCACCTCATAAAGCTTTTTTTGTGCCGCCACCACGCGCGCATCCACGGTGACTGCCAAGCGTTCGCCGTTATTGGCTGCATTGCCGCCACCAGCGAGTCCGTAGCTCATGTAGCCGGCGGCCACTGCAGCCTGTGGGTCAACTAATGGATGCGCCGCTTCGACGCCGTCAACCAATTGAATCGCATGCCGGTTCCAGTCGCTCGGCACACTGACCTGAAAGCGGATCGGCGCTGCATCGGCTTCAGCCAGCGTGGCGCTGCCAGTAAGCGTGCATGCTGCCGCGCTGCCGGACTGCACAAATGTGGCTGAGTCGACTGTCGCACCAACAAGCTTCAAACCGGCGGCCGATTCTGCAAGCGAGCCTTTCAACGCCGCGCATGCAGCACGCGCGCTAGCTGGGTCGTTTGGGGCTCCTGCCGCAGACGCGGCCGATGCAGGCGTTTTCGGCATGTTGACGCCGGATGCGGCTATGGTCGCCGCAGATGCCGATGCACTCGCAGCCGACGCAGCCGCACCCGTGGATACCGCTGCGGAAGCCGCTGTCGCGGTCGACGAAGCTGCTGCAGCGCTCGGCATCAAACTTGGCGACGCAGCCACCGGTGACGCCGACGCCGCACCAGAAGCTGGCTCTGCGCCGATCGCTGCGTTGCAGCCCAAACCGGTTGCCACAGCCAAGCCCAGCGCGGGCCAGAAAGAATTCACAGAAAAACGAGAGGTCATGACAAAATGGTTCCGTTGCGCTGCTTTAGGTCATGTCAGTTGACGACCTGCCCCAACTCACCACCCGCGTACTTCTTGGCAATGACTTGCAGGCTTTGCGGTCTGATCTTGGCAGCCTGACCCGTGCAACCAAACTGCTCGTAGCGCTGCTTGGCAATTTGTTTGGCCGCTTCACGCGCTGGCTTCAAATAATCCCGCGGATCGAACTTGTCCGGATGCTCGGCAAAGTATTTGCGGATCGCGCCCGTCATCGCCAGCCGGATGTCGGTGTCGATGTTGATCTTGCGCACGCCGAACTTGATTGCCTCCTGAATCTCCTCAACCGGCACGCCGTAGGTTTCCTTCATGTCGCCGCCGTATTTGCGGATGATCTCGAGCAGGTCCTGCGGCACCGAGGACGATCCGTGCATCACCAGATGCGTGTTCGGGATGCGCTTGTGGATCGCCTTGATGCGGTCGATCGCGAGGATGTCGCCGGTTGGTTTGCGGCTGAACTTGTAGGCGCCGTGGCTGGTGCCGATTGCAATGGCCAGCGCGTCGAGTTGGGTGCGCTTGACGAAGTCGGCCGCCTGTTCGGGATCGGTCAGCAATTGTTCGCGCGTCATGGTCGACTCGGTGCCGTGGCCGTCTTCCTTGTCACCGCGCATGGTCTCCAGACTGCCCAGGCAACCCAGTTCGCCCTCGACCGTGACGCCCTGCTGATGCGCCATTTCGACGACCTTCTTCGTCACCTCGACGTTGTAGTCGTAACTCGCAATCGTCTTGCCATCGGCCTCCAGGCTGCCGTCCATCATGACGGAGCTGAAACCCAGATCGATCGCACCGCGGCATACGTCCGGACTCTGGCCATGATCCTGATGCATCACCAGCGGAATGTTCGGCCACGATTCGAGCGCGGCCTGAATCAGATGCTTGATGAACGGCTCGCCCGCGTACTTGCGCGCACCGGCAGAGGCCTGCAGGATCACCGGTGCACCGACCTCGTCGGCGGCCGTCATCACGGCTTGAACCTGCTCAAGGTTGTTCACGTTGAATGCAGGGATGCCGTAGCCGTTTTCAGCGGCATGGTCGAGCAATTGGCGCATCGAGACGAGTGGCATGGATGATCTCCTGGAAAAATTCTGAGTTGGCGTCCGCGAGGCCATCAAGCAACTGCCAGGCGGGCAGTCACTTTGCACGGCTGCCTGCGGCACACCCCCACTTCTGGGGGGCACCGGGCTGGTGCTCATTCTACTGACGCCCCCAGCCCCATAAAGCGCAGCACCGGGGGCAGCACCGGCCCGCCGAGCCAGCGCAGCGGTGCCGCTACCTCGGCGATCAGGCCGACGTGGCCAAGGTCGTCGAACAGTTGCATCTGCACGGGCACGCCTGCTGCGCGCAGCCGCTCGGCCATCTGGACGGAGTTGCGCTGGGGGTTGACTGTGTCGTCATCGCTGCCTGCGAGCAGCAACGCCGGCGGCGAGGCGGCCGACACGTGCGCGATCGGTTGGGAATCGGCTGATGTGTCGGGCCAGTCGAACGCGACCTGCGCTTGCCGATCGTGGATCGGCAGAAAGTCGTAGGGGCCGGCCAAGCCGATCCAGCCGGCAAGCTGGCTCGGGCTGGCCCCTACCTGACGCAGCCAGCGGGCATCGAGTGCGACCATCGCCGCGTTGTAGGCGCCTGAGCTGTGGCCCATGACGTAAACGCGCTTCGGATCGGCACCAAGCTGCACCGCGTGCTCCAGCGCCCATTGGGTCGCGCGTGCGCTGTCTTCGACAAACACCGGATAGCGGACCGCCGGAGACAGTCGGTAGTCGGGCAGCACGACGACCGCCCCGCGCGCGGCCAGTGCTTCGGCGACGAAGCGGAAGTCGCCGCGGTCGCCATAGCTCCAGGCGCCGCCGTAAAAGAAGACAACCAGCGGGCGCGTGCTAATGGCCGGCACGGCCCGCGCCAAGGGCCGATAGACGTCGAGCAGCTGGCGCGCCTCGCTGCCATAAGCGATGCCCGATTCAAGCGTGTACGTGTCACGTGGCACCACGCTGTCCAGCAGCTTGATTGGTGCGCAGGCACTCACGGCAGCGACCAGCGGCGCCAGCCCCAGCAGCCGTCGTCGACGCGATGGTTTATGCATCACAATGGGCATATGCGCAGACTGGATAATCCTTATCAGCTATCATAATAGTAGCAAATCAAACCGTTTCAGTTGCACGCTTCTGCAGGATTTCAAACGCCGGCAATCGCTTGCCTTCGAGAATCTCGAGGAACGCGCCGCCACCGGTCGAGATGTAGTCGATCTGCGCTTCGATCCCGTACTTGGCGATCGCCGCCAGCGTGTCACCGCCGCCCGCGATGCTGAACGCGGGCGAGTCGGCGATCGCGTGGGCGATCACTTCCGTCCCATGTGAGAACGATTCAAATTCGAACACGCCGACCGGCCCGTTCCAGACGATCGTGCCAGCGGACCTGAGTTGGGCCGCAAGCCGCGCCGCCGTGGCCGGGCCAATGTCCAGAATCAGGTCGTCGTCTGCCACCTCGGCCACCGGTTTTATGGTGGCTTCTGCATCCGCCGCAAAGCTTTTCGCGCAAACCACGTCGGTTGGGATTGGCACCTGCGAGCCACGCGCCTGCATCGCTTCGATCACGGCGCGCGCTTTCTCCACCAGATCGGCTTCCGCAAGGGATTTGCCAATCGGAAATCCCGCAGCGAGCAAAAACGTGTTGGCGATGCCACCGCCGACGATCAGCCCGTCGACTTTTGCCGCAAGGCTTTGCAGGATGGTGAGCTTGGTGCTGACCTTGGAGCCCGCCACGATGGCGATCAGTGGACGCTTTGGTTCGGCCAGGGCGCGGCCGATCGCATCGATCTCGCGCGCCAGCAGCGGCCCGGCGGCAGCAATTGGCGCGAACTGTGCGATGCCGTACGTGGTGCCTTCGGCGCGGTGTGCGGTGCCGAACGCGTCGTTTACAAAGATGTCGCAAAGCGCGGCCATCTTCTTCGCCAACGTTTCGTCATTCTTCTTCTCGCCCACGTTGAGCCGGCAGTTTTCCAGCAGCACGATGTCGCCTGCAGCCACCTGCACGCCGTCGACCCAATCGGCCAGCAGCGGCACCGGGCGCTGCAGCAATTCGGCCAACCGCTCGGCCACCGGCGCGAGCGAATCCGCTGGCTTGAATTCGCCTTCCTTCGGCCGCCCAAGATGCGACGTGACCATCACCGCGGCGCCTGCCTGAAGCGCCAACTCGATGCAAGGCAACGAGGCGCGGATGCGCGTGTCGTCGGTGATGCGGCCGGTGTCGTCTTGTGGCACGTTCAGATCGGCGCGGATGAGCACGCGTTGGCCGTTGGCTTTGCCTTGTGCACAAAGGTCGGTGAAGCGGAGGATGTCGTTCATGGCGAGGAATTATGTTGCAAGCAGCCGACGGCGCAGTGGCAAGGCACCTGAGGTGGTGATGCCGCAGCGCTGCAACGCGCTCTGGTTGCGGGATTCGGGTGGCTCGCGCTGACTGCAACTGCGCCTCGAGCAGTTTGGTTTCGAGGTCCCTTCGAGATGGGTGCGGACCCGAATCAGGCTACCAACCCAGCCCCAGGCGCAGCGGCAGATAGACCGCCAATCCCATCAGAATCGTTGCCAGCACGTTTCGCTTCCAGCAGAACGCAGCGACGCCAGCCGCCGCCGCGAACAACCGCGCGTCGCGCAAGCCATCGATCAGCGCGCCGTTGTTCAACACGATCTCCGGGATCACGACCGCCGACAACGCCGCGATCGGTGCGTATTGCAGGCCGCGCAGGGCCCAGTGCGGCAGGCGCCAGGGTTTGTCCAGGAGGAAGAAAAAACAGCGCGCCAGCACGGTGATGCAGGCCATGCCGACAATCACGCCAAGCGTCCAGCCGTCGGTCACACCAAACGCGAAAGGGTCGCTGTTCAAACGGACCGCCCGACGGGTTTCAGCAGACGCTGCTCCAACCCCAGGCACAGCAACACGGCCGCCGCGATCGCCACCACGATGTTGAGCTTGAACGGCAACGCAAACGCAGCTACTGCCGCAGCCCCTGCAACCGCGGCTGCCACGATCCGCAGGCGGGTGGTGGCGAGCGAACACAGGATGCCCAGCAGCGTCAGGATGCCCGCAAAACCCAGCCCCCAGCGCGTCGGCACTTGGTTGGCAGCAACCACGCCCGTGAGGCTTGCCACGACCCAGGCTGCCCAGAGCAATCCGCTGTTGCCTGCCAGATAGGCATCCTGCGCGTGCTGACCGGCCGAATCCGCGGCCGGCTTTGGAAAGGCCTGGACCAACGCCACATAACTGAGGTCCGCCGTCAGGTAGCCGCTGACCAGTCGTTGCCAGCGCGGCAGATGCATCAGGTAGGACCGCAGGTGCAGGCTGAACACCACAAAGCGCAGGTTCACGCAGAAGCTGGTTGCCAATATCACCCAGGCCGGCGCACCTGCAGCCAGCAGCGGGATCGCAGCCAGTTGCGAACTGCCAGCAAACACCAGCAAGGTCATCAACGTCGATTCAAGAACGCTCAAGCCCGACTGCACCATCGCCACCCCGGTCATCAGCCCCCAGGCGGCAATGCCGGGCACCTGACTCCAGGCGTTGCTGATTCCGCGCCGGAAGTCCGAATGGGCGTAGCGGGAACGAGCGAAGAACACGCGGGCAACTGTTGGGCTGGCAGCCCTCGTCAGGCCGGATCGTCATTAGACGACAACGGCTGCAGCAGCCCCAGCATCGCACCTGGCTCGATCGCGACGCCGCGCAGGAAGTCGGCCGCTGCCAGCCGCTTGCCGCCCGAGCGCTGCAACTCGGTGATGCACAGCACACTGGGTTGCGTGTGCGCGGATGCCGCGCCGCAGGCCACGCAAATGCCATGTGCATCGGCGCTCAACACGGTGCCGGGCAGGATGCCTTGTGCGATGTCGTGCGACGTGGGATCGCCCAATCCAACCCGCGCGCGCCAGAGTTTGAGTGGCACTTCGCCAAGCTGGGTGGCTGCGCCGGGCTGCGGATCGAACGCGCGGATGCGCCGCTCGATCTGCGCGGCGCCCTGTGACCAATCAACCGCGGCTTCGCGCTTGTCGATCTTGGTTGCATAAGTGATGCCCGCAGCTGGCTGCGGACGCGGCACCAGGACGCCGAGCTCGGCCAGCGCCTGCACGATCAATGCACCGCCGCACGCAGCCAGCTGGTCGTGCAGTGACCCCGCGGTATCGGTCGGCAGAATGGGCAGCTTCTGCTCGAGCAGCACGTCGCCAGTATCCAACCCGGCGTCCATCTGCATGATCGCGATGCCGGTTTCCGAATCACCGGCCTCGACCGCGCGGTGGATCGGCGCGGCGCCACGCCAGCGCGGCAGCAGCGAAGCGTGAATGTTCAGGCAACCACGTTCGGGCGCGTCCAGCACGTGCTGCGGCAGGATCAGCCCGTAAGCCGCGACCACCATCACTTCTGCCTGGACTGCCTGGATGGCAGCCCAGGCTGCCGCAGCGTCTTCGGCGTTTCGACCATCCAGCCGCAAGCCGCGCGGTTGCGCAATCGGCAACTCATGGGCAACTGCAAACTGTTTGACAGCCGACGGCTGCAGCTTCAGGCCGCGGCCTGCTGCACGGTCTGGCTGGGTCAGCACCAGCGCAATGGTGTGACCCGCTGCATGCAGGGCAGCCAGCGCAATGCGGGCAAATTCCGGCGTGCCGGCAAAGATCAAGCGCATGGACTGGAGAACGAAGCCGCGCGCTGTCAGGGCAGCCCGGAGCCGTCCGTCTCACCGGGCGCATCCTCGTACTGCGTGCCCGAATACGCTTGGCGTACCACGCCGGCCGGATCGAGAAATACCCAGAAGTACTTGTCGATCAGGCCCTGGCGCCAGCGGTACTGCCAGATGTCACCACGCCAGCTCGCGACGTGATCGACGCGTCCCGGTGGGCCGAATGCACGTTCAATGTCGCTTCGGGTCCAGCGGTCGAGTTCGATGCGTGCGAAATGGGCTTCGTCCATCACCTGCTCGGCAGCTTGCACCCGGCCGACGGCGTCGAGATCGACCATCGTCACGTACTGACCTTGCGGCTGCTGCGAATACTGCAGGCGCTCTGCGCCACCGCCCAACGCAACCACGGCAGTCGGCGGGCCCATGCCGCCGATCACCTCGGCACGCGACATGCCGACTTGCGGCCGAAAGAATGGGTTCATCGCACAGCCATCCAGCAGCGCAATGATCAGGCCGAGGGACAGCGCACGGTGCAGGGAGCAGTGCAGGGAACGCATCAGACCTTCTCCGCTTCGCGCCGCGCCTTCACGAGCCGGGTCTTGATGCGGTTGCGCTTGAGCGGCGACAAATACTCGACGAACACCTTGCCGAGCAGATGATCCATCTCGTGCTGGATGCAGACCGCCAGCAGGCCTTCGGCCTCGATCGTGCGTTGTCTTCCGTCGGCGTCGAGTGCGCGCACCTGAACCGCATCGGCACGCTCGACACCATCGTAGATGCCGGGCACCGACAAGCAGCCCTCTTCATTCAGCGTGGTCTCTGTGCTGGCCCAGACGATCTCCGGGTTGATCAGCACCAGCGGCTGGTCGCGCGTCTCGGATACGTCGATCACGACGAGCCGCTCATGCACGTCGACCTGCGTAGCAGCCAGGCCAATGCCTTTCGCGTCGTACATCGTCTCGAGCAGGTCCGCAATCAACGTGCGCGCACGTCCATCGATCGTAGGGGCGAACGAACGGGCCACGGTGTGCAGGCGGGGATCGGGAAACTGGAGGATCGGAAGCAAAGCCATGGCAGAAAAAGATTGAGCGCGATGCGCAGCGAGGCACGTATTTTCGCCATTTTTCCACGCTCTCGCGTTGCCGCTTTGCGATGCCCGCAGTCTCAGGCCAGATGCGGCCAGCAGAATCCCCGGAGCGTTTTCTCATCAGCAAGGTTGGCGTGATTCGATCGGCTCAAGCGCAGTGCATGTAAGCACGGCGTCGGCGGATTTCTGTTCCAAGCGTGGCCAGTGGCCGACAAAAGGGGTTTCGATGCAAGAGTCTCACCACGGCGTGCACGGCGACAGCGGCAAGTCGGCGTTGCGCCTGAGCCCATGCGCAGTGGGCAGCGTACTGGCCGCAATCGCGCTGCTGGGCAGCGTTGCCACCGCCGCAGCACAAGCACTGCCGGTGACGCCTGCGCAGCGGGCCGCCGCCGAGCAAGTGGCCGACAGCGGTGTGCTGTTGAGCGATCTGAAGACCGACGCGCCCGAGTTCTACACCGTGCGCCGCGGCGACACGTTGTGGGACATCTCGAAAATCTTTTTGACCAACCCGTGGCGCTGGCCGCAACTGTGGGGCATGAACATGGCCCAGGTGCGCAATCCGCACCTGATCTATCCGGGCCAGGATCTGGTGCTCGAGCGAGCCGACGGCCGCGCGCGACTGCGCTTTGGCAAAGGGCCGGTGCTACGTGGGGGCCTGAATCGGGAAGACGTGCCGGTGGTGCGTATGTCGCCTACCCTGCGCTACGACGCGCTGGGCGACAGCGCGCTGCCGATGTTGAAAGCGCACCTGATCGAGCCGTTTTTGGCCGAGCCGCTGGTGGTCGACGAGGCCACCTTCAACTTTGCACCCCGACTGGTTGCAGCCCAGGGCGAGCGCGTGCTGCTGGCGCGCGGCGACCGGGCCTACGGCCGCAGCAGCAACGAACTGCTGCCGCTGTCGGTGGCGCCAGGCGAGCCACGCGACTGGCGCCTGTTTCGTCAGGCCACGCCGCTGAAAGACCCGGGCACCGGCGAGATTCTTGGCTTCGAGGCGCATTACCTGGGTCGTGCGCGGTTGGTGCGCGGTGAAGGCACGGTCGATTCCGTGGTAACCGATGAGGCAGCCCGCTTTGCGATCGTGCCTGCGACGCTCGATATCGTGGCGGCAAAAGAAGAGATGCGCATTGGCGATCGACTGCTACCGGAGCCGCCGAGGCAGCTGACCAGCTACGTGCCGCACGCGCCGGCGCTACCGATGGACGGTGGCCGGATCGTCTCGGTCTACGGCAGCGCGGTCGTGAACGCCGCACAAAACCAGGTGGTCACCATCAACCGAGGCACCCGCGACGGCATTGAGAGCGGCCACGTGCTGGCGATCCTGAGCAACGGCGGCGTGGTGGCCGACAAGACACTGACAAGCCGTCCGTTGATGCGTCTGCCGGACGAACGCAACGGCCTGCTGATGGTGTTTCGGCCGTTCGAGCGAGTTTCCTATGCGCTTATCGTACAAACCGTCTCGGGGGTGAAGGTCGGCGACCGCATCGCAAACCCGAACTAGAGCTCACCCGCAGCACAACGTTGCCTGCGGTCGGCTATCGGCTTCTCCTACCGGAGGCGGCAGCTGCGGTTTGGACGGTGCAGCGCCGCGGCCCCTGCTGGAATGGGGTCATACCAAATTTGCAGGCTGTAGACAGCGCGTAAGCGTGAAGGAAGGCAGCGGGGTGTGAGGCACCGCGCTCGCAGACAATAGTCACTTATGCAAGATGCTGAACTGTCGAGCTGGTTGCGGCTGTCACTGACGCCCAGCGTTGGCAACGAGACCGCGCGTCGGCTGCTGGCCCGATTCGGCTTGCCGCAGGCAATCTTCCATCTATCGGCGAGCGCCTTGCGCTCATGCGTCACGGCGACGCAGGCCAGCGCGCTGGCGGTGCTGCCAGAGGGGTTCGAGACGCAGCTGGAAGCCACACAGCACTGGCTGAACCCTTGTGCGGCCCCACCTGCACCCCGCGCTATCGTGACGCTGGGCGACCCCGGCTATCCAGCGGCCCTGCTCGCGACCGAAGACCCGCCGCTGATGCTCTATCTGATGGGCGAGGCGTTGCACGCCGTGCCCGATGGGCCCTGGCAGACAGCCCGCAGCATCGGGATCGTTGGCAGCCGCAACCCGACCCCGCAGGGCGCATCCAACGCGCACGCATTCGGCAAATTTTTCTCTCAAGCTGGCTTGACCGTGGTGTCCGGGCTTGCCCTTGGCATTGATGCCGCAGCGCATGAAGGCGCACTCGACGGTTCGACCGAAGCGTGGGCCGCCAGCGGCCACGTACCGACGATCGCGGTGGTCGGCACCGGGCTCGACCGGGTCTACCCGAAGCGACATCTGGCGCTTGCCCATCGGATTGCAGGGCGCGGGCTGCTGGTCAGTGAATACCCCTTGGGTACGCCGGCAATCGCGGCGAATTTTCCGCGTCGCAACCGGCTCATCGCAGGCTTGAGCCAGGGCGTGCTGGTGGTGGAAGCGGCGTTGCAATCGGGTTCGCTGATCACGGCGCGCATGGCCAGCGAACAAGGCAAGGACGTGTTTGCCATTCCCGGCTCGATCCACGCGCCTCAGTCGCGCGGCTGCCACTGGCTGCTCAAGCAGGGCGCAAAGCTTGTCGAAACAGGTCAGGATGTGCTTGAAGAGTTGCGGCTGCCGTGGGCGGGCGAAGCGTCCCCTGCCTTGCCGAATGTCGACAAGGCCGCCCAGCCACAAGACGTGCATCCCCTGCTCGCGCAATTAGGATTCGATCCCGTCGGACTCGATGCACTGGTGGACCGCACGGGAATCGATATCGCGAGCCTCCAGGTTCAGCTGCTCGAGCTGGAGCTGGAAGGCTTCGTGGCCCGCATGCCCGGCGGCCGGTTTCAGCGCATCGGTGCGGCCTGATCAGACTAGGTTCGACCGCATGCGCTGCCATTGAGGCCTCACGGCTCAATCCCAATCACTTGCGACACCGAATCGTCCGGTTGGCTGCAAAAACAGACGAGGCCAATTCCAGCAAGGGCCACGGAGCCGGCTTCGCCGGGCCGAAGGCACTGCCCCGGCAGGAAAAGCCGAAAGTCGACCGAAGGGAGCGGAGGCTGGGGGTAAGCCTAATTCAGCAAACGCTCCGGATCGGCATCGAGCTTTGCAATCGCGGTGCGCGTGGCACGCACCGACAACGCCTCTTCCTCCTGCGGCAGCAGCAGCCCGGCCTGCAAAAACGCCGCGACCCGACGCCTCTGCAGCAGATAACTGCCGCCACTGCGCGCTGCGAACAAGAACAGCTGCTTGCGCTCGCTGCGCCAGACGAACTGAACGGGAGATACGGCGCCTCCGTGCTCGAGCGAGAACCAGTGGCCAGGCTGCAGCTCCAATGCCCAGGTAATCATCGCCTCTCCTGGCAACGAACCGCCTCCATCGATCACCGTCAGCGCCGTTGCATCAATGCCGAGCATCAACTCGAGGTTGTCGGCATTGATAGGCAGGTCGCCTAGGCCTTCATCGGTGACAAAATCTTCCAGATGCGCAAGTCGCTGGGCCATCGCTTCAAGCCGGACAACAGCAATCGGCTCGGCCTTTGACAAAAACGCAGCCGCCAGCGCGTCACTAACGACCTTGAGCTGCGTGTCCTGCGCCGGCGTCGCCAACCCGAGCAGGGTCATGCCTTGACGCAGCCGTTGCAGCAATTGGGGCAGCTCCTGGATCACACGCGCCCGATCTGCGCGACTCGGCTTCGCGCTGGCAGCCCAGACCAGCTCAGGCGCGACTTGCTTGAGCGCGATGGTCTCGGTGTGCTGCGGCCCACGCCGCACGGTCGCCAACGCAAGCACTTCAGCCCAGACTTTGAACATGAAGTCCCGAATCGGCTCAGGCACTGAAATGTCTTTCAGCATGTTGCGCATCTCGATCGTGTACTGGATCGCAAGCGTCTCTTTTTGCTCCATCTGCTGCGCAACGCTGACGAGGCGCTGCGTGGCGTCCTGCGCGGTCAGGTAGGTAGACAAGAACTTCTTGAATTCCTCGTGCACAAGATGGAACACGCGGCCACCGGTCTCAGGGTACTGCTCGATCACCTGCACGATTCGCTTGATCTCGGTCTCGAACGCGGTGCCGTTAATCGCTGAAGCGTCGAACCCCATCACGCACGAGCCGATACGGTCGATCAACTGGCGGGCCGGGTGATTCGTCGAGTTGAAGAAATCCGGCTCCGCCAGCGCCACGCGCAGCACTGGCAGCTGCAGTCGCGCGAACCACACCCGAATCGAAGTTGGGATGCGATCTTCGGCCAGGATGCTCTGGAACATCAACGCAACGATCTCGATCGTCGCTTTCTCGCTGTCGGTCGAGGCCTTTTTCTTCAAGTCGCTCGTCTGGGCGCGCAACGCATTGGCCACCCGTGACACGCCGGCCGGACTGTAGTCCTCAATGATCGTGTTGTCCGCATCCCCGCCGAAGCCGGCAGCCGACTGTTCCGGGATGGCTCGGATCGCTTGGGCCAACGCCGGCGATGGCTGCTGACGGGGGGTCCGCTCGAAGTCTGAGACTTGGCCGACCAGCACGCGCTTCAACGCACTGAGCACCCCCTGTGCACGCATCTTGGCGCGCGCCATTGGCGTGGCCGCGGTCATGAGCCGCGTCTCCTCAACCGAAAAATTCGATGGTGCGTGGTTTCTGCCGCTGCTGGGCGAACCTGGCTGACTGGATTCCTCACGTGGTGGGGCGGCCGGGGACTGCGGTGCGCCAGCCGCAGGCCGATCTGGAGCCTGTCCACGTGACAGAGCGCTCCCCATCAAGCCGCGTTTCATGCGGTGCTGCGGTTCAATCGACGGCAAAATGTTCTGCGCGACCAGCAACGCATTGCTGGCGCGGTAGCCAAGCATCATGCGTTCGGCAAGGATATGCTGGCTAGGCTCGATGACTACCTGGAAATCGTCACGTGGCAAACCGTTGTCGATCCAGCTGTCGACCAGTGACTGCACGAGCACCTCCGGGCGCAATACGTCTTTTGACGGCAGCTCGCGCTGCTCAACATATTCAACGCGAATGCGTAAGTCTTCAAATTCGGAGAACACCTTGTCGAGCAATGTGGTCGACAGGCGTGATGCAATGATTCTATTTTCCATCACATCCATACCCATCAGCTCGAATGCAGTGACGGCTGGTTGCTGGCGGCCTGTGACATCGGGCACGGCTTGCAAGCTGCGTTGCCAACCTTGCACCGTCCCTTCAAGCCACCCCTGACGGCGTTGTTGAAACGCCATGAACGCATCACGCCGGTCTTGTGCATCGCGCGCGTTGGCAGCACTTTCAGACGCTCTGCGCTGCAGCAACTCCTGCACGTTTTTGGCCAGTGGCGGCAACACCTGCCGCACTTCCTGCAAGAACCGCTCGCGCGCTGGCGGCATCAAAGACCGGCTGCCGTCGGTTTGCCAAGGGCGAGTAGCCATCAGGTTTCAGGCAAGCTACTCGGCTGCCAGTACTTCAGACCATGGCGCCGGCATTCGGGTCTTCGCCGTCGTCGCGCCGGGTCGGCGACTTGATTAGGTCTTCGCGCTTGATGCCGAGCCACATGGCAATGGACGCCGCGACAAAAACCGAAGAATAGATACCGAACAAAATGCCGATCGTCAGCGCAAGCGCGAAGTAATGCAACGTGGGACCGCCGAACAAAAACATCGACAACACCATGACCTGGGTTGAACCGTGCGTGATGATAGTGCGGCTGATGGTCTGAGTTATCGCACTGTCGATTACTTGCATCGAATTCAACTTGCGATAGCGGCGAAAATTCTCGCGGATCCGGTCGAAGATCACTACCGACTCGTTCACCGAGTAGCCTAGCACCGCCAGCACCGCCGCCAGCACCGGCAGCGAGAACTCCCACTGGAAGAACGCGAAGAAGCCTAGGATGATCACCACGTCGTGCAGATTCGCGATGATGCCGGCGACCGCAAACTTCCACTCGAAGCGCATCGCCAAGTACAGCATGATGCCGATCACGACGAACGCGAGCGCCTTGAGCCCATCGGCGGCCAGTTCGTCGCCAACCTGAGGGCCAACGAATTCGGTGCGGTCGAGCCGGGCCGACGCATCGACCCCCTTCAACGCGCCAATCACACGCTCGCTCTGCACAGTGGAGGTCTCGCCTTTCCTCACCGGCAGCCGGATCAGCACGTCGCGCGCATTGCCAAAGCTCTGAATCTGTACGTCGTTATAACCAAGCTCGCCCACGGCTGTGCGCAGCTTCGGCAGATCGGCCGGCTGCGAATAGCTGACCTGCATCACGGTACCGCCGGTGAATTCGACCGACAGGTGCAGCCCACGCGAAAACAGGAAGAAAACGGCCAATGCGAATGTCGCAAACGAGATCACGTTGAATACGAGCGCATGCCGCATGAACGGAATGTCGCGCCGGATCTTGAAGAATTCCATATCTGTCTGTCAGTCGCTCGTGAAGGGCTCAGGCGCCGTGATGCTGTGATTCAAGCGATGCGCCACCGGTGCCGGTCGACGCAACCACGGCTCCACCAGGCGGCTTCCAGACGGTGCCGATCGACACGGTCCTGAGCTTCTTCCTGCGCCCATACCACAAGTTGACAAGGCCGCGCGAGAAAAATACCGCTGAGAACATGCTGGTCAGGATGCCCAGCACATGCACCACTGCGAAGCCGCGCACCGGGCCGGACCCGAACGCCAGCAGCGCGATACCTGCGATCAGGGTCGTCACGTTCGAGTCCAGAATCGTCGACCAAGCGCGGTCATAGCCCGCATGGATCGCGGCCTGCGGCGCAGCCCCACTGCGCAACTCTTCGCGCACCCGTTCGTTGATCAGCACGTTGGCATCGATCGCCATGCCGAGCACCAGCGCCATCGCTGCCATGCCGGGCAAGGTCAGTGTCGCCTGCAACATCGACAATACCGCCACCAGCAGCAGCAAGTTGAACGCGAGTGCAATGCTTGAGATCACGCCGAACAGCATGTAGTAGGCGCACATGAAGGCGGCAACCGCAAGAAAGCCCCAGGTCACGCTGTCAAAGCCCTTCTGGATATTTTCTGCGCCGAGGCTCGGGCCGATCGTGCGTTCTTCGATGATTTCCATCGGCGCGGCAAGCGAACCGGCGCGCAGCAACAGCGCGGTGTCGGCGGCTTCCGTCGTCGTCATGCGGCCCGAGATCTGGACCCGCCCACCGCCGATTTCGCTGCGAATCACCGGTGCGGTGACCACTTCGCCCTTGCCCTTTTCGAACAGCAAAATCGCCATGCGTTTGCCGATGTTCTCCCGCGTCACGTCGCGAAAGATGCGTGACCCTTTGCCATCGAGCGACAGGTGCACAGCCGCTTCCTGTGTCTGGTTGTCAAAGCCAGGCTGGGCGTCGGTCAGGTTCTCGCCAGTCAGAATCACCTGCTTTTTCACGATTACCGGCTGGCCGTTGCGGTCGAGGAACTTGTCGGTGCCGAACGGTGCCGGGCCGTTGCTGGCTTCGGCTGCGCGTGCTTCCGCGCCTTCGTCAACCAACCGCACTTCAAGCGTTGCGGTGCGGCCGAGGATGTCTTTTGCCTTCGCCGTGTCCTGCACACCCGGCAGTTGCACCACGATCCGGTCCAGGCCCTGCTGCTGGATCACCGGCTCGGCCACACCGAGTTCATTGATGCGGTTGTGCAGCGTCGTGATGTTCTGCTTGAGCGCTTGCTCCTGCACGCGACGCGCGGCTTCCGGCTTGATCGTCGCAGTCAGGCGCTGCTCGCCGTCCGGACCAGCCGACTCCACTGTTTGCAGATCGGGGAACTGATCCTGGATCAGCCGACGCACAGATTCCGAGGTGGCCGTGTCGCGTGTGCGAATCTCGACGCTCTGGTTGTTGCGTGAGATGCCGCTGTGCCGAATGCCTTTGTCGCGCAACGCCGTGCGCAAGTCGCCGGCGAGCGCCTCCGTGCGCTGCGTCAGGGCAGCGCGCATGTCGACCTGCAACATGAAGTGCACGCCCCCGCGCAAATCGAGCCCGAGGTACATCGGTTCGGCGCGCAGGCTGCCAAGCCAGCGGGGTGAACGCGACAACAGATTCAATGCAACGACGTACGACGGGTTGGCCGCGTCGACATTCAGCCCCTTCTCGAGCGTGTCCTTGGCCTTCAACTGCAGATCCGGCGTTGCAAAGCGCGCCTTGATCGAGTTCTCGTCAAACGTCAGACCCGTGCTCTCGACACCGGCGGCTTTCAGCAGTTCTTCGGCCTTCTTTGCAACTGCGCTGTCGATGCGCACACCGGTCCGCGCAGAAGACACCTGCACCGCCGGCGCTTCACCGAAGAAATTGGGCAGCGTGTAGATCGCCCCAATCAGCAGCGCGATCAGGATGACCGCGTACTTCCAGACCGGGTAGCGGTTCATGTGCGGTTCAGTTGCTGACGCGACTCCATCGTGCCTTTCGGCAGTACTTGCACCACCGCGCTGCGCTGGATCTGAATTTCCACGTTGTTGGCGATCTCGGCATTCAAATAGCCCTCGCCGAGCCGCGTGATGCGCGCCAGCATACCGCCAGCGACCACCACTTCGTCGCCCTTGGCAAGCGCTTCGATCATCGCGCGATGCTCTTTCTGCTTTTTCATTTGCGGCCGGATCATCACGAAATACAACACGACGAACATCAGCACCAGTGGCAGCATGCTCGTCATCGAAGACATGAAGTCACCGCCAGCGGGAGCAGCAGGAGCGGTCTGGGCGTAGGCAGAAGAAATGAAGGACACGGCGTAAACCTTTTGAACGAAAACCACCAACGGCAGAGGGCGAAGGCGCGGGATGCAAAAGCGCTGCAGCACGCGATTCGCGAGCATGGCCTGCTGCCGACGGAGAACCCAATATTCTAAGCCGTGCAGACCAGGCTGGACTGCGCGAGGTCCAGCGGGAGCGGCCCAGGCAAGCCGTGGTGACAGTTGCCGAAGCACGGTCTGCTGCTGGACAATGTGCCGATGAAATCTGCAAACCAGACTCCAGGTATGCCTCCCTCGGTACATGAGGAACACCATGACCATGACCATGACCACAGCGAGCTGGGCGAATGGGATTTGCGCGTGCGTGCGCTCGAGACGCTGCTGGTGGAAAAAGGCTACGTGGACCCGGCTGCGCTTGACCGGATCATCGAGACCTATGAAATGAAGATCGGGCCGCATAACGGCGCCCAAGTCGTCGCTCGGGCGTGGACAGATTCTGCCTACCGGCTTCGGCTGCTGGACAACGCAACCGCCGCGATCGCCGAACTGGGTTTCACAGGCCGCCAGGGCGAGCATATGGTCGCATTGGAGAACACCTCCGACACGCATCATATGGTCGTCTGCACCTTGTGCAGTTGCTATCCGTGGCCGGTGCTCGGGTTGCCGCCGGTCTGGTACAAGAGCGCGCCCTATCGCGCCAAAGCGGTGATGAACCCACGCGGCGTGCTGGCCGATTTCGGAGTGTCGCTGCCCGACACAGTGCAGTTTCGCGTCTGGGATTCGACCGCCGAGGTGCGCTATCTGGTGATTCCAATGCGCCCGGCCGGCACCGACGACTTGACGCAAGAACAACTGGCTGCGCTGGTCACACGCGACTCGATGATCGGCACCGGGTTCGCCCGTGCACCAGGCGGTGCGGCATGAATTCGGTGCATGACATGGGCGGCATGCAGGGCTACGGCCCGGTCGTACCGGAAGCCGACGAGCCGCTGTTTCATGCTGCCTGGGAGCGACGAGCGCTGGCGTTGACACTGGCGGCCGGTGCATCCGGCGCCTGGAACATCGACCAAAGCCGCGCCGCGCGCGAATCGCTGCCACCGGCCGTTTATCTGGACTCGACCTACTACCAGATCTGGCTGCGCGGGCTGGACAAGCTGCTGCTGGCGCGCGGGATGGTGACACCGGAGGAACTGGCCGGTGGCCACAGCATCGCGCCTGCGATTGCCCTGCCGCGGGTGCCCGACGCCGCCGCAATCACCGCTGGCCTTGCAGCCGGCAATCCGGCGACCCGGCCTGACAATGGCTCCCCTGCCCGCTTTGCGCCCGGTGACCGGGTGCGCGCCCGCAACGTGCATCCGCCCGGCCACACGCGGCTGCCGCACTATGTGCGCGGCCACGTCGGCACGGTGAAGCGCGTGCACGCCCCGCATGTGTTTGCCGATCGCCATGCGAGCGGCACGCTGCCCCCGTTCGACCAGCGCCCGGAGTGGCTCTACGGCGTGATGTTCGAAGGTCGTGAATTGTGGGGCGGCGCCGCGGATGCGAATTTGCAGGTCAGTGTGGATGCCTGGGAGCCGTACCTTGAAGCCGCCTGAGCCGGGGCTTCGCGACGCGCAGCCGGTCACGCCTACAGCTTTGGCTGCGCTGTGTGGCAGTGGCATGCCGCTGCCCAGCGTTCAGGATGACGGCACCGTGTTTGCCGAACCGTGGCAGGCGCATGCGTTTGCCTTGACCCTGCAATTGCACGAGCGCGGCTTGTTCGAGTGGAGCGAATGGGCTGAGGTGTTGTCGGCACAAATCAAACGGGCGCAGGCTGGCGGAGACCCGGACGACGGCAGCACCTACCACCAACACTGGCTCAACGCGCTGGAAGCCATCGTCATCGCCAAACAGATCGGCACCCCAGCGCAGATCCACGATCTGGAGCACGCATGGGAAGCCGCGGCCAAGCGCACGCCGCACGGGCAGCCGATCGTTCTCGACGCAGCGGCCACTTTTAAGCAATAGCCGCAGAGCGGGTTGATGAACGCTCTGACGCGGCGCACTCAACCGCGTCGCAGTTCATTGAAGACAAGGCCCTGTGGCCAACGAGCGTGCGGCAGCATCCGCTCGTCCCTTGCCCTACTTGGTCTATGCCACGCGTTGCATGCCCTCAGCAGTCGCTTGCGCTGCGTCAGGGTTGCGGAACGCTGCCATCAGCGCCTTCCACTTTGGTCGCGCCGCCGCCAGATTGCGGTCCTTTACATGCCCATATCCCTTGATCTGTTCCGGGATGCAGGCGATGTCTACCGCCTTCGAGTGATTGGCAGGTGTCAGTCCAGCCATCACGTGTTCGATGCTGTCCCGGTATTCGCCGATCAACACCCGCTCGGTCTTGCGTTCTTCGGTGTAGGCAAACGGATCGAGCAGACCGCCGCGAAGCCACTTGAATTTTTGCAGCAGCTTGAACGCCGTCAGCATGCGCGGGCCATACTGCTTTTTCGTGAGCTCGCCCTTGTCGTTGCGCTTGGCCGAGTGCGGCGGCGCAAGGTGATAGTTGAGCTTGTAGTCGCCTTCAAACATCGATGCGATGCGCGCTAAAAACGCCGGGTCCGCCTGTAGCCGCGCGACTTCATATTCGTCCTTGTAAGCCATCAACTTGAACAGATAGCGCGCAACCGATTCGGTGAGCGTTGTCTTGCCCAGGGGCTGCTCCGCTTGCCGCACGCGGTCGACAAAGTCGCTGTATTTGCGCGCATAAGCTGCGTTCTGATACGCGGTCAGAAACTGCACGCGGCGCTCGACCAGCGTCTCTAGGGTCTCGCGCTTTTTGAATTCGATCACCTGCGCGCCGGCTCCAGCCTTGCCGGAAACCTGTGCAATGATCTGCTGCACGCTCGGCCAGTCGGCCGCGGCACGCCGGCCCCATTCGAACGCCGCCTTGTTCTTGTCAACGGCCACCGCGTTCAGCTCGATCGCACGCTGCAACGATTCAAGCCGCAGCGGGATCCAGCCCTTCTGCCAGGCAAAGCCGAGCAACATCGGGTTCGTGTAGATCGTGTCGCCCATCAAGTGCATCGCGGCCGCATCGGCGTCGAAGCTTGCAACGCCCGATTCGCCCACCGCGTTGGCGATCAGCACTGCGCACTGCTCGGCCGGGTTGTGCCAGTTCGCATCTTTCACGAACGCCGCAGTCGGTGCCGCGTGCGAATTCAATGCCACATGGGTGCGGCCCTCGCGCATGCGCAAGCTGGTTTCCTTGTCGGCTGCAACGATCGGGTCGCAGCCGATGATCAGATCGGCGGCTGCCATGCCTACGCGCGTGGTCTTGATGTCGGTCTGGTCGTCGGCGATCAGCACGTGGCTCCAGGTGGCGCCGCCCTTTTGCGCCAGGCCGCCTGCGTCCTGCGTGACAATGCCCTTGCCGTCCAGGTGGCCGGCCACGCCGAGCAGTTGTCCGATCGTGATGACACCCGTGCCACCGACGCCGGCCACCACGATGCCCCAGACCTTGCTGCCTAGGTCCTGTGGCACAGGCAGCACAGGTTCAGGCAACGCGCCGAGCTCGAACGGCGACGGCGCGGCGGTCTTGGATTTTGTCTTCAACTGCCCACCTTCGACCGTGACAAAGCTCGGGCAAAACCCTTTGACGCAGCTGTAATCCTTGTTGCAGCTGCTCTGGTTGATCGCACGCTTGCGGCCGAACTCGGTCTCCAGCGGCTCCACCGAAAGGCAGTTGCTCTGCACGCCACAGTCGCCGCAGCCCTCACAGACCAGCTCATTGATGATTACGCGCTTGGCTGGGTCGACCATGCTGCCGCGCTTTCTGCGCCGGCGCTTCTCGGTTGCACAGGTCTGGTCGTAAATGATGACGCTCGTGCCCTTTATCTCGCGAAACTCGCGCTGGACGCGGTCGAGCTCATCGCGATGCTCGATGGCAATGCCCGCAGGCAGGCCAGTTACCCCGTCGTACTTCTCGGGCTCGTCGGTTACTACGACGATTCGTTGTGCGCCTTCGGCCTTCATGCTCTGAGCAATCTGGATCACGGAATGGCCCTCGGGCCGCTCACCGACCTGCTGGCCTCCGGTCATCGCGACCGCATCGTTATAAAGAATTTTGTAGGTGATATTGACGCCGGCAGCAATCGACTGGCGTACCGCGAGCAGCCCACTGTGAAAGTAGGTGCCGTCGCCCAGATTCGCAAAGATGTGCTGATCGGTCGTGAACGGCGCCTGGCCGACCCACGGCACGCCCTCCCCGCCCATCTGCGTGAAGCCAACCGTGCTTCGGTCCATCCAGGTCGCCATGAAGTGGCAGCCGATGCCCGCCATCGCGCGCGAGCCTTCAGGCACCTTGGTCGAGGTGTTGTGCGGGCAACCGGAGCAGAACCACGGTGCGCGTTGCCCACCCGCAGTGCTTGCCACGGTCGAGACTTTCATCGACCCTTCTTTGGCTTCAAGGATCGCCAACTGCGCATCGATGCGCGTGGTCATGATGCTGTCCACGCCCATCTTCTTGAGACGCTGTGCAATCGCACGGGCGATTTGCGCCGGGGACAAATCGGCGGTGGAGCGCAGCAGTTCATTGGCTGTCGGATTGGCCATGCTCCACTCGCCGCCCGAGAAGTCGCCGTCTGTCTCATTGAACTTGCCGAGCACGTTCGGCCGCACATCGGCGCGCCAGTTGTAGAGCTCTTCCTTGATCTGGTATTCGATCAACTGGCGCTTTTCTTCCACCACCAAAATCTCTTGCAGACCGGTCGCAAACTCGCGCGTGATCTGCGCTTCGAGCGGCCAGACCACGCCGACCTTGTGCACGCGAATGCCGAGCTGCCGGCACGTTGCGTCGTCCAGGCCCAGATCGATCAACGCCTGGCGCGTGTCGTTGTACGCCTTGCCGCTCGCGATGATGCCGAGGCGGTCGTGCGGCCCCTCGATCACGTTGTAGTTGAGCCGGTTCGCCCGGATGTAGGCCAGCGCGGCATACCACTTGTAATGAAAAAGGCGCGCCTCTTGATCTAACGCGTGATCCGGCCAGCGGATGTGCAAGCCGCCGGGCGGCATCTCGAAGTCGGTCGGGATCTTGATGTCAACGCGCCCAGGGTCGATCTCGGCAGTCGCGCTTGATTCAACAATTTCCTGGATCGTCTTCATGCCGGCCCAGACGCCTGAGTAACGGCTGAGTGCGAATGCGTGCAGACCCAGGTCAAGAATCTCTTGCACCGTCGCCGGAAAGAACACCGGCAGCCCGCAGGCCTTGAAGATATGGTCGCTCTGGTGCGCAGCCGTGCTGCTTTTGCTTAAGTGGTCATCACCAGCCACCGCAATCACGCCGCCGAACTCCGTGGTGCCGGCCATGTTCGCGTGCTTGAACACGTCCGATGTACGGTCTACGCCCGGCCCCTTGCCGTACCAGATGCCGAACACGCCGTCGAACTTGTTCGTGCCCGGCGGGGAGAATCCGAGTTGCTGCGTGCCCCACAGCGCGGTGGCGGCCAACTCTTCGTTAACGCCCGGCTGGAACACGATGTTCTGCGCCTTCAGGTACTTCGCAGCCTTCCACAGCGCCTGGTCATACCCACCGAGCGGCGAGCCGCGGTAGCCGCTGATGAAGCCGGCTGTGTTCTTGCCGGCTTTCAGATCACGTTGGCGCTGCAACATCGGCAGCTTGACGAGCGCCTGCGTGCCCGACATGAACGCGCGCCCTTGGTCGAGGGTGTAGCGATCATCGAGCGTGACGGACTCGAGCGACTTGCGAATGTGTTCGGGCAGCGGTGCATTCATGACGGCAACGTCCTTTGATCAACGAGGCGGCCCGACCACTGGGGCTGCAACTCCAATATGCAACGCAGTGTATGCCCGCGCAGTCGATAGGTGCTTGCGTTCCATGCGCTGCTTTGGCTAGGCTACGAAAGAATCTTGCTCGAATGAGGCCACGCATGGGCACCCTGGATAAGTTTGACTTGGCCATCCTGGACCAGTTGCAATTGGATGGCCGCCCGTCGAATGCGGAACTGGCCCAGCGCGTCGGCCTGTCGGCTGCGCCATGCTGGCGCCGGGTGCGTGCGCTCGAGGCAAACGGCTTCATCCGCGGCTACCGCGCCGAGATTGACCGGCACAAGATCGGCCTGGGCGTGCTCGCATTCGTCCGTGTCGATGCCGAGCGCACCACGGGCGAGCTAGTGCAGCCGATGGAAGACGCAATCCGTGCGATCCCCGAGATCATCGCGTGCCATTACATCAGCGGCAGCGGCACCTTCGAGCTGCAGGTGGTCGCTGCCGACCTCGAATCGTTTTCCCGACTTGCGCGTGATGTGTTGCTGAACCTGCCGAACGTAAAGGACTTGCATACGAGCTTTTCGCTCGGCGAAGTCAAGGCTGGCGGCGCGCTGCCGCTACCGATGCCGTCGGAACGAGACCAACGCAACCCGGTCTGAAACGCGCCGCCGACACGGTGGCGAGCAACCACGCGCGCAGGCCGAACGGGAGCGCCGCCCCCACCGTCCGAAGCTCGACGACTGGCGTCGCTGTCCGACTACACCGCCTTCAGCTGATCGCCAACCGGCAACTCCCGAATCCGCTTGCCGGTCGCTGCAAAGATCGCGTTCGTCAGCGCAGGCGCTACTGGCGGCACACCCGGCTCGCCAACGCCGCCCGGCGGCACGGAGAAGTCGGAAGGCGTCAGGTGCACATGAATTTCATGCGGCACCTCATTGGTCCGCATCACCACGTAGTCGTTGAAGTTCGACTGGTCGACCTTGCCGTTCTTGAACGTGATCTTGCTGTGCATCGCCAGACTCAGGCCCATCACGGCAGCACCTTCCAACTGTGAGCGAATGCGCTCCGGGTTCACGTGCGGGCCGCAGTCGATCGCGGTGTTCACCGCCACTACCTTGACGTCGCCGCTGTCATCCACCGCCACTTCGATCGCCGTGGCCGTATAGCTCATGAACGAATACGCCACCGCAATGCCGAGACCTTGGCCCTTCGGCAGCTTCTTGCCCCAGCCTGCTTTACTTGCCGCGAGTTCCAGCACACGCCGCATGCGGCCGGTGTCGATCAAGTACTTCTCCGGGTCCTCGCCGTGGTTCCACACGTCGTTGTATTCCGTGCGCGGATTGATCTTGCGCGCCGGGCCGATCAGCTCCAGCAGATAGTCCTTGTGATCGCGCTTCGCCTCGTCTGCCAACTCGGCGACGAACGACTGCACCGCGAATGCGTGCGGCACGTTGTAGACCGAACGGAACCAGCCGATGCGTGTGTGCGCGGGCACCTCGGGCGCTTCCACGCGCACGTTCGGAATCTGGAACGGCACGTTGATCGCAGTCATGCCGATCTCGAAATCGGTCAGACCTTGGGCGCCTTTTACGAACGTCGATGTGATGGTGGGCGCGGCTGAGCGGTGCAGCCACGCCATCGGCTTGCCCGCGTCGTCCAACGCGGCTTCCATGTGCTCGAACGCCACCGCATGGAAGTAGTCGTGGTGGATGTCGTCTTCACGCGTCCATTGCAGCTTCACGGGCTTGCCGTCCATCGCCTTGCAGACCAGCGCCGCTTCCGAAATGAAGTCCGACTTGGACTTGCGTCCGAAGCCGCCGCCGAGCATCGTCACGTTGACCGCCACGTCTTCCGGTTTCATTCCCAGATGCTTGGCAACGTTTTCACGCGCGGTCTGCGGCGCCTGCGTGGGCGCCCAGATCTCGCACTTGCCGTCGGAGATGCGCACGGTGGCCACGAGCGGCTCCATCGCGGCGTGCGCGATGTGCGGCAGGTAGTAGTCGCGCTCGACCTTGCGCTTGGCACTGCCCAGCACGGCCATCGCATCGCCGTCGTCGCGCTTCGGCTTCCAGGATTTATTGGCGGCCGCCTGCATGGTCTTGCGGAACGCGGCCGAGTCGTAGTCCGCATGCTCGCTGCCTTCCCATTCGATCGTGAGCGCTTCCCGCCCTTTCAGCGCCGCCCAGGTGTTTTTGGCAACCACCGCGATCCCGCCCAGCGGATTCATCTGCGCGGGAAGCGGTGTGCTCTTGAGCTCAATCACTTTGAGCACGCCCGGCACTTTGAGTGCCTTGCTGTCGTCGAAGCTTTTGACTTTGCCGGCCAGCACTGGCGGGCGTGCCACCACGGCGTAGACCATGCCGTCGAGCCGCGTATCGATGCCGTAGCTGGCTCGGCCCTGCACAATGTCGAGGCCGTCGAGCAGCTTGATGTCGGTCTTGCCGATGTAGCGGAACTCGGCGATGTCTTTCAGCTTGAGCGAATCGCGCGTTGGCACCTGCAGCTTGGCTGCAGCGACTGCGACGTCGCCGAAGCCGATCTTGCGGCCACTCGCGCTGTGCACGAGTTCGTGGTTCTTCGCGGCAACCTCACTGGCCGGCACACCCCACTTTTCTGCCGCGGCGTTGATCAGCATGGTGCGCGCAGCGCAACCCACCTGGCGCAGCGGCTCCAGCGCATGGCGCATGCTGCGCGATCCGTCGGTGTTCTGGTTGCCGTAGCGCTTTTCGTCGCCCTGCGCTTGCCGCACGCGCACTTGCGACCAGTCGGCGTCGAGTTCGTCGGCGACCACCATCGGGATGCTGGTTCGCACGCCCTGTCCCATGTCGGAACGGTGGCAAACCACCGTCACGATGCCGGCCGCATCGATCGACACGAACGCAAGCGGGTCATACACGATGCCGCCCGGCATGCCTTCACCGCCGAACTTTTCTGGCGGCTTGGCTGGGCCGATGTTCTCACCGGCGGGCTTGGCAGGTGCGATCTCCTTGTCGGCCGCAAACACGTGCCCGGCTTGTGTCACGACCAGCATCAGCCCGGCGCCCTTGAGCAGCCGACGACGCGTGTTGTCGGGCGACGCAGCCGTTGTAGCTTCGTCTTTTGTCTGCGTGCTCATGACTGGCCTCCTTGTGCGCTGGCGACTTGTTTGATCGCCGCGCGAATGCGGGTGTAAGTGCCACAGCGGCAGATATTGCCGCTCATGGCCTGGTCGATGTCGTCGTCGGTCGGCTTCGCGGTGCGCTTCAACAGCGCAACGGCCGACATGATCTGCCCGGTCTGACAATAGCCGCACTGCGGCACACCCAGTGCGACCCAGGCCGCTTGCACCGACGCGCCGAGCTTGTCGTCCTGCATGCTTTCAATGGTCGACAGCTTCTGGCCGACGGCTGCCGAGATCGGCGTGACGCACGAGCGGATCGCCTCGCCGTTCATATGCACCGTGCAGGCACCGCACAAGCCCGCGCCGCAGCCGAACTTGGTGCCGGTCAAGCCGAGTTCGTCGCGCACCGCCCAGAGGATGGGCGTATCGCCGGGCAAATCGACGTCGCGCGTCTTGCCGTTGAGGTTAAGCGTGATCATGGAATCGGGTCTCCTCTGGTGTTTGAAGGGGCTTGCGAGGAAGGGTTCATACAAGGCCATGCAGCCGCCGATCCAGACAGAACGGTTCGACTCGAGCCAAGCGACCCTTCGCCCGCTGCACGGCTGATGCTACGCCGCTGAGCAAAACGGCAGTGGGGCGCAATTGTTAACGGATGTTTCATTGCCTAAGCAGGCTGAGAAACGCTCAACCGCTGTATACGTTGGGCGACCTCTGCATCAGTTCGGCCATGGCAGCGGACGCTTCGTCGCCGTTGGCAGTCAGCCCGTCGACCACGCCTTGTCGATCGGCTCCTGGTCGATTCCTGCTGACCTTCCACTTGCCGACGATGCGGGCAATCGGAATCTCGATGCCGACAATGGCCTGCAACATGCCGTCGATGTATTCGGCCGGTGCGTCGGCGACGGCCCAGGGCGCCGCGCGAGGCGCTTCATGCGTGTTGGTCAAGCGCGAAACCAGGCGATGCAGCCAGTCCTTGTCTTCGATCGCGCGCGGTATGCCGTGCACGTGCACCACCGCGTAGTTCCAGGTCGGCACGACTTTGCCGTGCTCTTGCTTGGCCGGGTACCACGACGGCGTGATGTAGCTTTGCGCGCCTTGAAAGATCACCAGCGACTCGGTGCCTTGGCCAAGCGTTTGCCAGACGGGATTGGCGCGCGCGACGTGGCCGACCAGCATGCCATGCGCGCCCACATCGCGGTCGAGAAGAAATGGAATGTGGTCGGCGGTCACCCCGCCCCCACTTTGGGTTACCCAGGTGCCGAGCGGATGCGCACGCATCAGCGCGTGCAAGGTGTCGGGATCGGTTTCGGTGGTCAGTGCGGGCAGGTACATGGCGGAATTTCGCGGCGAAAGCAGTCTATCGTTCTTGAAACAAAAAGTGGCCGGGCGCTTGAGCAGTCTTCGCACACAGCTATTTAAATAGGAGCATCCATCAGTGCATCAAGCCCTGTTGTCGACGAAGGCCATTGGGCTCGCATCTTGCTGTGTCGCTCGCGCCGACGAAACTCCATCGGCTCGAATCGTTTGGGCCGACTTGGCCGCCCAACAAAGCCGACATCATTTGAAATCCACTCAGATGCTCCACCCGAACCTCGCATCCGCCGCGACGCCGCCAAATGGGATGCGCGCCTTATGAGCAGCCTCGTCTACGTCGACTACCAGCGCATGCCAGGCACTCGAGGCACGCCGCATGGCGAGACATTCCAATATTTTGACCAGAGCGCCCAGCGCGTGACCAACGCCTATGAACTGCGGCGTATCGCCAAACTTGCGGTCCCACCAGCATATGTCAATCTCTGGATCTGTCCACTGTCCACTGTCCACTGTCCACTGTCCACTGGCCAATGGCCAATGGCCAATGGCCACATTCAAGCTACCGGGCGCAATGCGCGAGGCCGAAAGCACTATCGCCACCACGCAGACTGGCGTGCCGCGAGAGGCCAGGACAAGTTCGAGCGCGTGTTCAACCTCGGTGCCGCGCTGCCCAACATCAGGCGCCATTTGGCTGACACGCTGGCCGCGTCGTCGCACAACACTGGTGCGCCGCGCCACGGTGCTGGCCGCTGTGGTGCGGTTATTCACCGCGACGCTCGTGCGCGTGGGTAGTGACCGCTACGCGAAGGAGAACGAGTCGTTCGGCCTGACGACGCTGCAACGCCGTCATGCAGAGGTACACGGCGACCATCTGCATCTGCACTCTCGCGGCAAGAGCGGTATGTTGCATGACGTGAACGTCGACGACCCGCAGCTTGCTCGCATCGTGCGGCGCTGCCAGGCGCTGCCAGGGCAGGAGCTGTTTTACTACCGAGAATGCAGCGGCGACCAACTGCGTGCGATCCACTCGGACGACGTAAACGATTACTTGCGTGAGATCGGCGGCGCCGACATCAGCGCCAAGGACTTTGGAACCTGGCATGGCAGCGTGCTGGCGCTGACGCTGCTGCTTGAAGACGATCCACAGCCCAGCGCCGCGGCCGTGCTGCGCGGGGTCGCCGCCAGCCTGCGCAACACGGTCGCGATCTGCCGCAAGTCATATGTGCATCCGCAGACCCTCAACGCAAGCTTGAACGGTGTGCTCGAGCCGCCGCTGGCGCCGACGCGGCGACGTGGATTGTCGACGTCGGAGGCCGCGTTGCTGGCTTTCCTGGGTGTCGCTGCTGGCAGTGGCAAGAAGAGCGCCTGGACGGCGGCAAAGGCAGCAGCCAACACGGCAGCGACAGCGCCACGCGCAGCAGCGGTTGCCAAGCCGAAGGCTGCACCAGTCGCATGAACGCCTCATTGTTCCTGTTGAGTCAGCGGTTGCGCCGACGGATACTTTTGCAGACGGCATTCGCTGCTGCGCTGCCGTTGCCCCACACGGCTTGGTCGGCGCAACCAGGAGCAGCATCTGCAGCCGGTGGGCCCATGCAGTTTCCGCGCGACCACGGCAGCCATCCGGATTTCAGTACCGAGTGGTGGTACGTCACAGGCTGGGCACAGGCGGACCAGCGTCTGGTCGGATTCCAGATCACTTTCTTCCGTTCACGCATCGACGCGGCGCAGCAGATGACATCACGCTTTGCCGCCAAGCAGCTGCTGTTCGCACACGCGGCCGTGACCGATGTGCAGGCCGCCAGATCCTGGCATGACCAGCGCATTGCACGCAGCGGGTTCGGCGTGGCGCAGGCCAGTGAAGTCGACACCAATGTGCAACTGCGCGACTGGTCGCTGTCGCGCAGCGCAGTCGGCGTCTACCGGACCCGCATCGATGTCGAGGACTTCGCGCTCGATCTCCGGTTCGATGCGACGCAGCCAGTGCTGCTGCAAGGCCAGCAGGGCATTTCACGCAAGGGCCCAGCGCCGGACAACATCAGCCACTATTACAGTCAGCCGCAGCTCGCCGTGAGCGGGCGCATCCGTATCGGTGCGCAGCCCGTGCTTGAACTGGCGCCTTCCAATGGTTCACTGGAGCAGGCTGCCGCCTGGCTCGATCGTGAATGGAGCAACGGTTACTTGCACCCCGACGCGGCTGGCTGGGACTGGATCGGCATGAACTTCGATGACGGCGGCGCGCTGATGGCGTTTCGCATTCGGGATCGCGCCGGCAATGCCTTCTGGGACGGGGGCGCCTATCGATCTGCTGGTGGCGTGCTGCAGGTCTTCGAACACGGACAAACGCAGTGGCGAGCGCTGCGCCGATGGACCAGCGCCGCCAGTCGCGCCGTCTACCCGGTCGCCTGGGCGCTCGACACGCCCATCGGCGCATTCCGCATCGAAGCACGGGTGGACAACCAGGAACTCGACAGCAGCCGCTCGACCGGCGCGATCTACTGGGAAGGCTTGTGCGACTTGAATGCGGCAGCAGACGGCATGCGTGTCGGCCGGGGCTATCTGGAGATGACGGGCTATGCAGGGGCACTGCGGATCTAGCCACCGTCATTCGGGCAGGGTTTCCACGGATGTTTACGCATTGCACAAGGTTTCAACATGCACCGTGAGGGGGCTTGTGCCAAGGCTGGGGAGTCAGGGACTGCCGACTGCCCGCCCCGGCCACCTATACCCGACCCGTTGGGTTATCAGACGAAAGACGCGATGAAGATCGATCGAGACGAGTTCATTCAGACCGATGGTCCCGTTGAAGGTCCACGCAGCGACGTTGTCACCCAGCAGCGCCAGCACGGCCACCGAGATGCCGGCCGCCGACGCTTTCTCGCCGGATCGCTTGCGGCCGGCCTGGCCGGCGTCTCCCGTGCAGCGGCTCCGCCCGGCGCTGTCGAGCATGACGTTCCGCCCAATGCATCCAAGACGCCCGGCTATCCCCTTGAAGATGAAAGTTACGGCTCCAGATCCCAGTTCGAAACCGAGGTGCGCACGCGGTTCAAGACCGCGACGCCGCAGTCTTCCTGGACTTTTACGCCGCTGCAAAACAGCCGCGGCATCGTGACACCGTCGGGCCTGCATTTCGAGCGCAGTCACGCAGGAACAGCGGTGATCGACCCGTCAACGCACACGCTGTTCGTGCACGGTATGGTCGGTCGCCCGCGCAAGCTGGCCATGCGCGATCTGCGCCGTTTTCCGTCGATCTCGCAGTTGTTGTTTATTGAATGCTCGGGCAATGGGTTGACCGAATGGTCGAAGCCCACGATGAAAAATGTGCAGGGCACGCATGGGCTGACTTCTTGCTCCGAATGGACCGGCGTGCCGCTGTCGACAATTCTTCGCGAGGCCGGCGTGGCACCGAATGCGAAATGGCTGCTGGCCGAAGGCAACGACGGCGCCGCGATGACGCGCAGCATCCCGATCGAGAAAGCGATGAAGGACTGCCTGCTTGCCTACGCGCAGAACGGTGAGGCGATCCGGCCCGAACAGGGCTACCCGCTGCGCTTGATCGTGCCGGGCTACGAGGGCAACACGCACATCAAGTGGCTGCGCCGCATCGAGGTGTCGGATGCGCCTTTCATGACGCGCGAGGAAACCTCGAAATACACCGACTTGATGCCCGACGGCAAGGCCCGACAGTTCTCGCTCGAGATGGAGGCCAAGTCGGTGATCACCGATCCGTCTGGCGAGATGACGCTCGACGGCCCCGGGTTTCACGAGATCACCGGGCTGGCCTGGTCCGGCCGAGGCGCGATCCGCCAGGTCGACGTGTCGACCGATGGCGGCACGAACTGGCAGCCGGCCGCATTGCAGCAACCGGTGCTGCCGCTGTGCCACACGCGCTTTCGCTTCCCGTGGCGTTGGGACGGCAAGCCAGCCGTGCTGCAAAGCCGCTGCATCGATGACACCGGTTATGTGCAACCGACTCTCGGACAGTTGATCGCGGTGCGCGGGCTGAACGGGCCACTCGGTTCGGTCTACCACTTGAATGCGATCCAGAGCTGGCAGGTTGCAAACGACGGGAAGGTGTCGAATGTTCATCACTATTGAAACCCGCTGGCTTTGCGTCGGTGCGCTGCTGCTGTGCGGCCAAGGATTCGCGGCCGATCGGGCGCAGGAGATGACTTATGGCTTCGGCAGCACGCCGACGCCAGACGACCTGCGCCGATTCGTTTCGCCGCTGCCCGACGGCCGTGGCTTGCCGGAAGGCTCCGGCTCGGTCGAACAGGGCAAGGCGGTCTATCAGGCGCAATGTGTGGCTTGTCATGGGGAGCAGCTGCAAGGCGGCCTCGGCGACCGATTGATCGGCGGGCGCGGCACGCTGGTCAACAGCGACCCGACGAAAGCGCCGGTCAAGACCGTGGAAAGCTACTGGCCTTATGCGACAACGCTGTTCGACTACGTAAAGCGCGCAATGCCGCTGGTCGCGCCGGGCAGCCTCAGCGACAACGAGGTCTACGCAGTGACCGCTTACGTGCTGTCCCAGGCAAAGATCGTTGCACCCGATGCGGTGCTCGGCAAGGATTCGCTGGCCCAGGTGCAAATGCCGAACCGGGACGGCTTCGTTGCGGATCCGAGGCCAGAGAATCTGCCGCCGGTTGCCCAGTCGCCGCACTCGAAATGATGCATTTGGCGGCGCCGCTCATCAAAAGCTCGTGATCAGGTTCACGCGAAACGATCGCCGCTCGATCGGATGGAAATGCACGTCGCTGACGGCTACCGGCTCGTTGCGCAGCCGTGATTCATAGAAGTAATCAATCGCTGATGCACGCCGATTCGTCAGGTTGAAGCCGACGAGTTCAATGCGCGTTTTTGGATTGAAGCGGTAGCCGACGCGCCCATTCAGCGTGGCGGTGCTGTTCGAACGCACACTGTTGTCCTCAATCAGCGGACGCGGGCCGAAATAGCGCAGTTGTAACGCGCCGTAATACGGCCCGACATGGTCCACAGCCAACGCGAGCGAGGCCACGCCCTCGACCGCGCCGGGGATGCGGTCACCGGCCGGATCGAACCCCTTGAAGCGTGCCTGCGCGTAAGCCACATCGGCGTCCACCGTGAGCCAGCGCGTGGCACGCCAGTAGTTGGAAAACTCGAAGCCGACGCGGCGGCTCGGCCGGCCCGCTTCCGTGGTGCCGGCGTCTCCGAGGAACACGAGTTCCGAATCGAAGTCGAGCCGGTAGATCGACAGCGTGCTTTGCAGGCCCGGGATGATCTCCGAACGCACACCGACTTCTGCGCCGCGCGAACGCACCAATGGCGGCACCTTGGTCGCAGCTTCGTTCGTCTTCGGATCGAACCGGATCGTGGTGCCGCGTGCGTCGTTGCTGTGAAAGCCGGTGCCGGCGTTTGCGTAGTACTCGGTCTTGGCCCACGGGCCGAACACGAGGCCGAGCTTGGGGCTCACGATGGAGTCGGCCGCCGTGCCCGAATTGCGCGCGTCGTCGCTGTTCACATCGAAGCGGAAATGGTCGGCGCGCAGGCCGGCCACGGTGCGAAACCACGGCTTCCAGTACGTGGTGTTTTGCAGATGCACGCCGATGCTGCGTTCGACGATGTGGTCTTGCCGCGTGGTCGAAATGTGTTGCCGCGCGGCGGTGCTGTAAAGGCCGTTGAAGATGTTGTCGTTCTGCAGTTGCACGCCGGCGATCCACTCAGACCCGAGCCCGACGCCCTGCATCTGCCAGGTGTGCGATGCGTTCAGGCCGGTGGTGACACGCCGGTCCGGCTGAAAGAACTGATCGCCATTGACGGGGTCGTCCAGGAAGTAGGTGAAGTTGGAAAACAAGTCGAGCCGCTGCCGCACCACGTAGGCGTTCACCTTTGTCAGCCCGGCCGACGTGGTGCGGCGCCATTCGCCTGACACGCTGTAGCGGCTGGCCGCGCCGCCGTCGGTCGGATCGATTGCGCCGAAGCGCGACAGCGCGCCCGACTCGACCGCGCGGCGCGGGATCTGGTCGGTCGCGTTCCATTTGCCGTGGTAGGCCATGCCGGCAACGTGAAAGCCGTTAGCCGCATTCCCTTCGCTGTAGCGCAGCACGCCGTTCAGCTTGCGGTAGTCATCCGGCCGGTTGAACGGTCCGTCGTTGTGAAAGGCTTCGAGCGCGTACAGCAGATGACCATTGGCCCAGGCCGGCGAATCGGCCAGTAGCACGCGCCGATAGCCGTACTGGCCGAATCCGAGGCTCGCGATGCCGTGATCGAGTCGATCGGCATAGCGCAGCGACGCCGCGCCCGCCGACGAAAAATCGCCCTCTTCCGCGAAGTACGGCCCCTTGCGATATTGGAATTGCGTGGCCAGTTCGGGAATCACGAAGTTCAAATCGGTCCACCCCTGGCCGTGCGCGTGGCTGCGCTGATTCACCAGCATGCCGTCGACCGTGGTGCGCAGGTCGGTGCCGTGGTCGAGATTGAAGCCGCGCAGGTAGAACTGGTTGGCTTTGCCTTCGCCGCTGTGCTGGCTCACGATCAGCCCGGGCATCGCTTCAAGCAGTTCGCCGGGGCGATAGACGACGCGTGCTTCGAGTTGTTGCTGCGTGACGATGCCGGTATTGGCGGCATCGGCAATGCCAAGCTGGCTGGTGCGCGAGGATTCGATCCGCACTTCAGGCAAGGTGGCCGGCGTGCCTGCATCGGCGCCGTCGGGCGCAGCCCAAGCGCTCGGTGCGTTTACCAACGCAAGCAGGCCGATCATGGCCATGCCGCAGGTGGAGATGCTGTACGGCGCCATTTCAATGCACCGGTTCGAGATGCCGATGCGCTGTCGACACCGGATCGGCATGTCGATGCGAATCGTGTCCCTGGTGCAGAGCGATCAGATGGACGTCTGCATGGCGCACCCCGCGCAACGCCATCAGCCGGGCAGCACAGGCGCGCACCGCAACCGTGTTGCCGCGCAGGGTGATGGTTTCCAGGCAGTCGTCGTGATCGATCGGGATGCGCTGCACAGCTGCCACCAGATCGTGGTTGTCGTGCTGCAACTGCAGCACATTCGCCATCACGACCACCTCGTGTCGCGCCAATACATAGCTCACCGAAGCGATGCACCAGCGCGCCCGGCCTGCATCCAACTGGTCCGAGCCAAGCCGCGCGCGGATCAGATCGCGTACGGCCTCGGACCGGTTAAGCCCACCCTGATCAAGCAGCCATTGATCGAAAGACTCGGCGAGCTGCGGGTCGAGAGAGATCGTGAAACGGTTCAAGGCTGGGTGCTCCGGCTGTATGGATCGATGCGGTTAAGAAAAAACGTGTTCTTCTCATACGCACTGACCATACAAGCGGATTCAGCCGTCCAGACAAAAGCCGGCCTCTGCCCAAAGCCGATCATGAATAACGCAGCCCATCGGGTGGGGCTGCTGCACGCTCAGCCCGGCTGGGCGGTGTTGCGCAGCCGGATGTGCAGCTCGCGCAACTGCTTTTCATCCACCGCAGACGGTGCCTGCGTGAGCAGGTCCTGTGCACGTTGCGTCTTGGGGAACGCGATCACATCGCGGATCGATTCGGCGCCGGTCATCAGCGTGACGATTCGGTCCAGCCCGAACGCGAGCCCGCCGTGCGGCGGCGCGCCATATTGCAGTGCGTCGAGCAGAAAACCGAACTTGGTCTGTGCGTCTTCTGGCGAGATTCGCAGCGCATCGAACACTTTTCTCTGCACGTCGGCGCGGTGAATACGCACCGAGCCGCCACCCATTTCCCAGCCGTTGAGCACCATGTCGTAACCCTTGGAAATGCACTTCTCAGGCGCTGTTTCCATCCAGTCCTCATGCCCGTCTTTCGGCGCAGTGAAGGGGTGGTGCGTGGCGGTGTAGCGCTGGGCGTCCTCGTCGTATTCGAACATCGGGAAATCGGTCACCCACAACGGCTGCCAGCCGGCTTCGAACAGCCCGTTTTTCTTGCCAAATTCGCTGAGGCCGATGCGTGTGCGCAATGCACCGATCGCGTCGTTCACAATTTTTGCCTTGTCGGCACCGAAGAAGATCAGATCGCCGGCCTGCACGCCGGTGCGCTTGATCAGTTCGGCCAGCGCCTCGTCGTGCAGGTTCTTCACGATCGGGCTTTGCAGGCCATCACGCCCCTGCGCTGGGTCGTTCACCTTGATCCACGCCAAGCCCCGCGCGCCATAGATCTTGACGAAATCGGTGTAGCCGTCGATCTCGCTGCGGCTCATTGCACCGCCACCGGGGATGCGCAGCGCGACCACGCGGCCCCCGTCGCGTTTGGCGGCTTCGGCAAAGACCTTGAAGTCAACCGTCTGCATCAGGTCGGTCAAGTCGGTGAACTCAAGCGGAATGCGCAAGTCCGGCTTGTCGGAGCCGAAGCGCCGCATCGCCTCCTGCCACGTCATGACCGGGAAGGTGCCGAGGTCGACGTCCATCGTGTTGCGAAACACGGTGACGATCATGCGTTCGAACAGCGCGCGGATTTCCTCTTCACCAAGGAACGACGTCTCGATATCGATCTGCGTGAACTCGGGCTGCCGGTCGGCGCGCAAATCTTCGTCGCGAAAGCACTTGGTGATCTGGTAGTAGCGGTCGTAGCCGGCCACCATCAGCAATTGCTTGAACAACTGAGGCGACTGCGGCAGCGCGAAGAACATGCCGTCGTGCACGCGGCTCGGCACCAGATAGTCGCGCGCACCTTCCGGAGTCGATTTTCCGAGCATCGGTGTCTCGATGTCGATGAAGCCGTGCGCGTCGAGAAACTTGCGCACTTCCATCGTCACGCGGTAACGCAGCATCAGGTTTTTCTGCATCGCGGGCCGGCGCAAGTCAAGCACGCGGTGCGTGAGTCGCGTAGTCTCCGACAGGTTGTCGTCATCCATCTGGAACGGCGGCGAAACAGATGGATTCAGCACTTGCAGGTCGTGGCACAGCACCTCGATCTTGCCGCTCGCGAGTTGTTCGTTCACAGTGCCTTCAGGCCGCGCGCGCACCAGGCCTTCAATTCGAATGCAGAACTCGCTGCGCACGTCTTCGGCCTGCGCGAACATCTCGGCACGATCCGGATCACAGACGACCTGCACATAGCCTTCGCGGTCGCGCAGGTCGATGAAGATGACACCACCATGGTCGCGTCGGCGGTTCACCCAGCCGCACAGAGCCACGGTTTGGCCCAACAGGGCCTCGGTCACGGAACCGCAATAGTGGGTACGCATCGGCATGGTCATTGACAGTTCGTTCAGGAAAGCTTGGAGGGAGTCCGACCGGCAGGCTGCTTGGTCGGCTGGACCGGGTTTGCGATCCGATCAGTTTTTTGGCGGCAAGTGCAGCGCGCCGGGCACGTCACTCAGGGCTTCGCCGACCACGGTATCGGCGAACGCGCGTGCGGGCGCAGCAGCGCGCGGGGTGCGCGTCACCGGAAGCGCAAGGTCAAGATCGGGGGCAGTTGTGGTTGCCGACTTTCTTGGCGGTTTGTCACCACTACCGGGCACCACCACGCCCATCGAAACCACATATTTCAACGCTTCGTCCACGCTCATGCGCAACTCGACACAGTGATCCTTGGGAACCATCACAAAATATCCGCCGGTCGGGTTCGGCGTGGTTGGCACATAGACGCTGAGACAGTCGGCGGGCAGGTGGTTTGCGGCGTCGCCACCCGGCACGCCGGTCACGAAGCCGATGGTCCAGACGCCTTCGCGCGGCCACTGCAGCAGCACTGTTCGTCGAAACGCGGTGCCGTTGTCGGAAAACAGCGTGTCCGACACCTGCTGCACGCCGGAGTAGATCGAGCGCACGATCGGAATCCGGTGCAGCAACCCGTTCCAGCCCTGCACCAGCTTCTTGCCAACGAAATTGCTTGCGGTGGCGCCGATCAGCAAAAGAATGCCAAGCGCAAGCAGCACGCCAAAGCCCGGCAGATGAAAGCCGAGCAGTTGATCAGGCCGCCAAGACGGCGGCAGGATCAGCAGAGTCTGGTCCAACGTGCCGACGATCCAGTCGAGCACCCACAGCGTGACCACGGCGGGTACCGTGACCAGCAGGCCGGTCAGCAACCATCGGCGCAGCGCGTTCATCGAGAAAACGAAAGAAGCAAGGAAAAGACGACGCCGCCCACGGGCGTGCTATCCGCCAGCAGGCGGTTTGCTGCCAGACGGCTTGGGCGGTGGCGCTGGTGCAGGCGATGCAGCGGGCGCAGGCGCGGGGGGCGACGTGCCTTCGCCCTTGACTTCCGACTTCGCCGCCGGCTTGTCGTCAGATTTGCCTTCGGACTTCCCTTCCGACTTGCCAGAGTCGCCGTTTGCTTCGCTGCGTTTTGAATCGGTCGCATCGTCCTTCGCACTTGCACCACCGGCTGCCTTGGGCTGGCTTTTGAAATCGGTCGCGTACCAGCCAGAGCCCTTGAGCTGAAAGCCAGCGGCGGTCACTTGTTTAATGAACGTCGGCTCACCACAGGCCGGGCAACGCTCAAGCGGCGAGTCGGACATTTTCTGCAGCACGTCTTTCGCAAGACCGCAGGAAGCACATTTGTAAGCGTAGATGGGCATAACGAAACAGTCGAGGCGTGGCAGCAGAAGGCACGCAGCTTGCAAAACCCTCAATTATAGGTAGCGCAACCGTTTTCGAGTGCCTTGGCTTGACAGCACAAGCGCATTGGCTGCGCATCAACCCGGCTCTGTCGTGCCCTGCGTGAAGGCGCGGCGCGGCGCCGTCGTGTTGGGGATCCATTGCGGCCCTAGGGAGCCAACCCCCATCGCAAGTGCCGCCGCCAGCACGCCGGCCAACTGGGCGGGAAATGCCAATCCCAGCGAAGTGTTCGTGAGCAGCAACCAGACCGCAATGCCGCTTGCGATCGCAGCGATTGCGCCCTGCGTGGTGGCGCGCTGCCAGTACAGGCCGCAGACCAGCGGCACGAACGCGCCGACCAGCGTCACTTGATAGGCGCCAGAAACCAGTTCATAAATTGGCGTGCCTCGCATCCGGATCGCATACAGCAACACGCAGCCCGCCAGCACCAGCACCGTGATGCGCATGGTGCGCAACTCGCTGGCATCGTCGCTGCGCGGGCGGAACTGGCGCCAGATATTTTCGGTAAAGGTCACGCTGGGCGCAAGCAAGGTGGCAGATGCGGTCGACATCACAGCGGAGATCAGCGCGCCGAAAAACAGCACCTGCATGAAAAATGGCATGTGCTCGAGCACCAGTGTCGGCAGGATTTTTTGCGGATCGTCCTTGAGCAGCGCCGCCGCCTGCTCCGGCATGATGATCAAGGCGCTTGTCACCAGAAACATCGGCACGAATGCAAACAGGATGTAGAACGCACCGCCCAGCACTGGGCCTTTTACCGCTGCGCTTTCGCTGTGGGCCGACATCACGCGCTGGAACACATCCTGCTGCGGGATGGAGCCAAGCATCATCGTGATGGCAGCGGCAAAGAAGAACACGATGTCGTGAAACTTCGGCTCTGGCCAGAACCGGAACAAGTCGCGGCTGGTGGCCAGCGCAAACACCTGGTCGGCGCCGCCCGCCAGATTGGCGGCGTGGTAGGCGAGGATGCCCAGCCCTGCGACCAAAATCAGCATCTGCATGAAGTCTGTTACCGCAACCGACCACATGCCGCCGGCCAGCGTGTAGGCCAGGATGGTGAGTACCCCAATCGCCATGCCCAGCGCGATGCCGATCGCGCCGCCTGATAACAGATGGAACACCAGCCCAAGCGCGGTGACCTGCGCCGACACCCAACCCAAGTAGCTCAGCAAAATCAGCAGCGCGCAGACCACCTCCACCACCCGGCCGTAGCGCTCGCGGTAATAGTCGGACAGCGTAAACAATTGCATCCGGTACAGCCTGGCTGCGAAGAACAGGCCGACCAGAATCAGGCAGCTGCCGGCGCCGAACGGGTCTTCGATTACGCTGCCCAAGCCCCCTTCGACGAACTTGGCCGGAATGCCGAGCACGGTTTCCGAGCCGAACCAAGTCGCAAACGTGGTGGTGACAATCATGATGAGCGGCAGGCTGCGGCCCGCCACCACGAAGTCGGCCGTGTTCTTTACTCGTCGCGCAGCGACCAGTCCGATCGCGATCGTGACTGCCAAGTACAGCGTGACGAGCGTCAACAGCACGTTGTGCCCTCTTCTTTCGCGTGAACGATTAAAACAATCGGACGCGGATCACGAGCTGCAGCAGCACCAGCCCGAGCGCAAAGCCGAATGCACCGTACATCAGGCTTTGCAGCAGCCGATTGGTGCGCCGCTGCTCGACCAGCAACTGCTCAAGATTGCGCTGCATGGCCTGTCCAGCAGGCTTTTGCTTCAAGAAATCATGCAGTAGAAGCGGCAACTCGGGAAACAACTTTGCGTATTGCGGCGCATGCGCCTTCATCTCGTTGAGCAGCTTCTTCGGGCCGACCTGCTCGAGCATCCACTTCTCGAGAAACGGCCGTGCGGTGGCCCAGAGATCGAGCTTCGGGTCCAGATCGCGCCCGAGTCCTTCGATGTTCAGCAACGTCTTTTGCAGCAGAACGAGTTGGGGCTGAATTTCCACTTGAAACTGGCGTGAAATCTGAAACAGCCGCATCAGGATCAGCCCGAGCGAGATGTCTTCCAGCGGCCGGTCGAAGTACGGCTCGCAGACCGAACGGATCGCCGACTCGAGTTCGTCGACCCGGGTGCCACCCGGCACCCAGCCCGACTCGATGTGCAGTTCCGCCACGCGCTTGTAGTTGCGTTGGAAGAACGCCGCGAAGTTCTGTGCCAGATATTCCTTGTCGGTCTCGGTCAAGGTGCCGACGATGCCGAAATCGAGCGAGATGAGCCGGCCGAAGGTGTGGGGCTCCACGCTGACCTGGATGTTGCCCGGGTGCATGTCTGCGTGAAAAAATCCATCGCGAAAAACCTGCGTGAAGAACGTGGTGACGCCATCGCGCGCCAGCTGCGCGAAGTCGACACCGGCTTGCCGCAGACGCGCGGTCTGATTGATCGGCACTCCCGTCATGCGCTCCATCACGAGCACATCGGGCATGCACCAGTCCCAGAACATTTCCGGAATCAGCACCAGATCCAGCCCGTCCATGTTGCGGCGAAGTTGCGCCGCGTTGGCGGCTTCACGCACCAGATCAAGTTCTTCGTGGAGATACTTGTCGAACTCGGCGACCACCTCGGCCGGCTTCAAGCGCTTGGCCTCACCCGACAGGCGACTGACCCAGCGCGCCATCATGCGCATCAGGCTCAGGTCTTTCTCGATCGCGGCGCGCATGCCGGGGCGCAGCACCTTGACGGCAACGTCCCGCTCGCTACCATCCCTCTTGCTCTTCAACACCGCAAAGTGCACCTGCGCGATCGACGCACTGGCTACCGGTTCCCGCTCAAAACTCACGAAGATCTCGGCGATCGACTTGCGAAACGATCGCTCAATGGTTGCGATCGCGATGTCGGATGGAAACGGCGGCACCCGGTCCTGCAATCGGGTCAGCTCTTCGGCCACATCCGGCGGCAGCAAGTCGCGTCGGGTGGAGAGCACTTGGCCGAACTTGACGAAGATCGGGCCCAAATGCTCCAGCGCTTCACGCAGGCGCTGGCCGCGCGGCGCGCTCAGATCGCGACCGACCGAGATCAATCGCGAAAAACGGGTCAGCCACGGATTTTGGAAGCTGGACAACACCAGCTCGTCGAGCCCGTAACGCAACGCGATCCACAGAATGTGGAAGCCGCGCGCAAGCCGGCTCATCCGGGTGGGGGCGTGGTCGAGTCGCGGCGGTTGCCAACGAAGCTGCGCAGTCCTTGCGCGACACGCCGTGCTGCATCGGCCAGCGCATGCGCGGGCGCATCACCGATGACCCGCGACAAGTCTTCTTCGATGTCCCAGCGCACGTGGTCGACCAACCAATTGATTTCGGCGGCCAACTGCACGTCGCCTTGAATGCGCACTGCGGGCTTGTCACCCCGCGCGGTTGCCCGCGCAAGATCGAACGGCGAGGTCTGCGTAAGCGTGAGCACCAGATCCGGCCGGGCACCGGCTTCCGCCACATCGAGCAGCCCAGCCGGCGTGGCGACCAGGTGGATCTCGAAGTTGCGCCATTTGGTCAGCACCACGCTGCCCTTGTGGCGACGAATGCGTTCCTGTGCCTCCGGCTCCTGCTGCAACACGTGATTTAGCACCAGCACCAGCCGTTGCTGGACTTCGCCAATCAACCAGGTAGGTGCCTGCACAAGGCCGCGCAAACGGCCCATGACCTGATCGGCGAGGGAAGTAGAAGACTGACGATTTGCCATGAAAGCTTTGGTCTGCGAATACAGGGGGCGAAAAACAGAAGGAACCGAAGAACGGTCGATTGTGTATCAGGCAAAAACCACACCGCCGTGCCCTCAACCGTTCGGGCGCCGAGCAGACGGCGGCGTTCTGCCTTCACGGCCGCGTTACTGCAGTGCTTGCACTCCGGCGACCAGCCAGCCGCTCATGCCGCTCTTCGGCTTCGTCATGTTCCAGACTTCACGGAACGCATGCGGATCGCTTGCATCGTCCTCACGGATCATGCCGGTGAACTCGATGCTGGCCATATAATCGTTGCCCAGGTCTTCGATGCCGAGCAATTCGGCTTCGAGCGTCACAACTTCGGTCTTGTTCGAACGCGCGCCGGTATGGCTGTCGCGGTCGGCAAGTTGTGTGCGGATCTCGCCCAGCATGTCGTCGGTCATCATGGCGCGCAATGCGGCCAGATCCGATCGGTCCCACGCCGATTGCATCGTCACGAAGTTGCCTTTGGCGGCCGTCACGAATGCCGGACTGTCAAAGCCGGGCGGGATGTCCCACGTGCTCTGCTGGCCACGCAACGCAGAACCGATCATGCTGCCGCCTGCTGCGCCTGCGCCGATTGCGCCCACGCCGCCTGCAACTGCCGAGCCGTTCGCCGATCGATAAGCGGCATTCGAAGGCAGCTGCTGGGGTGCAGATCGGTCTGTGTTGCCAGTCTGCGCGCCCTGGTAGGCATATGGACTCGCGCCTGCGCCACTGCCGGCATTCTCGCGCGAACGTTTGAACCAGCGATAAGCGGCGAAGCCGGCGAATGCAAGCAGCGCCAGCATCAGAATCTGGCCGAAGCCTTCACCCAGGCCAAGCGAATGGGCAAGCCATGCCAGACCCAACCCCGCCGCCAGACCGCCGAGCATTGCGCCCCAAGGCTTCTTCGGTGCTGCGGCGGCTGCGTTGTTGCCCGATTGCTGCGTCGGTTTGGCCGGTGTTGCCTGACGCTGCGTCACGTTGCTGGATTGTTTGCCGAACGAGCGGCCACCGCCGAAGCGGGCAGCTTCGGCGTTCAGACTTGCGAGCGTCATGAACAGCGCCAACAAAATAGACCAGATCTTCATTACTTCGTCTCCCTAAGAAAAAACGTATCAGCAGAGAAAGCTCGACACGACGCAGTGACCCGCTTTAGCTGTCGCCTGCGCGTCAGCATCGAATTCCAACATGCAATGCGACCACTCCGCCGGTCAGGTTATGGATGTCCACGTGGCCGAAGCCAGCATTTTTCATCATGTGCTTGAGCGCATGCTGGCCCGGATGCATGCGAATCGATTCGGCCAGATAACGATAGCTTGATGCATCGCCCGCCACCGCGTGGCCAAGCCGTGGCAGCACGTTGAATGAATACCAGTCGTACGCTTTTCGCAGTGGCTTGGCGACCTTGGAAAATTCGAGCACGAGCAGCTTGCCGCCGGGCTTCAGAACCCGGCACATCTCAGCCAGTGCGGCTTCCTTGTGCGTCATGTTGCGCAAGCCGAACGCCACGCTCACCCGGTCGAAGTGTGCATCGGGAAACGGCAACTTTTCGGCGTCGCAGACCACCGTGGCAAGCGTCACGCCCGCATTCAGTAGCCGATCCCGGCCGGTACGCAACATCGCCTCGTTGATGTCGGTCAGCACGACTTCACCGCTGGTGCCGACCTTGCGCGCAAACGCCTGGGCCAGGTCGCCGGTGCCGCCTGCGATATCCAGCACGCGGTAGCCTTCGTGCAGATCGGCGACCAGCACCGTGTAGGCCTTCCAGGCGCGGTGCAGGCCCAGCGACATCAGGTCGTTCATCAGGTCGTAGCGCGGCGCGACCGAGTCGAATACGCCGCGCACGCGCCCCGCTTTTTCGTGCTCGGGCACGTCCTCAAAACCGAAGTGGGTGGTATCCGCCATAGGTGTCATGCTAAGCGCTCGGGCACTGGCCCAACGTCATCCATGCGAATGGCCGCAGGCGTGACCGCCACCGCCGCTTGTTTCCGTCATTGGCGCATCGCGCGCGACGCCCGCCTTTGCCAGCCGCTTTTCATACTCTGCCCAAAGCTGCGCTTCGGTAGACCCCAGAAAATACAAATAGTCCCAGCTGAAGATGCCGGTGTCGTGCCCGTCCGTGAAGGTGGGCTGCACCGCGTAATTGCCGATCGGCTCGAGCCCAAGCAGTGCGACCTTGCGCTTGCCGGTCTGCAGCACTTCCTGGCCCGGCCCATGACCCATCACTTCGGCCGAGGGCGAATAGATGCGCATCAGCTCGAATGGAATGCGGAACGTGGCGCCATCCGAGAACGCGACTTCGAGCACTTTCGCCTTGTTGTGCGCGGTGATGTTGGTGGGCGCCGGAGCGCCGGTTTGCAAGCCTGCCATTGGGTTGATTCCGTGATGCTGCTGCGAGACCCTTTAGTGTCGCATCGAACCAAAGGCCCCGAGCGGGCCCCGGCAGATGGGCGCATCACCGCGTAGGCGTCAGCCGTATGAGTCGCCCACCGCGGCCATCTTCCGGCAACCAGACCACACCGTCGGCACGCTCGGCCACCGCACGAATGCGCACGCCCAGGGGTACCGTGCCACCTCCCGCGCGACGTCAGCCATCGATTTCGACGTGCACCAGCGCCCGGCTCGACAAGCCCGGCAGCAGCACATTGCCCTGCCAACCGGCATACCGGTCGCCCCGCACAAACGTCAGCGCGCCGTGTGAGATCACCGGATTCCACTAAGTGGCTGGCGCCTTGAACTCCGGGCGGGTCGGATGGTCCGGAATATCTGAGCCGTGGTAGTTGTCGCCGTTGGAGACCAGCGGCCAGCCGTAGTTGGCGCCGCGCACCTCCCACTTCAACTCGTCACCGCCGCGTGGGCCCATCTCGCTGGTCCACACTGGCCGTTTGCGTCGAACGCGACGCCCAGCAGGTTGCGGTGGCCGTAGCTCAAGATTTGCACAGCGGCCCCGCCGCGGTCGGCAAACGGATGGTCCTGCGGCATGGAGCCGCCGGGCAACATCCGCAACACGGCGCCCAAATTGTTAGAAAGGTCTTGCGCGGGATCCTTCTTCTGCCGGTCGCCTGATGTTATCCAGAGGTATTTCCCGTCCGGTGAGAAAGCGATGCGGTAACTGAAATGGCTCCGACCGGTCACCTTTGGCACTTGGCGCCAGACGGTGGCCAAGTCCTGCAGCCGCATGCCCTGTGGATCATCAGCGAGCCGGGTACGTCCCACCATTGCACCACGTGTGCCGGAGCCACACGCTTCCACCCAGCTCAGGTAGACCATGAGACTGCTCGCAAAGTCGGGCGCTGCGACCACGTCGCCCAGGTCGCCCTGCCCACCGAAGTCGACTGTCGGCACGCCTGCGACGTCACGGATTGTGTCGCTGCCTTCGGTCCAGAGTTTGAGCGCGCCGCGTTGCTCGGTGACCAGCGCGCTCGACGTGGCCGGCAGAAAAGCGATCGCCCAGGGGTCGTCGAACGCAGCCACCGGCGTTGCTAAAAACGGCAATGGAGACTCAGCCGGCTGGCGGATCGATTCGCCCGACGATGCGGCTTGCGCTGCGCCAGGCTGCAACCGGGCGGATATCCCGGTCGGCGACTGCGCACATGCCGTGGCGGCAAGCGCGGCAGCGAGCAGAAAGCAAAGGCGCATGAAGTGGTTCCTTTGTTGCTTGGTTTGGTCACGCAGGCCGATGCAGGACCACGTAGGATCAGAGGCTGCGGGCAGCCATCCAGACTGCCATCACGATCATCATCAGGTTTTCCGTCAAAGACACGAAGCCGAGCGGCACATTGCTGCTGCCACCGACGCACGCACACTTGAGTTCGCGCTTCTCGACATAGACCGCCTTGAATACCGAATACGCGCCGATGACACCGATGAATCCGGCCACCGGCACCGAAATCCACGTCAGCGCGCCGGCCACCATCAGCACCCCCGCGAGCAGTTCGGCAAACGGATAGATGTATGCATACGGCACCCACTTGCGTGCCAGCAGGTCGTAGCCTAGGAACATGGTCGAGAACTTTTCCACGTCCTGGAGCTTCAACAGCGCCAGGATGCACATCGAGATCGCGATGAACCACTGCACCGTGGTGGCCGTAAGCAGCGTGCCCAGCGTGGTCCAGGTGACCGCAACTGCAAGCAGCGCCGCGACGACGAACACCGCAATCACCGGCTGGTACGACGTTGCGTCCGGGTCCTTCACGGCCAGGCCAAAACGGCGCCGCAGATCGTCATAACCGCCGACCCGCTCGCCCTGGATGAAGGTCTGCGGCGTCGTCTTCACGTCATGCTTTTCCTTGAACGCATCCTGCTCGGCACGGTTGGTGAGCAAGTTGTCTTCAACCCGATAGCCCTTGCGATTGAGCAACCAGCGCGATTTAAGCCCGAACGGGCACAAGTGCTCGGGCGTAGCCATCCGATAGAGGACAGCGGTCGTTCCCTTGCCGTCGGCATGGCTGGAGGTGACGGCGGCCGTTTCGCGGCCGGTGGATTCAAGCATAGGTGAAGGCATCAGCGGCTCCTTTGCAATCGGTTAGACCAGCAGCTCGATTTTCAACGTTCACAGCGCGGCAAGGTCAATCGGACGCTCGCGATGACCCTGCCGTGCTTGCGGTTGCCGCATCCGACGTGACGCCGTGCGGCTAATGCATTGAGGCGATCCGCTCAGCGAGTAAAAGTCCGGCCGCGATAGCAGCGAGCGAAAGGAGCAGCATTGCGAGAAGCGCCACCTGCGGCACGACCCGAGCCGACTTACCAGATGCCGCCGCCTTCGTCAGTTCAGCCGATCCGGGATGTCTCAGGTTTGCGTCTGTCGCAGCAAGTCTTGTCAATTCTGGTACCGGCGTTGCCACCGGCCGGACCGCCGTCATCCCGTGCTTCAGATGCCGTGCAACCAGCCACCAGTTCATCGGGAACGCGACGATGAATCCCGCGAGCAACGCCATCGACATGCGGAATCAGAACTCGGGTTGCAAAGGGTCACGCGCGACGTCGACATAGTGCGCGAACACGGCCGCCACCGGGATCATGCCCGCCATCAGAACGTTCATCGAGAGAAATTCCGGGATGAATGTGGTTTTGAGCGCTCGTCCGTACGAGCCTGCCATGTCGCGCATGAACAGGACTTGAAAGACGGTCCAACCGAACAGGAAGCCCAGCGCGTACTCAAGCGCGATTTCAGCGAGCCCGTCGATGTGGAAGCTGCGCGCGAGTACCGCACCGACCAGAATGCCCACGCCGTCGCCGGCGACGCAGTGCATCGTCGATCCGAGCACCTAACGCCAACGAATGGCCACATACCGCTCATGCAGTCCTGACAGCGGCTCGCGGCAACCCAGCACGTAGAGGAATGCGCCGATCGGTCCGGTATATGCAGTGAGCAACACAAAACCCCATTTCATGACGGTCGATTCGGGTGTCGCGCGAATGTCGACGACGACAAAGGCAAGCGAAAGTGCGGCCAGCACGAACCACAGCAGCATCACGCCATCAAGCATTGAAGTCCCTTTGAGCTAGCGTGAGAACGCCCACTGGCGTAGGCCGTAGTGGCATAGAGGCACAGCTCGCCCCCGTGAGGTTTCCTTCGATCCGGAAACTCGCACTGCTTTGGGTAGCCAGCTTCACCGTCTCCACAACCAGCGTAGTAGCAGTTGACGTGGGCGTCTGTGCGCCAGCGCACGGTCGGAAGCAGCACCTGCAGTGGACAATTCTGATTCAACGCCAACGCACACAATTGCCCCGACGATCATGGTTGACGAACTAAAAGAGCGCAACCGAATGCAGTTGCGCCTGCGCGCGCTCTCGCGCTGGGAAGACGAAGGCGGCGCTTCAGGGCATTGCGCCAATGATCGCCGCGCTGCCGATCACATGCCCTCCGACTGTCCACCGCCGACCAACGCGGAACTGGTGCAACTGCGCGTCCGCGCGATTGCGCTGGAAAACGTGGTCGTCGCCTTACTTTCACAGGCCGACGAGCCCCGGCTTCAGCGGGTGCGAGAGATGGCCGCCTACATCTCACCTCGGCCTGGGTTCACCCCTCATCCGCTGACGCTACACGCGGCCGCCCAGATGTCGAGTCTGGTCGAGCGCGCGGAAAACTATCAAGCGACGGCACACCCTGAAGCAGCTTCCGAGCAAGCAGCAACCCCGCGACCGCCTTGGAAGAGCCTCAAAGAAATTCGCGTTGATTTAAATCTGAACCCACCTTCAGCGGAAATGACTTCCGAACAGCAGCGCCTCCATCCGCTCGCGCTCGTCACGAGTGGGCCAAGCAATGTCTTGCGAAATCATTTCCACAGGCGATTGCTTGGGGTGAGCCAGCATCGCGCCCTGATCGATTTTTCCTTCGGCGTCAAAGCCGATCAGACGGCAGGTTTCGTTGGCGATCGAATCCGGCGCGCCGTCTTTCAGCCGCACATACCAATCGACCAAACGCAAGCCGCGTCCAGCAAATTCCGCCGCCGTTGCTTCACCACGCGCCAGCGCGACGTACAGTTCATGCGGCAGCGGATGAATGCGACTTGCGTCATCGAGCAGGAAGACGTAGGAAGCGTATTCACTGGGACCATCATGAACGGGCGTGGTGGTGTCACACGACCGACAGGCACTGGTAGCGGTGCTGTAAACAGGAGCAAAGCCCCCGCCGGGCGTTCGGAAGTTGGTCGTCTGCCCCTGGTACAAGCGCGCTGCGACCCATTGCACGTCACCGTCATAGGCGTAGGCGCGCAGGTCGAATTTGAGAGGGGTCGGATCGGTCGGCCCATCGACCATCCGCTCGCCGGGCGCTGCGAGCGCCTGTGCAACGTAGTCGCTCGCCAAGATCTCGCTCCACACCCGCTTGGTCAGTTTGTCACCGCGGTAACTGCCGCGGCTGCCGAAGCCGGCGACCGGCTTGAAAAACAGCTGCTTGCGTCCATCCCAAAGCCGCTGCGCATCCCCTTCCACCACCAGCTCGGTTCGCGACACGTGTGCCAGAAGAATGTCTTGCATGGCCTGAGGCACACCCAACGCATCCAGCTTGGCACCGTCGCTCAGGATGATCAGCCGGCGCTTGTCCGCATACAGCGCGTGGGCCTGCGGGTCTGGTGTCAGGACCACGCTGCGGGATCGATAAGCCTCTCGCAGCGCGGCGCTGGCTGGCTGTTCAAGATAGAAATCGGTCAGCCGGTTGTAGACCAGGTCGATCGTCAGGTTCCCATGCCAGAGTTTGCCCTCGCGCCATTCGAGCGACTCGGGCGCGGCGATCACAGCGCGCAGGCCATTGCGCTCGAACAGGTGTTGGAAGAGCAGGAATTCGGGGTACAGATACTGCTCGTCCGGCGCCGTATCGACGATCGCCACGCTTCTGAGCACACGAGCGTGGCCAGCCAGCTGCCATTCGCGGCGAAACATTGCGACGATGCGTTGCTCAAAGTCAGCGACGGCCGCCAGACTCGGCATCAAGGAACCGATCCCTGGACAGGCGCTCCGCTGCGCGCGTGCGAGGACCGCATTGAGCATCGCGCCGCCGGCATTGGTGTTGATTTCGATCAGCGAAAGGCGCTCATGGTTGAGATGGAAGTCATACCCGAAGAAAACGCTTCGGGTGCCGGTAGCGCCCGATCGCGCGATGTCCGGCGCCGCGGCGAGCGCTTCTTCGCGATAGGTCGGCAAGGCCACGACCGACTCTACCGCCTGCGCCACCTGCGCCATGCGCTGCAAGTGCGGCGTGCCGATGAAGACTGGTTGCGCTGCAAAAAGATAGGGGCAGCGTTGCCGGACCATGTCCGAGAGCGCCGGCGAGCCGAGTTCGGCGTCCAGCGCGCTTGCCAACGCTGCTTCGTCGAGCCGAAAGCAAAAGCACGCGTGATTCAACGCGTCATTGGTCTCTCGAGTGGGATCGGGCAGTGAGGTGGGGCCAGACTTCATGATGTGTGTATCACACGTTGCCAAAAAGCGGCGTAGCAGCCAAGACATAGTGGATGCCGCATTTGCGCAAAGTCTAGGGCAACGTCCAATGCATTAACCCTATCAACCCACAATCTTCTTGACGTTGCCATCGTGTGAAGGTTTAAGGTCAGCCAATACGCTTCAGCTGCGATGCTGATTGCCTCAAGGCAAGTGACAGCATTTGTGCCGCTTTCGCCGTCAGTTCTCACGCATCAGGAAAGTGAAAGCCAATCATGGATACGCGACCCCACACCGAGCTTCCAGCACCTGGCCATCACGACCATGGCGCTTCGAGCGCTGATAAACCGCTCAAGGATCCGGTCTGCGGCATGAACGTGACCGCGCAGTCATCGCATCACTTCGAGCACGCAGGGCAACCGTACTTTTTCTGCAGCGCGAAATGCCAAACCAAATTTGCCGCCGAGCCCGAGCGCTACCTGAGGTCAAAGGGCGCGGAAGCCCCACTTGACTCGCACCCGCCCGCGGCAGCCGGCACGATCTACACATGCCCGATGCATCCGCAAATCCGTCAGGACCACCCCGGCGACTGTCCCATCTGCGGCATGAGCCTGGAGCCGGAAATGCCGTCGTTGGACGAAGACGAGAATCCCGAGTTGGTCGACTTCAAGCGGCGCTTCTGGTGGACCCTGCCTTTCTCCTTGGTCGTGCTCGTGCTCGCCATGTCCGGGCATCGGTTTCACTGGTTCGAGGATGCGACCCAGAACTGGATCGAATTCGCGCTGACGTTGCCGGTAGCGCTATGGGCCGGCTGGCCGTTCTACAAGCGGGCCGTGCAGTCGGTCATTAATCGCAGCCCCAACATGTGGACGCTGATCGGCCTGGGCACGAGCGTGGCGTTCACATACAGCGTCGTTGCCACCCTCGCGCCGCAGATCTTTCCGGCCACGTTCGTGATCGACGGGCGCGTCGGCGTGTACTTCGAAGCCGCCGCAGTGATCATCTCGCTGACGCTGCTTGGCCAGCTGCTCGAGCTGAAGGCGCGCTCACAAACGTCGGCTGCGATCAAGTCGTTGCTCGGTCTGGCACCCAAGACCGCGCGCCGCATTCGAGACGACGGCACCGAGGAAGACATCCCGTTGTCCAACGTGCACGTTGGCGACCAGTTGCGCGTGCGGCCGGGCGAGAAGGTGCCGGTCGACGGCATCGTGGTCGAAGGCAGCAGTGCGCTGGATGAATCGATGCTGACCGGCGAACCGTTGCCGGTGAGCAAGCGCGCCGGCGACAAGCTGATCGGTGCCACCATGAACACCAGCGGCGCGCTGGTGATGCGCTCGGAGCACGTCGGCTCGGCCACCGTGCTGTCGCAGATCGTGCAGATGGTGGCGCAGGCGCAGCGTTCGCGCGCGCCAATGCAGCGCATGGCTGACAAGGTGGCTGGCTACTTCGTCGTCACAGTTGTGGGCATCGCGCTGCTGACCTTTTTCGGCTGGGGGCTGTTTGGGCCGTCGCCGAGTTGGGTACACGGGCTGATCAACGCAGTGGCGGTGCTGATCATCGCCTGCCCCTGCGCGCTAGGCTTGGCCACACCAATGTCGATCATGGTCGCGACCGGTCGTGGCGCCACGAATGGCGTGTTGTTTCGGGATGCCGCGGCGATCGAGAACCTGTGCAAGGTCGACACGCTGATCGTGGACAAAACCGGTACGCTGACCGAAGGCAAACCGACTTTTGAACGCGCGATCGCCGCCGAAGGCTTTGATGAATCCGAAGTGCTGCGGCTGGCCGCCAGCCTGGACCAGGGCAGTGAGCATCCGCTAGCCGCTGCCATCGTCTCGGCCGCGCGTGGCCGCAACCTGCAGTTAGCCAAGCCCGAAACGTTCGATTCCGAGTCCGGCATCGGCGTGCGCGGCAAGATCGACGGCAAAACGCTGGCGCTGGGCAACACCGCGCTGATGGAACAGATCGGCGTGCCGGTTGCCGCGTTGAAGGAAGCGGCTGAAGAATTGCGCGGCGAGGGAGCGAGCGTGATGCATCTGGCCGTGGATGGACGACTCGCGGGCCTGCTGGCCGTCTCCGACCCCGTCAAGGCGACAACAGCCGACGCACTGGCATCCCTGCGCGAAGCCGGCTTGCGCGTCGTGATGGCGAGCGGCGATGGGCAGACGACTGCGCGTTCGGTGGGTAAACGTCTCGGCATCGAAGAGGTGCACGGCGAAGTCAAGCCTGCAGACAAGCTCGCACTGGTCGAAAAGCTGCAGACCGAAGGCCGGATCGTCGCGATGGCCGGCGACGGCATTAACGACGCGCCGGCGCTGGCCAAGTCCGATGTCGGCATTGCGATGGGCACCGGCACCGACGTCGCGATGAACAGCGCGCAGCTCACGCTCGTCAAGGGCGACCTGCGCGGCATCGCCACGGCGCGCGCCTTGTCGGTTGCCACCGTGGCGAATATGAAACAGAACCTCGGGTTCGCATTCTTATACAACGCAATAGGTATCCCGCTCGCGGCTGGCGTTCTCTACCCGTTTACTGGCTGGCTGCTGTCCCCAATGATCGCAGCGCTGGCGATGAGCCTGAGTTCGGCATCGGTAATCTTCAATGCACTGCGGCTGCGGGGCGCGGCGCTGAAGGAATGATGACGGGGGTTACTTAAAGGCAACCGCGACTTTCAAGCCCAGAACCCCCTCTGAACCAAAGCGCGGACGGCGCGTACAAGCGGATTGCGAACAAAGGAGCTACCCATGAATGAAATGCAAGATACCTCCCAGCCCGAGGTGCGGCTAAGTCAACCGGCACCGCAAAGTGCGGGCATGTCAAATATGTGGAAAGCGATCGTCGTTGTGCTGGCGGTCATCGGTGTCCTCGCGCTGATCGCAGTCGGCGGCATGTTCTTGATGCACGGATCGATGATGGGCGGCATGGGCATGGGTCGCCGCTAGCAGCCCATCGGCAATTGACCCTTCGCGAGGTTCTGAATGAACATGCAAAGGCGCCATATCGTTGTCGGCGGATCGGTTGCGACCGCAGCCTTTGCATTCGGCTTGCCATCCGTGTCAGCCGGCGAACGCGCAAACGACGTCGGCGGCATCCATCTCCACATCGAGCTGCGCGCGATGCCCGATCGCGTGTCGGTCCGGCCGGGCCAACCGACATCAGTCCGACGCTACCAGGGCAAGCTGCTGCGCGGTGATCCCGACGCATTCGCGCCGTCGGCTGGCAGCTGGCTCGGCCCCATCATCTCCGCCCGCCGCGGCCAGCCCGTGCGCATCGACCTCATCAACGGCTTGCACGAGTCGACCCTCAACTGATGCGCAATTACCTCGCGGTTGCGTAGCGCCGGTCCACGAGTGACTTTTGCAGCGGCGCCCTCGATGAACTCGAGGCCTTTGTTCTTCGACCTGAGTGGCGAGCAGCTGCCTTACCGTGTGATCGGTTTCGAGCCACCGGCCAGGCTTCTGACATCGCTGGAGCATGGCTTGTCGCCAGCAAGCGATTGAGGGACGGCATGAGCGAAGGAGTCCAAAAACCCAATACGAGCCCAGGCTCAGAAATGCCGATTCGGCATGAACCGGCGCGACGAAGGCAGTTGCTGCGCCACTTTGAAATCCAAGCAAAGAAGGTAATTTGATATGAAACGCAATCTCTTGAAAACCACACTACTCGTGGCCGTCGTGCTCGCAGGCTCGACCGCATTTGCAGCCGATCCGACGCCGGCGACGCCTGGCATGCCCGGCGCCGGAGACATGTCGACGCACCACAAAATGATGCAGTCCGAGGGGTCGATGGGCGGCGGCAACATGGGCAGCGCTGGCATGGGCGCCATGATGGGCGGCGCCAAGCCGGAGGGCGGCATGAAGGGCATGATGTGTGGCGGCGGCAATGGCGTCGGTAGCGACGCCGGTGGTATGTGCGCCGGCATGATGAGCAAGAGGGGTTCAGGCCAGGGCATGATGGGGATGATGGGCGCGTCATCGGGCGGCATGACGATGCCCCAGCTGCCGCCCGGTAACGAAAAGCTCGAATTCCAGATGCATGCCGAGATGATGCAGAAGATGGGCGAGGTCGCGCTCAAGTACGCCGGGCAGATCAAGTAAAGCACTTGACGTTCCGCACAGGCTCGCGCAGGCAACTTCATGCAGCAGTTGGCCGCTTTGCTGGCGGACGGATTGCTGTGCACAATGGCCGCTGTGGCCGCTCCGGGCGGAACACCGCTGAACGGCATCGACGCGATTCGGGCTGGCGTTCGACCCGGCCGGTCGCGTTCTGGTCAGGGTTGGTGTCACAGCGGCTTGTCGCAGCCGCGACGAAGGGCGCTGTTGGATCAACCTTGATCTGCTTCCGGTCGACATCGCGGCGACCGTCACATCGGGTGCCAACTTCGCGGGAGGCAAGGATGCGCTTTTTATGACGGGATCGGGCATCGTCATGCCGCACATCAATGACGGCGGGCTCTTGACACAACGCTTGCCTACTTCAGTGTGTTGCTAAGTTTGGACTTTGCCAACGTGTGGCTGGGTGCGGCGCGTGGTCTGCTGTATGAACCGCCCCGGGAATCTTGGAGGCTGTTTGGTTTAAGTCAGACCGCCACCGTGACGACCTGACTGGCGAGTTGCCGGTAGTAGTTTGCCTCAGCCTCTGCGGGCGGGATGTAGCCGATGGGTTCGAGCAGTCGATGATGGTTGAACCAGGAGATCCATCCCAGGGTTGCCAACTCCACCGATTCCCTGGTCTTCCAAGGCGCCCGGCGATGGATCAGCTCGGCCTTATAGAGCCCGTTGATCGTCTCGGCCAGGGCGTTGACGCTCCTATGTCAAGAGATGCCGCCGAAATGATGAAGATCGGCCAAGATCAAAGGGTACAGCTGACGCACGATGTAGCGTTTCAGACAACGCTGAATTTCCTTGAGCGACAGGCCCTGTGCGGTTCGGCGCGCCACGTACTCGCGTGTGCGCTGATCGCTTCTCATTCGAACCATGGCAATGGTCCATAGAGCATTGTTGGCGGACCTGTCGCCCCCTCTGTTCAAGCGATGGCGCTGCGTTTTCCCAGATGAGGCTTGCAGCGGGCTCGCGCCGCACAGGGCAGCAAGTGCGGCTTCGCTTTTTAATCTGTCTGGGTTGTCTCCCGCCACGCATATCAGCACGGCCGCTGTCTGTGCCCCGACGCCGAACTGTTTGCGCAGACTCGGCGCGTGCTCGCTGGTGAGATGTTCGAGCTGGCCGTCGAGTATCTTGATCTCGGCTTTCAGCGCCAACCAACGCCTTGCCAGAATCTGGAGGGTCGTGGTCAGCGATCGCAACAGCGGGGTCTGGCCCAATGATCTGATCCTTGCGCAACCGCTCACGCATTCCTCAGTTTTGACGCGCAGCAGGCGTTCACGAATGTCCTGCGGGGCGCTGACAAGAATTCCGCGTAGCTGATTGATGGCCTGGGTTCGCGCCTTGACTGCGCTTCTCCGGGCGACGGACACAGCGCGCATCGCGTACGCGGCGCCGGACTGTTCCTTCGGAATCGCAGTAGCTCTGGCAGACAGCACAGCGCACGCAGCGCTTTCAGCGTCGGTTGGGTCAGCCTTGCCGCGAAGCCTGCGTGAGGCGCGATCGGGGCGGTTGACCTCGAAGACGGCGATGCCGTTGTTGCGTAAAACTTTTGTCAGGCCAGAGCCGTAGGTCGCAGTGCCCTCGACGCCGGCACGCTGCACATTTCCTAACGTTCGCGCCCAAGTCAACAACTGCAGGTAGCCGGAAGCATTAGTCGGCACGGCCTGCGTTGCAAGCAGTTTGCCGGTGATGCTGATCACTGCGCCCACGTGCATGTCCAGATGGGTATCAACCCCGAGAATCACTTCGTCTTGATTCATTCAATGTCCTCCACGTTGCAGAAGGCATCGCCAATCTCAACAGCCGGACAGGACACTCAGGGTGCAGAGCAAGGCTCCTATAAGGTCACATGCGATGAGCCCGGCGGTGCACGGGGAACGCCGGCTTGGCCGACAGGTCAACGCGAAGGCAACATGGCCAGTCGTAGCTCGGGTGAACCGCCCCGGGTTTCCCGGAGGCTCATTGGCTTGAGTCACACCGACATGGCGGACCCGGGGACTTGCAAATAGTAGTTGGCTTCGGCCTCGGCCGGCGGGATGTTGCCGATCGGCTCCAGCAGCCTGCGGTTGTTGAA
>JBBPYC010000025.1:0-75045 GCA_038200275.1 Burkholderiales bacterium
CCACGTCAACTGCGCGCGGCTGGCTTCATCCAGCGTCAGGGTCTTTCTTGCCGCCACCGTTTCATCCACCCTTCGTTGCCTGCGCCGCTCAGCGCGGCTGAGGCTGGATTTTAGGGTGGGAAATTTGTCAAGAAGAGCTTACTCGTCATGGTGGCTGGTGGACTCATGCTGTTTTTCCTCGGGGTATCGATTGAGTGATTGCGGTGGATCTGCGTTGTCTGTGGTGTGCGCGAATCCACCGGTTCCAACCTGGCTGCTACTGCTTGCGCGGGTCGTCCGCTGCATTCACATAAGTCACTTCGAACGGCCCCATGGCGCTGACCTGCAAGATCGTTTCGGCATTAACCCAGGCGTAATGCGCCATGCCGGCTGGCAGGTTCACAAAGCCGGCTGGCGGCAGTGGCTGGCCCGCAGAACGGTCGAGCTTTTCGCCGGTGCCGACGTTGACCGCACCGGAGATCACGGTGACCATCTCATCGGTCGGGTGGCGGTGCGGCGGGATGGTGTAGCCAGACGGCAGCTTCAGCCGCAGAATGAACGGCTCGGCAACGCCGGGGTTGCCGGCCAGTATGGTGGCCTGGGCGCCCGGCGGAAGCGATGGCGGCGCTGGGCCCCACTTCGCGCTGTCGGGTAGCACGACCGTGTGATGCGGCTCGGCCGCGTTGGCGGGCGCAGCGGACGCAAGGCTCAGTGCAGTAGCCACGGTGAGCGTGGCAGACAGGATGCTTCGGGTGGTGGTTTTCATGTTCGTTTCTCCTTGCGGGGGGCATTGACTGGGTTGACTGAGGACGGATCGGCCGGCCCGCCGTTGGGGACGATCCGCCAGGTTCGGCGCGATGGATGAATCGCAACCGCCTGATCCCAAGGTAGTTGCACAGCGTGGAGGTGAGCGTGGAAGTCAGCGTGGAATCGCGCGTGGAAACTAAAGCAACCGGCTCGAACGGCGGCACATCCGTGCTCGAGCTGCGGCTGCTCGGGCCACTCACGATCCGCCGCAATGGCAAGGTCCTGCCGCTACCGGCCTCGCGCAAGGCGCGCGCGCTGATCGGCTACTTGGCGCTTGAGCCCAGGCCAGCCAGCCGCACGCAGTTGTGTGAACTGCTGTGGGACCTGCCGAACGATCCGCGCGGCGAATTGCGCTGGTGCCTGAGCAAGATCAGGCAGGTGCTCGACTCGAACGAGCGCAAACGCGTGGAGACGGTCGATGACAGCGTGCAACTGGACTTGAGCGACTGCTTTGTTGATGCGATTGAGCTGGAACGCGCACAACGGCAGGCCGAAACCGATGCAAAGCACGATGCCGCCGCTCTGCGTGCGCAGGCAACGCTGTTCGCGGGCAACTTTCTGGAAGGCCTGCACGTGGCGCGCAGCCCGCGCTTCGACGGCTGGCTGCTTGCGCAGCGGCGCCATTGGCGGGATCGCCATGTCGCGTTGCTTGGGCAGCTGATCGAACATCTCGACGTCGGCTGCGAGGAAAGCCGCAGCCATCTGGAGCGATGGCTCGCGATTACGCCGTTCGACCAGGACGCACATGAACTGCTGCTGGCCGACCTGGCACGGCGCGGCCGATGGGATGAAGGTGAGGAGCATCTGCGCGCCGCAGCCGAGGCGTTCGAAGCCGAAGGGCTTGACTGGCGGCCGCTTGGCCAAGCCTGGCGCCTTGAGCGAACGCAGCGATCCGACGGCATAGCACCGACCGCTACAGGATCAGCCGAATCAGCGACGCAGGAAGCCTCGAGCAATGGCAGCGGCGAAGCACCGGCCGCAGCCACCGGCCGCGCGTCGGTCGCGATCATGCCGTTTGCCGAACTGTCAACGCCGGACCCGGAGCGCGGCGGACTGGCCGACGGCTTCGCGCACGACCTGATCACGCGGCTGGCCAAGTTGCGCAGCCTGTTCGTGATCGCGCAGGGCACGGTGTTCGCACTGCAGGAACGCCAGCTTGACGCGCAGCAGGCGGCGCGTACGTTGAATGTCGCCTACGTCATCAGCGGATCAATGCAGCGCCGCGCGGGCCGGCTCGAAGTCCACGTCGAGCTGATCGAAACACAAAGCCAGCGTGTGCTTTGGGCCGAGCGCTACGAACGTGCGCTCGACGATGCATTCGCGGTGCTGCATGAGATCGGCGACGGCATCGTCGCATCCGTCGCCAGCGAGATCGAGGCGTCCGAACGCGAACGAGCGATCCTGCAAAGCCCGAACTCGCTCGATGCCTGGGGCGCGCTGCACCGCGGCCTGTGGCACATGTACCGGTTCAACAAGGCCGACAACGAAAAGGCGCGCCACTGCTTCGAGCAGGCGGTGCAGCTCGATCCAGGCTTTTCACGTGCATTCGCGGGTCTCTCATTCACGCACTGGCAGGATGCTTTTCAGCATTGGGATCAGGACGCAAAGCGCGCTGTAGAACGCGCGCATATCGCCGCCAGCAAGAGCCTGCTGGCCGACGAGCGCGACCCGGCCGCGCATTGGGCGATGGGCCGCGCGCTCTGGCTGCGTGATCGGCAGGCGCAAGCGCTGGTCGAACTGGAGACCGCGGTCGATTTGAGCCCGAGCTTTGCGCTAGGCCACTACACGCTTGCGTTCGTGCATTGCCAGTCGGGCGATCCGCAGCTTGCGATCGAAGCATCCGACCATTCGCGCCATCTGAGTCCGTTCGATCCGCTGTTGTTCGGCATGCTGGGCGCGCGCGCGATGGCGTTGGCCCGGCTGGGCGACTTCGAAGCCGCCGCCGATTGGGCGCTGAAGGCCGCCAGCCGGCCAAACGCACACGTGCATATCCATGCGATCGCCGCGCATTGCCTCGCACTGGCCGACCGGCATGCGGAGGCAGGCGAGGTGATGACCACGATTCGTGCCAAGCTGCCGGGCTACCGCGTTGATGACTTTCTCGCCGCATTTCATTTCGACGAAGAAATGCAGGGCTTGTACCGCCGCGCAGCGAAGATGGCAGGCATTGGTTGACGGCCAGGCGCGTGCGCCTACAGGCGCGCACCAACCGCGTTCTGCGGGGCCGTGTGTCGTCGGTTTCCCGTCAGGCCCAGCGTCTATTTGACAGTACCTTGCTTTCCTGCCTCCAGCTTGTAGACGAACACGTTCTCATCAATCCGGTTCACTGCGACGAACGCGCGCTTGGCGGGTGCGTACTGAAAACGCCCATAAGTGCCCGCATCGGGCGCCTTGGTAGGCATGGCCGAACCCGGTGGCACCGGCAATGTGGTCACATTCCAGCTGCCGGGCGTGATCTCGTAGATGGTGCTGCCACCGGCCCAGCCGTAATATTTGTCGGTTGCCGCGACATACACCAGACCGGGATACCACTGGTCCTTGATCCGACTTTCGCCGGTGAGTGTGACCGCACGATGCGAACCGGCACCGACGTCATACAGGAATGCCGTCTTGTTACCGAGGTAGAGGAACTGGTTTCGCTTCGGATCGAAGGTGCCGTACCGGCCGTAAGTGTCGTGCGGCTCCGGCTGCAGCACTTTCCACTGATCGGTCCTGACGTCGAAGCGCGCCAAATTGCCCGCGACTTGCAGCGCGGTGCCGGTTGTCTCGTCGTATGCGAGTATGTTGCTGTAGCCCGAGCCGTGCACTTGGTCGCTCTTGCGCTCCCAGCGGTTGTCGTCCAGGTGGAACAACCAAGTGCCCACCGTTCCATTGCCCGACGCGAAGCGTGAACCGCCGTGCGCAAGCATGCTGTCCAGGTTCTCCAGATACGTCAGGCCGCCATAGGTGTGGCGAGACACCGGGTTGCCGTCGGCTGCCGCCTCGGTGTCTTTGGCAGGCGGATTGCTCGCATCGGTCAGGCGCAGCCAGCGGGTTTTCTCCAGATCGAACGCATACACCTCGTTGCCTGCGTAATCGCTATGGCCACCACCCCAGACAAGCAGTCGATTGCGCCGCGCATCGAACGCGCCGCCACCCCATGCCAGCATGATGGAAGCGGGGCCAGTCACCGCGCGAATCGGGTCGTCAAAATAGCTCTTAGGAACCACCGATTTCATCATCGTGTTGCCAAGCTCGGACCATTGGCCGGCAGGCAACAAGTCGAAGTCGCCGTTGATGCCGACCGGTGGCTCTGTCGCCGGTGTGGCCATCACGAGTGGCGCGGTCGTCGCCGATTCGTCCGTCGATCCGGCACTTGCATTCGCTGCGACCTCGATGCCGGCGGTGCGGGAAGGTGCTGCCTTTCCACGAGCGCCGTAGCCGGCAGGCCCAGTCCGATTTGACTGAGCCGCGCCGATGTCTGGCGCGCGGCCTGCGGCGCCCTCGGCAATGTTCGGCAGCATCTTGCCGGCACCGATTGCAACGGATCCTGCAGCAAGCCGAAAGTCGCGTCCCACCACGGATTGCTGTGGTCCGAGGCCCTTCACGCCCACCTGCTCGAGCAGCGCCGCATCGCGAAAGATCGCGGGGCCTGCGATGAGCACGTCGCTCTGGCCACGCACAGTCTTCTTGTAATCAGCAAACGACGATTTGAACAAGTCGCTGAATTGAAACAGTCCGTCGTAAATGAACGCGTTGTGGCTCCATTTCAGCCGGTTCAGGTGTGAACTGTCGAGCCGCACCACGTCCTGCTCTGTCTTGTCGCCGGTGAACAGGTTGTTCACGATGAAGAAATCGCTGCCGCAGGCACTGTGGTTAATGAATGCGCGGCCCCGGTTCACGGCCGTGTTGTTCAGCACGTAGACGCCGCTGTTGCACTCGGCTTCCGGTTTGATCTTGAATGGCCCGCGCTCGCCCAACGTGTTGTAGATGACGTTGCCCCAAGCGTAGGCGGGCCCGTCGATGATGTATTGAAAGCTGATCCCGTCGCCGGTGTTGGTCAGCAAGTTCTCGCGCGCTGCCACGTTGCGGTAGCCGAAGTCGAGCTCGACGCCGTCGTCGCCGCCGTACAGCACGTGGTTGTGGTGGATGTCGACCGCACGCGACCAGCGCCGGCTGAAGCCCAGCGAGTCGCCGAACCCTGAGATCGTGTTGTAAGCGACCTCGCTGCTTTCTGCAACCACGACGATGCCTTCGTCGTTCCAGGTTTCCTTCGACACATCGCCGTAAGCGTTGTTGCCCTCCAGCGTGTTGTCCGCGATGTAGAGGTCGCGATGTGCGGGGCCGTCGGCACCGTTGCTAACCGCGCGAATGCCGACGTCGACCTGGCTGATGCGGCTGTCACGAATCACGTTGCCACGCGTCGCGTGGTCCTTGTCGGTCCAGTTGCGGATCTCGATCGCCTGCGGTGCTGCGGTGATGTGCAGCCGTTCGATGTGGATGTAGTCGCTCTCCTCGATCATCAGTGCGTTTTGCTCGCCGCCACGAATCACGCTCGTGAGGTTGTCCGCGCCGCGCAGAGTGATCGGCGCGGTGCGGGTGCCTTTTTTGCGGTAAATGCGGATCGTGCCGTCGTAGGTTCCGGGCGCAAGCAGGATCACCTGGCCGGGCTGGGCGCCGTCAATCGCTGCTTTCAGCTCGGCCGTGGTCGACACCCTGACCGTATTGCCTGGCTCGGCGCGGATGACCGGCGGCAGCGCCTGGGTGCGCATCGTCACAGTCTGCTGGGCCTCGCCCACGACGCCGTCCGGGTCTTGCGCCGTGATGCGCACGTCGTAGCGCGTGTCGGGCCGCAATCCGAAGATCATGCCCGCGAAAGGCGCCACCTCCGCCTTGTGATGCTTGAACAGGTCAAGCGCTTGCCGCCAGGGCCCGCTGCCTGCCTGACGGTACTCGACGAGCACCACGCTGTCGTCGTCGGTATCGCCGCCGAGCAGCGGCAGAAACAGGCTCAGCGTCTCGGTTGTGGCGCCGTCGAGCATCAGCTTGCCGACCTGGATCGGGCTGGACGACGCAACCGGCGGTTTGGGAAACACCGGCGTCAGGGCAGCGGCTGTCGAGGCACCACGGCCTGGGGGCGTTTGCGCCTGAGCAGCGGACATTGTGGCAAGGGCGGCTGCGCAAACGGCTGCGCAAACGGCGCGTTTTGCAAAACCGACGTGCTTGCGGGTGGATATCGGAGTCTTCATGGGCCACACCTTATACGAGAGGCGTGCGGGGAAGCCGATTCGCTTGCTCAGAATCGATGGTGCATGCCGCGCCATGCCGCGGTGTTCCGTCCCCGACCGATGCGTTTCAGGATCCGCGCAGCGCCGTCGCCTTGCGCCCCGGCAACACCGATGCACCCGCAAACACCGCATCCGCGCCGAGCGCTTCTTCGATCCGCAGCACCGCGTTCCACTTCGCCATGCGCTCCGACCGCGCGAACGAGCCGACCTTGAGCTGGCCTGCGTTCCAGCCGATCGACAGATCGACGATGCTGGTGTCCTCGGTCTCGCCCGAGCGCGCGGAGACGATGGTGGCAAAGCCAGCCGCCTGGGCTGCCATCAACGCCGTCTGTGCTTCGGTGACGGTGCCGACCTGGTTCACCTTGATCAGCACCGCGTTCACGGACGCATCGCGCACCGCCTGCTCCACCAGCGCCGCCTGCGTGACCAGGTAGTCGTCACCGATCACCTGAATGCGGTTGCCCACGGCGGCTGTGAAGCGGCGCATGCCTTCGCGGTCGTCCTCGGCCAGCGGGTCCTCGATCGAAACAATAGGAAAACGCTCGCACCAGCGCAGCAGCAGTTCGCACAGGCCGTCGCTGCTCAGTTCGGTCTTGTCCAGTCCGAGCCGGTAGTGCCCGTTGCGGCCGAACTCCGAGGCGGCGATGTCGAGCGAGATCGCGGCCTCGACGCCCGGCGTGTAGCCCGCCGCTTCGATCGCGCGCATCAGGGCCTCGAGCGCTTCTTCGTTGCTGTCGAACGCGGGCCAGTGGCCGCCCTCGTCGGCCACGCCTTGCAGCCGGCCGCGCGCGCGCATCAAAGTGCCGGCAGTCGCATAGATGTTTGCGGTGATCTCCAGGCTTTCCGCGAACGTGCGCGCACCGATCGCCATCACCATCAGGTCCTGAATGTCGATGCGCCGCCCCGCATGCGCGCCGCCGCCGAAGATCTGGATTTCCGGCAGCGGCAGGCGCACCGGCTTGCCCTGTGCGAGGTAACGCCACAGCGGCTGCCGAGCGCTGGCAGCGGCTGCGTGCAGGCACGCAAGCGATGCGGCGACCAGCGCATTGCCGCCGAGCCGTGCCTTGTTCGGCGTGCCGTCCAGCGCGATCAGTGCCGCATCGATGCTGCGTTGGTCGCGCGCGTCACGGCCGATCAACAACGGTGCGATCTCGTCTTGCACGCCGCGCCGCGCGTGCTGCACGTCCAGCCCGCCGAACGCGTTGCCGCCGTCGCGCCGATCCACCGCTTCACGCGAACCGCGGGACGCACCCGCGGGCGCGATGCCGCGACCGAGGCTGCCATCGGCCAGCGTCACATCGACTTCGAGCGTGGGGCGGCCGCGGGAGTCCCAGATGCGGCGTGCGTTGACGTGGCTGATGGTGGGGTCGCTGCCGGTGCTCATGGGTCAATTGGATGCGGTGGTTGAATGCGTGGATTTGCTCGACCGGGGTGATGGTTGGGTTGCGCGAGACCGAATGCAATCGGCACGCACGGCCAACGGCCCAACCATGGATTTCACTACCAAATTGGTAGCGAACTATGGAGGCAGGGCAGTCGATATCGCACGTTTTGGTTTAAATTTTTGACAGTACGCGCAGCCGCTTAACCGGCCTGCGCAGTCCAGGCTGCGCGCACGGCCGCCAAGCGTTCCGGCGGTTGCTCGATCAACGGGATCGCACGCTGTCGCACCGACTCGCGCAACGCATCGTCTGTGATGTATTCAACCGGCGATTTGCCGTCGATGCGCGCGAGAGCCAACGCCGGCAACAGCCTTGCCGCGCGTGCTTCGAACGCAGCGCGCGGCTCCCAGCCGACGCCGCTCAGATAGGCGCCGGCCAGTGCATCGAATGCAGCGAGGTACTGGTCTTGCCACGGCGGCGCCCACACGGCTTTGAGCAGCAAGTGGTTCAGGCAAAACGCCAGGTCAAACGCCGGGTCGCCCCACCACGCGCATTCGGCGTCCAGCAGGACCGGGCCGTGCGGGCTGGCCAGGATGTTCTTCGGGCTGGCGTCGCCGTGGACCAATGCTTTTTTGGTGGAGAGCGTCTGGTCGGCCATGGCGTTCAGTCGATCGGCCAGCGCCGGATGCTTGACGCCCGTGGCGCGCAGGTACGGCTCAAGCCGGATCGGCTCGAAGGTCGCGTCGTTGGCGAAGCGGGTTGCCAGTTCGGGATTGCTCGCGCTGCGCTGGTGGATCGCGGCCAACAACGTGCCGACCGCAGCGGCGAATGTCGGATCGATCTGCCCCTGCAACAGTTGCACCTTCCAGACCGGGTGGTCCTGCTCAGGCAAGAACTCCATCGCGAGCAAGCCGAGTTCTGCATCCTCCCCGAGCACCGCCGGTACGCTGCCTGGGAACCACACGCCCACTTCGCGCAACCAGGCGGCTTCGGCTGCGTTGCGGCCGACCGGCGCTTCCCAGACGGCCGCCACCTTCAATCGGGGCAGCGCACGTTTGATGCAAAAGCGCTGGCTGCCGGACTGCACGCAGAAGATGTCGGAGGACACACCGCCCTTAAGTGGTATGAACGCACAAGGCGCATTGGCCCGCAACAGCCCCATGCGCGTCAGCGAAGCGGCCAGGCAGGCTTCGTTGTCATCGGTCTCTACCGACGACGGCATCACTCACGCAATCCTGCGGCCCGAATGCGCGCCCGCAAGCGGCCCACTTCTTCCATCAGGTCTGTTGCCAAAGCGGCCAGCTCCGGATTCGCATCGAAGCCCTGCTCCAGATGCACCATGCGCCGCGCGCGCACCAGACTTGCGCTGGAAAACCGCCATTGCCGGTCATGCGCGGGTCCGAAGGTCTCGAGCAGGCCGGCTTCGACCCGTTCGACCACCCATTGGGGACCAACGCTGCATGCGTGCGCCAGCGCGTCCACGTCGAGTTGCGCGTCGTCTTCGATCACGACGGCGGCAACGCGCGCGGCGGGTTGCGCAGACGACGATCCTGATAGTGCTGTGCTCATGTCGCTGTCTCCCTCTTCAAGCGTTTGCGCGCGGGTTGAATGACGTGCCCAGCTCGCGCTGCATCGTCTCGTAGATCTCACGCGCTTTGGGCGTATCCGCTGCCGGCAGCGCGATGTCGAGTTCAAGGTACATGTCGCCGCCCGCATCGCTGTCCGTCCGGCCGGGGATGCCGCGGCCTTTAAGGCGCAGTTTTTTGCCCTTTTTCCAACCGCCGGGCACCGTCACTTCGATCGCGCTGCCGGCGGGCATCGGCACTTCGACCTGCGCCCCCAGCGCCGCTTCCCAAGGCGCGAGCAACACGCTTTGCGTGACATCGCGGCCTTGCACCCGAAACCGCGGATCGGGCCGGAAGCTGACTTCAAGGAACAGGTCGCCGTTTGCACCGCCGCCGTAGCCTGCGCTGCCTTGGCCCGCAAGCCGAATCTGCTGGCCTTCACGCACGCCTCTCGGAATCGACACGTTGAGCGTGCGTTCATCGTTGACCACGCGGCCCTGCGCATCCAGATGGGCGCCGCGCAAGGTGATCGCGCGCTCAGCTCCCTGGTACGCATCGAGCAGATCGAGCTCAATCTTTGCGTGATGGTCTTCGCCGCGAAACGAAGCGGCCTCGGCCCGCCGCGCGCCCGCGCCGCCACCGCCCATGCCGCCGGAGCGCGCCGCCCGGGCTTGCCGCCCGAACAGCTCTTCGAAGAAATCGCTGTAGTCCTGGCCCGATCCGCCTGAGGTGCTGCCACCCCCACCCGTGAATTCGTAGCCCGCATCCCAGTTCGGTGGCGGCCGGAACTCGCGGCCGGCCTGCTGCTGCTGCCCGAGTCCGTCGTAGGCGGTGCGCTTCTCCGGATCGGAGATGACCGCGTTGGCCTCGTTCAACTCGCTCATGCGCGTGGCCGCATCCGGCTCCTTGCTCACGTCTGGGTGGAACTTGCGCGCGAGCCGCCGATAGGCCTTCTTGACCTCTTCAGCGGTGGCGGTTTTTTCGACGCCGAGGGTTTTGTAATAGTCCTTGAATTCCATGCAATGCGCTTTCGAATCAACAGTCTGTAGCCGGCCGCTGCTTGTGCGCGGGGGCTAAAGGCACACGACGATGAGTATGCCGTGCCTTCATCACCCGTCCCGCCGGCTAGGCCGCATGAAATGCCGCGGCGACTGCCCCATCGCCGCGCGAAACATTGCGGTGAACGCGCTATCGCTTGCATACCCGCTGCGCGCAGCCACCTGGCCGACCGGCACGCCGCGCGTGAGCAACGGCAACGCATGCGCAAGGACCGCCTGCTGGCGCCAGCGCGGGTAGCTCAGGCCCAGTTGCTCGCGAAAGAGCCGCCCCATGGTGCGCTCGCTGGCGCCGACGTCGGCAGCCCATGCCGCCAGCGTGGCGCGTTTGGCTGGCGCATGCAGCACCGCTTCGCACAGCGCACGCAGCCGCTTGTCGCCGGTGCGCGCATCGGGCAGCGGCACACCGATCGGCTGCACATCCGCACGGGCGATCTCATCGAGCACCAGCGTGGCCAACATCGTTTCACGCAAGCCGCTGGCCCCTTCGCCAAGCGCACCGATCAGCGCGCGTAGCAGCGCCGATACGACGATCACGCGGCAGCTCCCGGCAAAGCCGTGCGGCGCAGAAGCCGCATCGATATAGAGCGTGCGCAGGTGCGCGGCTTCCAAGACATGCACCTGATGCAGCGCGCCCGGTGCAATCCACACCGCGCGCGAAGGCGGCACGATGAATGCGACTTCCTCGTCTGGTGCCTCGGCGTGCCGTGCTGCCGTGACTTGCACGACCCCGCTTGCGCAATAAGCCAGTTGTGCCCACGGATGCCGATGCGGTTCGAAATGCGAATCGGCCGCGAAACTGCGCGCCCGCAACCGCACCGGCCGCGCGGCATCGGGCGTGAACGCATCGAGATCGCCAATCGGCGCCTCAACGCGGCTGCCACGCTGAGCCGTCTTTGCGCGCTGCGAGAGTTGCGTCATGGGTGCCTGGCAGGTTTTCGCTGGAAACTGGCGTTTTATCGCATTTCGACGGTGCCGCCAATGGCTAGCATTCCGGCCATGAATCCGAAGACCGCCGCCGCCACCCCTTCCATACCGGCTGCGTCCGGTACGCCGGCTTTTGGCGCCGATGCGCGGCTGATTGGCCTGGTCGGCCTTGCGCACGGCGTCAGCCACTTCTGCCAGTTGCTGCTCGCGCCGTTGTTCCCGTGGTTGAAGGATGTATTTAACGTCAACTACACCGAACTCGGCATCGTGCTGACGGTGTTCTACGTGGTGTCGTGCGCGGTGCAGGCGGCGTCCGGCTTCGTGGTCGACAAGGTCGGGCCGCGACCGGTGCTGTTCATCGGGCTCGGGCTGTTGTCGGTGGCGGCGCTGTTCTATGCGAGCGCACAAAGCTACTGGATGCTGATCGTGGGCGCCGTCATCGCCGGTGTTGGCAACGGCGTGTTTCACCCAGTGGACTACACATTGTTCAACCGCAAGGTGGCGCCCACGCGGCTGGGCCATGCCTACAGCGTGCACGGCATCACGGGCAGCCTGGGCTGGGCGATGGCGCCGCTGTTCGTGCTGCCGATCGCCATTGCGTACTCGTGGCGCGTCGCACTGGTGGCGGCTGCAGGCGTCGCATTCGTCGTGCTGGCGGTGCTGTGGTTCAACCGCAGCGTGTTCAAGCTCGACGCCAAGGCCGTGCAGCAGGCCACCGGCCATGAGCCCGACGTGCCGCTGTCGGCCGGTGAATTCGATTTTTTGAAGATCCCCGCGGTCTGGATGTGCTTCGGGTTCTTCTTTTTGTACGCGATGGTGATCAGCGTCGTGCAGACGTTCGCACCCGTGGCTGCTGGTCATCTGCACGATGTGCCGGTGGCGCTGGTTGCCAGTTTCCTGACCATCTACATGGTGGCCAGTGCGGGCGGCATGGTCGCCGGCGGTTTTCTTGCGACCGACCCCGCGCGCTGTGAGCGCATCGTCGGCATCGGCTTCGGCGTGGCGGCCTGCATGGCGCTGCTGCTCGCGCTGGCCGACATCGCGCCGCCGGTGGTGCCGGTGCTGTTCGGGCTGATGGGTTTTGCCTCAGGCTTGGCTGGGCCGTCGCGCGATCTACTGGTCAAGCGTTCCACCCCGGCAAACGCAAGCGGGCGCGTCTATGGCGTGGTGTATGCGGGGTTGGACATCGGACAAGCCTTTGCGCCGCTGATCTTTGGCCGGCTGATGGACCATGGGCAGGATGCGTCGGTGATCCTTGGGCTCGCGCTGGTGCAGGCGCTGCTGATTGCGAGTGCCTTCAACGTTCGGCGGGCACGGCGTGAGCCGATGGGGGTGCCGGCGCCGGTCTGAACGTTGATGTGAAGCTGTTTTTTTTTGCAATCGGTCAAGACGAGTTGCCGCGTCGCTTGCACCGATGCCGAACGCTGGACCGACCGAAGCTGCACCGGCGCGGTAGAGACCGGGCTGCCGCTGCATCTGCCGTACCCCCGCGCATGGCGTATCGCAGCGGCCACCAACCGTCGCTGAAAGTGGCATCCGCGTTCCGCTACATCAAGGCTCGGCTGGCGCGGCGTCGGGCCGATGCAGTTCACGACGGGCGCGCCGAAGCGCAAAGATCACGACGCACGCGACCAAGGGAATCGACAGGCCGACGAGCAGATCGGGCTGCAGCGCAAGACCGCCGGCCTTGCCGGCCTTCGCCAGGTAGCCGATCAGTCCGGTGACGTAATAGACGATCGCTGCGACGGACAAACCTTCAACGGTTTGCTGCAATCGCAGTTGCAACTTGGCGCGCCGATCCATCGAAGCGAGCAGCGCCTGGTTCTGTCGCTCACGCGCGATGTCGACGCGGGTGGACAACAGCGCACTTGCCTGGGCCACGCGGTCCGAGAGGCCGTGCAGCCGCAGCGATGTCGATGCGCAAGTCGCAACTGCGGGTGCCAATCGGCGCGCCATGAATTCGCCGATCGGCTGAATTCCTGGCAGTCGGGTCTCGCGCAACTCCTGAATTCGGGAAGTCACGAGTTGGTAATAAGCGCGGCAGGCACCGAACCTGAACTCACTGGTGGACAAGCCCCGTTCGATCTCTGCAGCAAGGCGGGTCAAGTCCTGCAGCAGCGCCTCGTCCTGGCCGCCTTCGATGGCGATTTGCGAGGTCAGTTGCACCAGGGAAGCTTCGATTTCGACGATCCGGGGCGCCAGCGCGCGTGCGATCGGGAAAGCGAGCAGCGACAGCATCCGATACGCTTCGATCTCGAATAATCGCTGAAGCATCCGGCCCGCCTGACGCTCTGAGAAGTGGCGATTGCACACCACGAAACGGGCGAACCCGTCTGCATGGATTTTGAAGTCCGTGTAAGCAAATCCAGCCCCGCCGCCGATCTCTCCGCCGACGACCGTTTGACCGTCGAAATACGAGGCCAAGTCAGCCGAATCGAGCGGCGGTTCCGTGGCGGTCATCAGCTGGGCGTGAGCCGCTGCGATGGTCGTTCCGGGCAGCGCGGCGAGCCAGCCGACCGGCAGCAGCGTCGTGACGGGCTCGGTGAACGGACGTGGGCTCAAGCCCGGCGTCATCATGGTGAAACCGGAGAACTCGCCGTGCCTCTCCCACGTGAACCGAATCGCCCCCAACTGGGCGCAGAAATAGCTGATGCCTTCGGCAGGTGGGGCGATTGCGAAATGTCTGCAAAGCTCGGCCATATGGACCCGCTCCCGCTCGCGATCCTCGAGCGTGGTCAAGACGGCGACGTACGTCGCGCGGCAGGGCGTGCTCAGCGGCTGTGAGGGCCTTGCGTGAACCTCATCGGACAACGCCAGCCGAGCGGGATGGTCTGGTGGAAGCACGTTGATTCCTGTTTTGATGGCGCGACGCGACAGTGGTCGGACGCCGGTGCATCGATGTCGACACCCAACGATCACGACCCGAGCCGAAAGCTTTGGGACCGATCCATCATCGCCGAATGCAGAACCTCAGACTATCTGCGTGGGGGAGGGATTGCAGGCGGTGGCCCTGCTTATTGCGGCTGTGCATTGGCGGCGCACGATCAAACCACGCTGCGATGTCGCTCGATGCAAGTGTCCAGCACCACCTCCCCATCGCGCTGCCACCAGTCGCGCTCCGAGAAGATTTCGACTTCGCTGAAACTTGCGAACCCGGCCGCTTCCATCCAGCCGCGAACCTTCTTCAGCTCGATCACGCCGTCGCCCATCATCCCGCGGTCGGACAGCAGATCGCGCGTTGGCGTAAGCCAGTCGCAGACGTGAAAAGCATGCAGGCGCTTCGCACCCGCGCGCGCGATCTGCGCTTCGAGCTTAGGGTCCCACCAGACGTGATAGACGTCAACCGCCACACCCAGCGCGCCGGTGTGTCTCGGGTCCAGCTCGTCGCACAGATCGAGCGCATGCTCCATCGTGTTGATGCACGCGCGGTCGGCGGCTTGCATCGGGTGCAGCGGCTCGATCGCCAACGGCATCTTGACCGTGCGTGCGTAGTCAAGCGAAGCCGCGATGCCGTCATGCACTTCGCTGCGCGCGCGCGCAATGTCCTTGTAAGCCGGCTTGCCTTCCAGCGCACCGGGCAGCGCACCGACCACCAGCACCAGGCACGGCGCATTCAGCAGCACCGCTTCGTCGATCGCGCGGCGGTTGTCGTCGAGCGCGGCTTGCCGACCAGCCGCGTCAGCCGCCGGGAAGAAGCCGCCACGGCAGTAGCCAGACAGGCGCATGTCGTACGCCTTCAACTGTGCTGCAACGCGCCTCAGGCCGACCGCCGCGACCTGATCGCGCCATGGGCTGATCGCGCGGATGTTGCGCGCGTTGCACTCGTCGATGATGCGGTCGAGCGGTACTTCCGCGCCGCGCTGTTTGCGCAGTGTGGCGGTGTTGATCGACAGCCATTCGTGGCTCTGGGAAAAGTCTCGCATGGGGTTCGCCTCCGGGTTGCGAATCAGGCCTGACTTGATTTAATACGCAGGCGCCAACGCGTTGGCTTCAGTTCAAGCGTTGCATCGCATCGAACATTGGCATCGCTCCGCTGGCATAGCCGGTGCCCTCGAGCGATGCAAGCGCGATGCGGCCACCTTCGATGCGCAGCCGCACGGTGCCGTGTGAGCGTTCATACACGTCACCGTGTGCCGCCAAGAACGCCTGCTGCTCTTGCTGCGGCAGCGCGGCCATGCCGTTCACGTAGTGATGGCCGTTGCGCTCAACGTGCTTGATGCCGAGCAAATTCACAAGTGCCAGATCCTGTTGCACCGAGAGGCCGGCTTGCGTCGTAAGGTCTTCGGCCGACATGAAGTAACGCACCTTATTTTGTTCGACATTCCAGGCTTCACAACGCGCTGCATTCAAGATCGATTTGTAAATGCCCTTACAGGTCTTGGAGGACACCCCCGAATAGCCGCGCACGCGCGCCTGCACAAAGGTGGACAGTTCGCCGTCGGACTCATCAATGATCACCGGCTTGCCTAACGCCTGCGCCTCAGTGCGCAGATCGACATCGAGCGCGGTCTTGCGGTTGATTGGCTGCTCGATGAACAGAATCGATTCGTAGAGCCGCGCAAGCTTGGGCGACTGCCGCAGGCGCACCATCAACTCGGCGATGCCGGCCGCGTCGGCGTATTGTTCGTTGCCGTCCAGCGAGGCAAAGTAGGGTGCCGACAGCTCGGTATCCAGCACCGCGGCAATCTCGGTCAGGCGTGTCAAATCGGCTTCGATGTGGCCAGCGACCTTGAGCTTGAAATAGCGATGACCATAGGCTTGAACGACTTCGCGCAGCGTCTCGGGCAAGCCGTCGTTCACGCGGTCAGACGGCGCAATCGTGCCGATCGCATCGACCAGCCCGACCGTGTGACGCGCTTCGATCGACGTGGCCGGGCGCAGCGATTTGAGGAATGCATCGATGCCGAGCCCGCTGAACTCGGCGCGACCGGTGCCAATGCCAGCAAGGTTGCCTTGCACCGCCTGATAGAACGATGTGCCCGCGCTCCGGCACAACGCATCGAGCACTGCACGGTCCAGCAGCGCCGGGCCGTAGCTCGCAAGCAGCGGATTGAAGCCTCGCGCAGCCGCAGCTTGGCAGTGCGCGTCGTGGTGCCGCGCGAAGTGGCCGAATGCGGTGGAGGCGGTCGCATCGCTCAGGTAAGCCTCGTGCGCCATCTTGGTGACGCGCCGCAACTGGTCGAAGTTGTCTTCGTTGCTCAAATCCAGGTTCTTGTCGAACCATTTCGGCGCCATCATCTCGGCCGCCGCGCCCCAGGCGCCTCTGCCATCGGGCAGCTCAATGCGCACGCGCGCAAACGCCTGCGGGCACTGGGTCAGCGTGACAACGCCGAAACGAAACGGCAGCCGCAGCTCGACCGGGCGCTCGTAGCGTTCAACCTCGACAATCTTGAATGCGGTCGTCGTGACTTCAGGCATGAAATGCTTCCTCCAGGCCGCGCAGGTAGCCGATGGCGTGTGCGGCCGAACCCATGCCGTCGGGCACGTAGTCGAACGGTTCCACCGCGACGATGCCGTGGTAGTGGCCGCCGTTCATCATGTCTTGCAACGCGGCCACGATCGGCGCAAAGCGCATGTCCCCCTGACCAGGACCGCGTCGATTCGGGTCGTTCACCTGCACGTGGGCGATGCGGCCGCTCGGCATCCAGCGGCGCATCAGGTCGGCCACGTCCTCGGCTTCGACCTGGCCGGCTGCGCTGCAGTCGATCATCGTCTTGAAGGCAGGGGAGTCGATCGAATCGACCAATGCCGCAGCCTGCCCCACCGTGTTGATCAGATCGGTCTCAGCGGTGGAGAGCGGCTCGACGCAATAGACCACGCCGCATTGCCGCGCATGTTGCGCAGCCTTCGCAAAGCAGGCTTGTGCGCGCTCGTAGGCTTCGCTGTACATCGTGTCGGGCGGGACCGAACGCTGCTTCGGCGATCCGTGCACGAGGTACTGCCCGCCCATCAACGCACACAGCTCGATCAGCCGCAGCATGAATGTGGTGGTGCGCTCACGCAAGGCCGCATCGGCATTCACGATCGACAAGCCAGCCGGCGCCACCAACAGCCAGTGCAGCCCGCTGATCGCCACGCCGTGGTCGGCTGCGATGCGTGCGAAGTCCAGCGCGTTCGCATCGGTGATCGTGCGCGGATCGTCGGCCAGGGTGAACGGCGCGACTTCAAGTGCGTCGTAGCCGAGCACGGCGGCCACCCGGCATTGTTCGGCGAAGTCGAGGTGCTTGAGCACTTCGTTGCAAAGGGCAAATTTCATCAATATCGGCTCAGACTGGTTTTGGTTTTTTGGAAGCGCACATCTCGCCAGCGGCAAATGGAGGTCCCACCACCAGATCCAGCGGGGGCCGTGCAGTTGGCTAGGGGTGGGTCTCCATCTCTAGCGCCGCAGTACGGCGCGCTTGATGGCGCCATAGCCGCCACGCAGGCGCTGGTTGACGGCCGGGATGTACATCAGCATGGTCAGGATCGTGACGCCTGCCAGCGCCATGCAGATCGGCCGCGTGAAGAACGGCGCCAGGCTGCCGTCCGACAGCACCAAGCCGCGTCGCAGACTTTTGTCGAGCAACTCACCAAGCACCAGGCCCAGCACGAACGGTGCCATCTCGTAGCCGCGCCGGCGCAGGAAGAATGCACCGACACCGATCACGAGCATTGCGTACACATCGAACAGCCGCTGCGAAATTGCAAACGCGCCGACCACGCACAGCACGAAGATGATCGGCATCAAAACGGCCCGCGGCACGCGCAGCACATACAGCAGCGGGCGCACCATGAACAAGCCGAAAAACAAAATCGCAAATGAAGCAAGTGTCGTCATCGCGACCACGTCGTAGATGAAATGCGGTGTCTTGATCATCAGCATCGGGCCCGGCTGGATGCCGTGGATGATCATCGCGGCCAGCAGCACCGCAGACGGTGCCGAACCCGGGATGCCCAGCGCAAGCGCGGGGATCATCGCGCCGGGGATGGCCGACATGTCGCCGGTCTCAGCCGCCATCAACCCGTCGATCGAACCCTTGCCGAATTGATCGCGATCCTTGCTGGTGGCCTTGGCAGCGGCGTACGACATCCAGGCCCCCGAGTCCTCGCCGACACCGGGCAGGATGCCGGTCGCCACGCCGATCACGCCGGAGCGCAGCACCGTCTTCCAGTGCGTAACCACTTCCCGAAAACGCGGCAGCACCGAGTCGCGCATGTCCACCATCTTGCGTTCGATCGGATCGGCCAACGCGGTCAGCACCTCGGCAAAACCGAATGCACCGATCAGCGCCGGAATCAGGGCAATGCCGCCGCCGAGTTCATCGAAGCCGAACGTAAAACGGTTGTATGCGTAGATGCCTTCCTGCCCGATCTGTGCGACGAGCAAGCCCAGGCAGCCCATCAGCCAACCCTTCAAAGGATCGTTGCCGACGATGCTGCCCGAGATCGATACCCCGAACAGCGCGAGCCAGAAGAACTCGAACGCGCCGAACGACAGCGCGACTTCGGCCAGCGCCGGCGTGAACAGCGCAAGGCACAGCACCCCGAACAAGGTGCCGGTGAACGAGCCTGACGTCGCAATGCCGATCGCGCGACCCGCTTCGCCGCGCCGCGCGAGCGCAAATCCGTCCGCGCACGACGCCGCGTTTGCCGCCGTGCCCGGGATGTTCAAAAGAATGGCGGTGCGGCTGCCGCCGTAGATGGTGCCGACGTATGAGCAGATCAGGATCAGGATCGCATCATTCGGCGGCAGCTTGATCGTGAGGGTGGTCAGCAGCGCAATGCACAGCGTGGCCGACAAGCCCGGCAGCACACCGACGATGATGCCCAAGAGCGCCGCGCCCAGACCGTACGTGATCGACGTGACGTTCAGAAAGCCGAGGTACGACTGCCCCAGCATGGAAAGGCCTTCGAGCATGTGCTGCGCCGCTGCGGGTTGTTTTTTTAGGGAAGCCTGACCAGGAACAAATCCTGGAACAGGAACGTCGTGCCAATACCGGTCGCGATGCCCATTGCCAGCGAAAAAATCAAACCTCGCCAGCGTTGGCCGCGAGCGGTGCGATCGGCAAACTGCAGCACACCGATCGCCACAGCGATAAAGATCGACGTGGCCAACCAGAATGGCAGGCCGTGTCCCATGAGCCCTGCTGCATAGCCGATGCACAAGACCAGTACGGTTGCGATGCGCCTCCGCTCGATCTCCTCGCCGCGCTCCACATCCTCCACGCTGTGTGCCGATGACGACTGCACTACTGTTTCAGCAGGGTGTGCGTCGGTCGAGGTCTTGATCCGCTGCCATGATCGCCACAGCAGCAGCGATCCGAACAGCACCACCGCCAGCCCGAGAAAACCCGGCAGCAGTCCTGGCACCGTGTAGGGGTTGATGTCCTGCTGCTCCAGCCGGTCCATGCGCCACGACAACACGATCACGACGATGCCGAAAACGATCCAGCCGATCGACTGGCGCAGATCGGCCTGGGGTGATGTGCGGCGAGCGGACGCTTCCCCCTTCGCCTCAGCATCCATCGGGTGCGTGATGGCCTCTGTGGCGTGCAGTTGCTGCGTCATCGCGCGAACCGGTCAGGGACGCTGGATGCCCAACGTGTCCGGCGAGACTTTCGCCTTGCCGCTGTCAAACAGCAGCCATGTGTTCGCAGCGATCGCCGGTGCAACCGCCTCCTGCGCTGCCTGGCCCGACAACGGTGAGAACAACGCGCCGCGGTTGTTCGCGTACTTCTTCAGCGCCGCGTTGTCCGCCATCTTGTCGGCCCAGATCTTTTCCATCGTTTTCACGACGTTGTCCGGCACGCCGTTCGGGATGAAGATGCCGAAATAATTGACCGGCGCCTTGAAACCCGGCACGGTCTTGGACAACGGCTCGATGCTGCCGTAGCCTTCCAGATCGAGCGCCTTGTCGCTGACGGTCGCGAGCGGACGAATCCGTTTGCCGCGGATCATGTCGGCTTGCTCGACTGCGAGTTGCGTGGTCACGTCGGTCTCGCCGGAGACGGTCGCGATCACGGCCGGGTTGCCGCCGTCGTAGGTCACATGCTTGTACTTGACGCCGGTGGCTTTCGCAATGAGCTCCATCGCGTTGTGGCCGGCGGAAGTAACGCCTGCAGTCGCCACGCTGACCTGGCCCGGCTTGGCTTTCATGGCATCAAGCAACGCGTTCGCGGTCTTGTACGGGGTGTTCGGATTCACACCGATCAACTGCACGTTCGCGACGCTCAAAAACACATGCCAGTCCTTGATCTTGGTGGCGAACATGCCGAGCGTCTCGTAGCTGCCCAGGTCCTGCGCGGCACCCGCTGTCCAGGTGTAGCCGTCTTTTGGCGCGTCCCACGCGCTTTTGCTGCCGATCGAGCCGGACGCACCAGGCTGGTTCACGATCACGATCTTTTGATCGAGCGCTTTCTCAAGTTCTGCCGCGGTCACGCGCGTGACCTGATCGGTCGAGCCGCCAGCCGCCCACGGCACGATGATCGTGATCGGATGGTCGGGCTTCCAGTCTTGTGCGAAGGCCGGGGCGCCGAGCGTGGTGGCAAGCATGGCCAGGACAGCGCTGCGGATCAAGGTTGTTTTCTTCATCATGGTTTGTCTCCTTCTGGGTCGATAAAAAAATACTGGGGATCAGCCCAACCACCGGTCCCGGTGCTGAGTCACGAAAGCATCGTCGTTGAGTTCGGGGTAGGCGGCATGCACGCGCGTCAGCTCGTCGGCCTGTCCCGGACTCAGGCCTTCGTGCGGATCCAGACACCAGATGCCTTCCAGCAGCCCTTGCCGGCGCAGCACTTCGTGGCAGCCTGCGATGCAGCCGCGAAAGTCGTTCGCGACGTCGAACAGCGCTGCGTTGCAGTCGGTCACCTGCGCGTCGAGCGTGAGCAATTCGGCCGGCAACGGCGCGTCGTGCTCCACCGTTTGATGCAGTCGCTGCAGCAGTTCGACCGCGCGGCGCGTCCAGACACTCCAGTGGCCAAGCAGCCCGCCCTTGATTCGTAGCGTGACCATGCGGCCATCTGAACAGCGGAACGCGAATGGCGTGAGCAGGTCGAGCACGATGTGATCGTCGTTGCCGGTGTAGAGCGTCACGCGGTCTTCTGCGCCTGCTTCGATCACGCCGCGGATGACGTCCTGCGTCCGGTAGCGGTTGAACGGCGCCATCTTGATCGCAACCACATTGTCGATCGCTGCAAAGCGGCGCCAGAACGACACAGGCAAATGGATGCCACCGACCGCTGGCTGCAGATAGAAACCCACCAGCGGCATCACGTCGGCCACTGCCTCGCAGTGCGCGATCAGTCTGTCTTCGTCGCTGCCACGCATGGCAGCCAGACTCAGCAATCCTGCGTGATACCCCAGCTGACGTGCCGTCTCCGCTTCTGCCGCCGCCTGAGTCGTCGCCCCCGCCAGCCCTGCGATCATCACCAGCGGCCGCGGTCCACCCATCGGCTCCCAGTGCAGCGCCTCGTGCATCGCCATCTCGAGCACTGGCTCGTACAACCCCACGTCCCGAATGGCGAACTGGGTCGAATGCACGCCAACGGCCAGCCCGCCGGCACCCGAATCGAGGTAGTACCGACTCAACGCCCGCTGCCGCCGCTCATCAAGCTTGCGTTGTGCATCCAGTGCCAGCAAGTGTGCGGGGATCACCGCACCGCGCTTGAGCAGCGCGAGGGAGGCGGGTGGAATGTTTGCGTGCTGCACCGTTCAATACTTTCCGTCCCGGGCTTCGAAATGGGTCGGCTTGTTCAAGCTCGTCATGCCGCGTTGCGTCCAGTCGGCAGTCCAGTCGAGCAGGCGGTCCAAGCCGATCTGCTGTGGCCCGAACAGCTCGAACGCGCGGCTGCAGTCGACCAACCATGCGGTATCAGCAGGTGCGCCGCTGAACTGCGGCTGGATTCCAATTCGCTGTCCTAGTCCGATGGCAGCATCGCGGATCGACATGGCCGGGCCGCTCAGATTCAGCGCCGATGTGGGCGTCGTGCAATGTGCCAGCGATCGCAACGCCCAGTCGTTTGCCTCACCCTGCCAGATGATGTTGGCATGACCCATCGCCAGCTCGATCGGCACATGGTGGATGATCTTTTGCGCCAGGTCGTGCAGCACGCCGTAGCGCATGTCGATCGCATAAGACAGCCGCAGCAGGCAGCCCGGCGTGCCATGCTGATGCGAGAAATGCTCGAACATCCGCTCGCGCGCGACGCAGGAATTGGCATACTCGCCCGACGGCGCGGTGGGCGCCGTCTGCTCGCTCGCACCGGGCCCCTGCACGTTGACGAACGGGTAGACGCAGGCGGTCGAGAAGCAGACGATGCGCGAATCTTTCCAGCGCTCGGCCACCAGCGCCGGCACATGCGCATTCATTGCCCAAGTCAGCCATTCGCTGCCGGAAGAGCCGAACTTGCGGCCCGCCATGAACACGACGTTTGCGGCATCCGGCAGCCTGGCGATCTGCTCGCGCGACAGCAGGTCGGCTTCAATGCATTCGATGTCGTATGCCTTTAGCTTGTCACGCAGGCCTGCTTCGGAGAACCGCGCCACGCCGATCACGCGCCGATCCGGATGCGCGCGCTTGGCCATGCGCGCCAGTGTCGGCCCCATCTTGCCGCCGACGCCGAGCACGAGGAGGTCCCCGTCGACCCCATCGAGCGTTTTGACCAGCGCATCGGACGGCTGCGACAGCGCGTCTTCGAGTTGGTCGAGGTCGTCGAAGCGGTCGGGCAGCGTGTCGGACTTCATCACGGCATCAATCCTCGACGCCGTGCAAGGACAGCAGCGTTTTCATGCGTTTCACCGCCATTTCCGGTTGCTCCAGCACATTGGCGGCATCGGCCAGCCGGAACAATTCGGCCAGATGCACGAGCGAGCGCGTGCTTTGCTGGCCGCCGACCATCGTGAAATGGCTTTGATGGCCATTGAGCCAAGCCATGAACACCACGCCGGTTTTGTAAAAACGCGTGGGTGCCTGGAAGATGTGGCGCGACAGCGGCACCGTCGGCGCGAGGATCGCATGAAAGCGCTCAACGTTGCCGGCCGCAAGTTCGGCCAGCGCGCTGCTCGCAGCCGGCGCGATCGCATCAAAGATGCCGAGCAACGCATCGCTTCTGCCGTGCATCGGCTCATCGCCGAAGTCGTCGCCCGCGATCAGTTCGGCATAGTTGAAATCGTCGCCGGTGTACATGCGCACGCCGGGCGGCAGCCGGCGGCGCATCGCAATCTCCTTGTCCTTGTCGAGCAACGAGATCTTGATGCCGTCCACCTTGTCCGGATGGGCGGCGATCACGCCGAGCGCCGTGTTCATGGCAGCGTCGACATCCGAGCTGCCCCAATAGCCGGCCAGTGCGGGATCGAACATGTCGCCGAGCCAGTGCAGCACGACAGGCTCGCGGGCCTGGCTCAACACATGGTCGTAGACGCGTTCGTAGTCGGCGGGGCTGTTGGCCACGCGGGCGAGTGCTCGGCTTGCCATCACGATCAGCTTGCCGCCGAGCTTTTCAATTGCGGCCATCTGCTCGTCGTAGCCGCGGATCACGTCATCGACGGTTTTCACGGCATCGATGTCGAGGTGATCGGTGCCGCAGCCCGACGCCACCAATGCATCGGGCATGTCCTTCGCAGCCTCAGTCGAGCGACGAATCAGCTCGAGCGACGTCGGCCAGTCGAGCCCCATGCCGCGCTGCGCGGTGTCCATGGCTTCGGCCACACCCAGGCCCAATGACCACAAGTGCCGCCGATAGGCAATCGTGGCGTCCCAGTCAACCGCGCATTGCAGCCACGGGCTAATTGCAGCCAGCGGGTCTGCCACCACGTGGGCGGCGGAGTAGGCGATGCGGTTGAACGCGGGTCGTTGGCCGGCATCGGCGCGCTGCGGTGTGGTGCCCTGCAGCGAATACTGCGCAAGCTTTCCGCCGTTGTCGGGCAAGGTCAGTGTGAGGGCCATCGGACGGTCGCTCCTGAACGAATTTGAAATGAAAACGGGTTGATGCGCTCGTCAATCAAACACAGTTCGCTATTCAATTCGTAGCGCGGGCACATCCACCCAGCGCCGCTCCTGCGACGACTGCAGCGCCGCTTCGACCAGCTGCACGCCCTTCGCGCCTTCGGCCAGTGTCCACTTGTACGGCGCGTCTTCCGCGACGTGGCGGATGAAGTGTTCCCACTGAATCTTGAAGCCGTTGTCGGCTTCCATCGAATCTGGAATCTCCTGCCACTGGTCGAAGAAATTCATCGTCTGTTTTTGGTCCGGGTTCCAGACCGGACGCGGAGTCGCCACCCGCGATTGCGCGCGGCAACTCGACAGACCCGCAACCGCTGAGCCATGTGTGCCGTCGACGTGGAACGTGACCAGGTCATCGCGCCGCACGCGGGTGACCCAGCTCATGTTGATCTGCGCGATCACCGGTTCGCCGTTGTGGCCGACGAGCTCACACGTGGCGTACGCGGCGTCGTCGGCAGTGGCTTCATACGGCTCGCCGTTTTCGTCCCAGCGCTTCGGGATGTGCGTGGTGCCCAGACAAGACACCGACTTGACTTCGCCGAACAGGTTGTCCAGCACATAACGCCAGTGACACATCATGTCCAGGATCATGCCGCCGCCGTCTTGCCGGCGGTAGTTCCACGACGGCCGCTGGATCGGCTGCAGGTCACCTTCGAATACCCAGTAGCCGAATTCCAGCCGCAGGCTCAACATGCGGCCGAAAAATCCTGCGCGGCGCAGCATGTCGAGCTTGCGCAGGCCCGGCAAGAACAGCTTGTCTTGCACCGCGCCGTGCTTGAGGCCCGAGTTCTGCGCGAGCCGTGCGATCTCGACGGCTTCGTTCAAGTTGGTGGCGATCGGCTTTTCGCAGTAGACGTGCTTGCCGGCGCGGATCGCTTTGGCGAGCAGAGTCGGGCGCATTTGGGTGGTGCCGGCGTCGAAGAACACGGTGTCGTCGGGGTCGGCCAGCGCCTGGTCCACATCGGTGCCCCAACGTTCGATGCCGTGCGCCTTTGCCAGCGCGGCAATTTTTTCGGCGTTGCGACCGATCAGGATCGGGTCCGGCATGACCTTGTCGCCATTGGCGAGCGTCACGCCCCCCTGCGCCCGAATCGCGCAGATCGAGCGGATCAGGTGCTGGTTGAGCCCCATGCGGCCGGTGACACCGTGCATGATCAATCCGAGTCGTTTTGTCGCCATGTTTTGTTGCTGAGTTCCTTGGGATTCGTACAGTGGGAGTCAAACTTTTCAGTGAGCGGCAGTGGCTTGGGCCGAACTGCGCTCGGGCTGGCGGCAAACCCAAGCTGGCGGTGCCGGATCGGCTTCAGTGACCCGGCTGAGCGCGCGATCACGCCTGCCAATCGCTGCGCCCCCGGCGGCGTCTGGGCCCAACGCGGCAACGGATTCGGAACCAACCTGTCGATCGACATGAGCCATTAAAAATTTGCCTCGCGTAACGACTTGGCATAACGATTGAGTGAATTGCATGTTGACCGATCTACTTGCGCAGCAGATAACCCATCACGACCTCGGTCATGTGCGACAGCCGCTCGGACAACGCCGCCGGTGCGTGCAGATCGCGGCCGAAGATGGTCGACAGCGTCGAGTTGTTCGACAAGTAGAAGTAGCAAAGGCTTGCGATCGTGATGTAGAGCTGCACCGGGTCGACGCCGCCGCGGAACAGGTTTTGCTGCTGGCCGCGTGCGACCACGTCGCCAAGCAGTTGCACCAGCGGCGAGTTCATCTCCCGGATGCGGGCCGACTGTTTCAGGTGCGCGGCCCGGTGCATGTTTTCGGTGTTGAGCAGCGTCACGAAGTGCGGGTTGGCGAGGTAGTAGTTCCACGTGAATTCAACCAGGCGGCGCACGGCGGTGGCCGGCTCCAGATCGATCAGGTGCAGCGCGGTTTCAGCCGCCCGAATATTGGCATAAGCCTGCTCCAGCACGCCGAGGAACAAGGCTTCCTTGCTACCGAAATAATAGTAGATCAGCCGCTTGTTGACGCCGGCGCGCAGCGCGATGCTTTCCACGCGCGTGCCGCTCAGACCGGTGGTGGAGAACTCAACCAGCGCAGCGCCCAGGATCGACTGCCGCGTGCGGTCGGCATCGCGCGTACGCGGCTCGCTCCCGCGCGTTGGGGGCGTTGTCTCGGCCACGGTAGAAACGGTCGATTGCAGGAGCATGTGCCGGATAATTCCCAAATCGGTGAATTAAGGCCATAGGGGTTTTCACGATCGGTTGCTTGGCTTCGTGCGCTTGGCGTTGCAACGAGGCAGTCCTGCCGCTGGTCGGTCGGGCAACACCCGCCCGGTAAGATCGCCCGCCGTCGCGCGCTCTCGCACGACCGATATCGATGCCGCCATGCTGACGTTTCAACAGATCATCCTCAAACTCCAGTCCTATTGGGATGCGCAAGGCTGCGCGCTGCTGCAGCCCTACGACATGGAAGTCGGCGCGGGCACCTCCCACACCGCGACGTTTTTACGCGCGCTCGGGCCGGAGCCCTGGAAGGCTGCGTATGTGCAGCCAAGCCGCCGTCCGAAGGACGGGCGCTACGGTGAAAACCCGAACCGGCTGCAGCACTACTACCAATATCAGGTGGTGTTGAAGCCCGCGCCTGCAAACATCCTCGAGCTGTATCTGGGTAGCCTCGAAGCGCTTGGTTTCGACTTGAAAAAGAACGACGTGCGCTTCGTCGAAGACGATTGGGAGAACCCGACGCTCGGCGCCTGGGGCCTGGGCTGGGAGGTCTGGCTGAACGGCATGGAGGTCACGCAGTTCACCTACTTCCAGCAAGTCGGCGGCATCAACTGCCGGCCGATCACAGGCGAGATCACCTACGGGCTCGAGCGGCTCGCGATGTACCTGCAGGACGTCGACAACGTGTATGACCTGACGTGGACGAAAGGCCCAGACGGCTCGGCGTTGAGCTACGGCGACGTCTATCTGCAAAACGAGAAAGAACAGTCGGCCTACAACTTCGAGCATTCGGATGTCGACTTCCTGTTCACCGCATTCAACGCCCATGAGAAGCAAGCCAAACACTTGATCGAGCAACAGCTTGCGTTGCCTGCTTACGAGCAGATCCTGAAAGCCGCGCACAGCTTCAACCTGCTGGATGCGCGCGGCGCGATCAGCGTGACCGAGCGTGCCGCCTACATCGGTCGCATCCGCAATCTGGCGCGCAGCGTCGCGCAAAGTTATTACGAATCGCGCGAGCGGCTCGGCTTTCCAATGGCGCCGCGTGAGTGGGTTGCACAGATGCAGAAGAAGGCGGCTTAAGGTCTCCGAGGTGGATCGTTCTTTATAATGTAGACACACGTATCTACATGATGCAATGCGTATGGAACTTCAAATCGGTAAGTGGGGAAACAGTTTGGCGGTGCGGTTGCCAGCGCAAGTCGTGCGCACACTGCGCTTGCACGAGGGTGCGCGTATCGAACTGCAGATTGAGGAAGGTGGCCGTGCGGTGCTGCGCACTGCACCGGTGTTCGACAAGGCGGCCTATCTCGAACAGGTTCGTGCGCTGACCGTGCGCATGCCGCAACCCGACGTCCAGGCCGATGAAGAGTCGTTCGTGCGCTGGATGCGCGATACCGACCGCTATTGAGCGCAAGCAGGCCGGCTTTAGACGCAATGATTTATGTCGACACGAGCGTCTGGATTGCGATGCACGTGCGCGAGTCGCATACCGCCGAAGTGCAGGACTGGCTGGAAGCTCAGGAGATCAGTACCCTGTGTTGCAGCGAATGGGTCAAGACCGAATATGCCAGCGCGCTTTCCATCAGGCGTCGTCGCAACGAATTGAATGCGGCTGACTTCGCTGACGCGCATCGTGCGTTCGCTCAATTGTGTGTCGCTGGGCCGCTCTGGCTTGACGTGGAGCCGCCGGATTTTTTGACTGCTGCCGGCTACTGCGCGGATGCCGATTCGGGCCTGCGAGCCGGTGATGCGTTGCACTTGGCAGTGGCAGTGCGTACCCGCTGCAAGGCGCTTTTTTCTTTGGACAAGTTGATGAACCTGAATGCAAGGCGCCTGGGGTTGGGCGTGGTTGAACCATGACTTTCAATGAGACACGGCGCAGCAACCTCTTGGTCGAGCTGTTCGTCGAAGAACTGCCGCCGAAGGCATTGCGCAAACTCGGTGAATCGTTCGCCGGCCACTTGCTCGATGGCCTGCGCACGCGCGGGCTGGCCGACAGCGATTCGCAACTGTGTGCGTTCGCGTCGCCAAGACGCCTGGCCGCGCATATCACACGCGTCGCTGGTCAGGCAGCCGACAAAGCCGTGTCGCAGAAGCTGATGCCGGTGGCAGTCGGTCTGGACGCAGCCGGCAATGCGACGCCTGCATTGCTCAAAAAACTGCAAGCGCTTGGCGCCGATGCATCGGTGGTGCCCGGCTTGCAGCGTTCGGGTGAGGGCAAGGCCGAAGCGCTGTTGTACCAAAGCACGGTACGCGGCGCGACGCTGGCCGATGGATTGCAAGCCGCACTTGACGAAGCAATTGCCAAGCTGCCGATCCCCAAAGTCATGAGCTACCAGCTTGCCACCGATTGCGAATTGCCCGGCTGGAGCAGCGTGAGCTTCGTGCGGCCGGCGCATGGACTGGTGGCGTTGCATGGCACGGAAGTGGTGCCGCTGTTCGTGCTGGGCTTGAGAAGCGGACGCCAAACGCATGGGCATCGGTTCGAAGCGACGGTTGACCCGATTGAATTGACCGACGCCGACCGCTATGCCGCGCAACTGGTCGAAGAAGGCGCGGTGATTGCATCGTTCGACGCACGGCGGGCTGAGATCGCGCTGCAGCTTGCGAAGGCCGCTGCGCAGATCAGCGCCGATACGCGCGTGATCGACGACGACGCGTTGCTCGATGAGGTCACCGCGCTGGTCGAGCGTCCGAATGTGTTGATCTGCCAGTTCGAGCCCGAGTTTCTCGAGGTGCCCAGCGAGTGCCTGATCCTCACGATGAAGGCGAATCAGAAATACTTTCCGTTGCTGAACGCAGCCGGTGCGCTGACGAACCGGTTTCTGGTGGTCAGCAACATCACGCCCGGTGATCCCAGTGCGGTGATCCAGGGCAATGAGCGGGTGGTGCGACCGCGGCTGGCGGATGCGAAGTTCTTCTTTGACCAGGACCGCAAGAAGACGCTCGCATCGCGAGTCGAAGCGCTTGGTCAGGTGGTCTATCACAACCAGCTTGACAGCCAGGGCGAGCGCAGCGTTCGAGTGGCGCAAATTGCGCGTGCGATTGGGCGGCAACTCGGCGATGAAGCACTGGCTGAGAGCGCCGGCCGCGCCGCCGTGCTCGCCAAGACCGATCTGCTGACCGATATGGTCGGTGAGTTTCCGGAATTGCAAGGAGTCATGGGTGGCTACTACGCGCGCCACGATGGGTTGTCCGAGGACGTTGCGCTTGCAATCGAAGACCACTACAAGCCGCGCTTCGCTGGGGATGAGCTGCCACGCAACATGGCCGGCGTGGTGGTTGCATTGGCCGATAAGCTGGAGACGCTGGTCGGCATGTTTGGCATCGGCAACGTCCCGACTGGGGATCGCGATCCATTTGCGTTGCGGCGGCATGCATTGGGGGTGATCCGCATGTTGATGGAAAAGGAGTTGGCGCTCGACCTTCAACCAACAATCGGATTGGGCTCTAGGGCGTTTGCCAGCGTGTTGGAGAACCGATCACCAGACGATCAGATGGACTTCTACTTTCACGTCGAAAAGCTAGCTGATTTTGTATTTGATCGGCTGGCAGGACTATTGCGAGACCAGGGCTACACAAACACGGAGATCGACGCAGTGATCGCAGCGCGGCCCCAGCGCTTGAGCCTCGTGCCTAAGCGTTTGACCGCTGTGCGTGCGTTCGTCGAGCTGCCTGAGGCACCGTCGCTTGCTGCTGCCAACAAGCGCATTGCGAACATTCTCAGAAAAATTGTGGCCGACATCGACTCCGTGTCGCAGCTTGACACTGCCTTGCTGGTCGAACCCGCTGAGCAAGCGTTGGCGGCCGCAATGCGCGACGTAACGCCGCGCGCTGACGCCCTGTTCGACGCAGGCGACTACACCGCCTCACTGCGAACTCTGGCTGCCTTGCGCGAGCCGGTCGATGCGTTTTTTGAAAACGTGATGGTGAATGCCGAAGACGAATCGCTTAAGCGAAACCGGCTGGCTCTGCTGCGCACCTTGCACCAGTCGATGAACCGCGTGGCGGACCTGTCGAAGCTGGCGGTGGCTGCATGAAAACTTCGGCTCTCAAGCTCGTGATCATGGACCGTGACGGCACCATCAACGAGGACCGAGACGACTTCGTGAAGTCGGCCGACGAATGGATCGCGTTGCCTGGCGCGCTGGAAGCGATCGCCAAGTTGAATCATGCGGGCTGGCACGTGGTGGTTGCTTCGAATCAGTCGGGCCTGGGTCGCGGCTTGTTCGATGTGGCAGCATTGAACGCGATGCACGCCAAGATGTTCAAGCAGCTTGCGGTGCTCGGTGGCCGCATCGACGCGGTGTTCTACTGCCCGCATACGCCCGATGAGCATTGCGCCTGTCGCAAGCCGCAACCGGGCTTGTACAAGCAGATCGCCGAGCGCTACGGGCTTGATCTGGCGAATGTGCCGGTGGTCGCTGACAGCGCACGCGATTTGCAGGCCGCCATCGCCGTCGGTGCACCGCCGCACTTGGTGCTCACCGGCAAAGCGGCTGCGTTCGTGCCTGGCGCGCCGTTGCCGGAGACGTTTCCTGCGCAGACGCAGGTGCACGCCGACCTCAACGAATTCGCTGTGTATCTGAGCGTGCAACAAGAGGCCGCGCTCAAAGGCTCGGTGGTCAGCTGATCCCACGGAGAATGGATACGATAGAACCGAACAAGCAATCCCCGATGGCAGCCCTGCGCTCGATCCTGCATTTCCTCTGGATGGCGGTCACCGTGATCCCGTGGGCCACCTGCGTGCTCGTGGCTTCGCTGTTTGTGAACAGCACGCGCGTCTACTGGATGTGCGCGGGCTGGCTCACGGTGGCGGTGCGCGGCGGCGAATGGTTGCTCGGCATCGAGAACCGCGTCACCGGCATGCAGCATCTGCCCCAAGGCGGGCAGGATGCAGCGGTACTGTTGGTCAAGCACCAGTCGACCTGGGAAACCCTCGTGATGCCGAGCATCATGCCGCACCCGCTTGCTTACGTGTTCAAGCGCGAGCTGCTGCATGTGCCGTTTTTCGGCTGGGCGATGTCGCGCATGGACATGATCCACATTGACCGCAGCCAGCGTGCACGCGCGTTTGCCAAAGTCGTCGAGCAGGGCAAGCGGCTGACGCGCCAAGGCACCTGGGTCATCATGTTTCCTGAGGGCACACGCATCGAACGCGGTCAGGTCGGCCAGTACAAGGCGGGCGGCGCGCGGCTTGCAATCGAATGCGGCGTGCCGGTGATTCCGATCGCGGTCACCTCGGCCAAATGCTGGCCCCGCAAAGCCTGGATCAAGACGCCCGGCGTGGTGGATATTTCGATCGGCCCACCGATCTCGAGTGAGGGCCGGGAGCCGGACGACCTGATACGCGAAGTGCGCGACTGGATCGAAGCCGAAATGCGACGGCTCGACCCGCAAGCCTATCCGGCCGATCCGCATGACGCGGCTGCGCCGCCGCCGATCGCGCCTGGCGTAAGCACCCTTTGATGCGGCGCCTGTTGCAGCTCGCGCTTGACCGACTCGAGCCGGCGTCGGCGCTGGCTCCGGCGACTGTCCTGCCAGCCCCTCCGCCAGAAGCGGGTCCGGCTCCCGAGTCGACAAAGTCCGTGCGCCCCGCCGGATCGGCTGCGTCGCCTGGCAAATACCGGCATCCGCGCGCCGATCGCGAAGCGCTGTTGGTGGGTACCGTGGTGGGCTACCAGCTCAAGCGCGCACGCCGACGCACCATCGGATTTTCGATTCGGGACGACGGCCTGGTTGTCACTGCGCCCGGCTGGGTGCCGGAAGGCCAGATCCAGTCGGCGCTGCACGACAAGGCCGACTGGATCGTGCGCAAACTCGGCGAATCGCAACTGCGGGCCGAACGCGCCGAGCGGCAACGCATCGTCTGGCAGGACGGCGCGCAGGTGCCTTACCTGGGCGGCTTGCTCACGGTGCGTATCGACGCAGTCAAATGCCCTTCAGCAGGTGCTGCTGCGCTCGATCCGCAAGACGGCACCATGGTGCTGCGCATTGGGCTGACGGGGGACGCATCGCCTGAGCGCGTCCGCGATCTGGTGCAGACGTTTTTGCAGTCGCAGGCGGAATGCGTGTTCGAAGCCCGGCTGCGGCACTTCGCACCGCGGGTGGGCGTGCAGTGGCGACGGCTTGCGCTCAGCGACGCGGCTACGCGATGGGGCAGCGCCAACAGCAACGGCTCGATCCGGCTGCACTGGCGGCTGATTCAGTTGGCCCCTGCGCTGCTGGACTACGTAGTGGTGCACGAACTCGCGCACCTGAAGCACATGGATCACAGCCCGCGCTTTTGGGCGCTGGTGCGCAGCGTGGTGCCGGACTGCGTGGCGTTGCGGCGGCAACTGCAGGCACAGACGTTGGCGCCCTGGAGCTGAGCGGATCGACCGGGGCTTGTCGCGGCGATGTTCGCTCCCGCGTGGAAATCGACAACAATTCGCGTGGCAGGCAGCACCGCGATGGGCTGCCGTTCCACCCTTTCACTTCCATGCAGCAAGACCCAGCTTCGGACGATCCCCTTTGGCAGCGGGTTGCTGCAAGTCTTGCGCGCCAGGGGTTGATGCAGCATCTGGGCGCACGGTTGCTGCGAGTTGCGCCGGGCGTCTGCGAAATCGCACTGCCGTACTCGGACCGGGTTACGCAGCAGCAAGGCGGTTTTCATGGCGGTGCGATGGGGGCTTTGGCCGACATCGCGGGCGGCTACGCGGCACTGACCCTCGCACCTGCCGACATGGAAGTCACCACCGTCGAATACAAGATCAATTTCCTGTCCGCATTCCGTGACGGCGAATTGCGTGCAACCGGCCGCGTCGTGAAAGCCGGCCGGCGCATCGTGGTGACAGCCGCTGAAGTGCTGCATTTCGCACCCGACGCAGCAGCCGACCATGCCGGCAACGTCTGCGCCGTGATGCAGCAGACGCTGGTGCCGGTGGCCAAAACCTACTGAATCCAAAAAAGCGAGGAGACCTTTGACCATGAACCTGTCCGGACTCAACTTCCTGCTCGGCGACGACGTCGATGCGCTGCGCGATGCGGTGCACGCATTCGCGCAGCGAGAAATTGCGCCGCGTGCGGCCGAGATCGACAAAACCGACCAGTTCCCGATGGACCTGTGGCGCAAGATGGGCGATATCGGTGTGCTCGGCATCACGGTGCCTGAGGAGTACGGCGGCTCCGACATGGGCTACCTCGCACACATGATCGCGGTGGAAGAAATCTCGCGCGCCTCGGCCAGCGTGGGCTTGTCGTACGGCGCGCACAGCAACTTGTGCGTGAACCAGATCCGCCGCAACGGCACCAGCGAACAGCGCAGAAAATACCTGCCCAAGCTCGTCAGCGGCGAGCACATCGGAGCGCTGGCGATGAGCGAGCCCGGCGCCGGCAGCGACGTGATCTCGATGAAGCTGAAAGCACAGGACAAGGGCGGCCACTACCTGTTGAACGGCACCAAGATGTGGATCACGAACGGGCCGGATGCCGACACGATGGTGGTCTATGCGAAGACCGAGCCCGAGTTGAACGCGCGCGGCATCACCGCGTTCATCGTCGAGAAGGGCATGAAAGGGTTTTCCACTGCGCAAAAGCTCGACAAGCTCGGTATGCGCGGCAGCCACACGGGCGAGATGGTGTTCGAGAACGTCGAAGTGCCGGCCGCCAATGTGCTGGGTGAGTTGAACGGCGGCGCCAAGGTGTTGATGAGCGGCCTCGACTACGAGCGCGCGGTGCTGGCGGCCGGCCCGGTTGGGATCATGCAGGCGGTGCTCGACAACGTGGTGCCGTACATCCACGACCGCAAGCAGTTCGGCCAGAGCATCGGCGAATTTCAGCTCGTGCAGGGCAAGGTGGCCGACATGTATACGTCGCTGCAATCCACGCGCGCGTATTTGTACGCGGTGGGCAAGAACCTGGATGCGCTCGGCAACACGCACGTGCGCGAGGTGCGCAAGGACTGCGCAAGCCTGGTGCTGCTGTGCGCTGAGCAGGCCACCAAAGTGGCCAGCGACGGCATTCAGCTGTTCGGTGGCAACGGCTACATCAACGACTATCCGCTGGGCCGCCTCTGGCGCGATGCCAAGCTGTATGAAATCGGCGCTGGCACCAGCGAGATCCGCCGCATGCTCATCGGCCGAGAGCTGTTCGCCGAGACGATGTAGGCACGGCGCTTCAGAGAGCAGCCTGCTTCAATCGACTTCGGCGGTGTGCGGGAATGCAATCTCGATCCGGTCGAAATCCGGATCGGCCGCCAGATGCTGCGCGAACAGCGCGATCAGGTGCTCAGCGCTGCCGAGCCAGGGTGATGCAACGCGAGCGAGCGCGATCGACAAGCCCGTTGCGCTCTCAAGCTGGCGCTTCGAGCCGACCAGGCGGTGATGCCTGACTTCGAGTTGAAAGTGCAGCCGCTCAACGGCGCCCGACGCGGTCTGGTGCGCAATCTGGCCTTCAGCGACAGTTGTGCCATCCTGGTGGTCGATCGCCATCGGCAATAGATCGAGCGGATGTTCGCCAATCGTCAGACCGCAGACGGCAACGCCGCGGACTGCTGACTTGATTGCGGATTCAATTTTCATCGGTGTGGGCCTTGGGGTGAGTTTGAAAAAGGACAGCCATCAAACCACGGATCATCGGCCTTCCAGCCAATACAGTACAGCGGCAGGGTGACGGATCACTTGGAATCAAGTCGCTTGCTCCTGACGTGTCTCCGAGGCCAAACCGACAGACCAACGGTCCCGCATGGCGCCTTGTTGGGCACTGCCACGCGAATAGGCAGCGCACCGATCATCGGATGTGCTCAGGTTGATCAGGGTGAAAAGCGTGCGGCACGCTGCCGATGCCAGTGCGCCTGCGCGGGCGACGTCAAAATGCGCTTGCTCCGCCGAACCGGCAATCCCCCTGCCTGCTGCGTGATCGTTTGCGATCGTGGCCGCGCAGGCCGCGGTACAACCCAAGCCAATCCCCAACCGAACTTGATGGCCATGAGCACCGAACGCGACCGAATGATTGCCGGCGAACGCTACGACCCGCGCGACGCGACGCTGGCGGCCGATCGTGCGCGCGCGCGCGACTTCTGCTGGGCGTTGAATGCCACAGCCGATAGTCAGCTCGATGAACGGCGACGGTTGCTCACCAATCTGTTCGGCGCCGGAGGCGACACGGCATCCATTCAGTCGCCGTTCTATTGCGATTACGGCTACAACATTGCGCTTGGCGAACGGGTCTACTTCAACTTCAATTGTGTGGTGCTGGACGTGTGCCCAGTGCACATCGGCAGCTTTTCGATGTTCGGCCCGGCGGTGCAAATCTACACCGCGCTGCATCCGCTCGATGCGGTGGAGCGGCGTGGCAAGGAATACGGCAAGCCAGTCCGAATCGGCTCGGACGTCTGGATCGGCGGCGGCGCGATCATTCAGCCGGGCGTGACGATCGGTTCGCGCACGGTGATCGGTGCTGGCAGTGTGGTCACGCGGGACATCCCGGACGACGTGGTCGCAGTCGGCAATCCGTGCCGGGTGCTGCGGGCAATTCCGCGCGCCAGCTGACCCGCCAGCCTCAAGCGAACCCGGCAACCCCGATGGACCGCCTGCTGTCAATGCGCACGTTTGCCGAAGTGGTGAATCAGGGCGGCTTCGCGCAGTCTGGAGCTATCGCCAGCGGTTGTCACGCGGCTGGTCGGGGACCTCGAAGCGCATCTGGGCACGCGGCTGCTGCAACGCACTACGCGCCGCGTTGCCCTCACCGAAGCGGGTAACGCGTACCTGGCGCGCCTGCGGCCGATCCTGGCCGATCTGGACGAAGCGGAGCAACTCGCGCAGGCGCAGACCGTATTGATGAGTGGCACCATCCGGATCGCTGCCACGCCGTCGCTTGCGCTGCACCTGCTGGCGCCGCTGGCGGCCGAGTTCCGCATCGAGCACCCGCAGGTCACGCTCGACGTGCATGTGGAGATATCGGCAGAGGCCTTTGTGGAGGATTTCGACCTGACGCTGCTGGTGGCGGACTCGACGTTCGACGCCGCCGTGGTTGCGCGTCGGCTGATCGATGCGGACAAGCTGCTTTGCGCGGCGCCGCGTCATCTGCAGTGGTTCGGCACGCCAAAGGCGCCAGCCGATTTGTCCAAGCACCCGGCCGTGACGCTGAAAATCCCGACCATGCCGGTTGGCGGAAGCTGGCGGATCGAGCGGATCGCCGATGCAGTCGTCGTCGAAGTCGCCATGCAAAACGCCTTCGTGAGCAACCACGTCGAGGTGTTGCTGCGTGCGGTGCTGGACGGCTGCGGCATTGGCGCGCTGCCGGTGCATCTGGTGGCGCCGTACATCGCACGTGGCGAACTGGTGCACGTGCTGCCGGGCTGGCGCACCGGCCACAGCGTGGTCTACGCGGCGCTGCCGAGCCGCAAGTTCCTGCCAGCGCGGACGCGTGCGTTGCTCGATTTTCTGCTCAAGCACACGCACTCGTTGCGCGATGAGCCACCAGCACCCCGGGTGTGGATGCAGATCGGGTGCTGACCCGCTGCAGCGGCAGAGTTCCGCTCTATTAGACTCAATTTTGACAATTATTAATTGCTTTAAAAGCAGTTTCTATATGAAATCTGCAATAGTAAAGTTCACCCCATCGATGAGCCGAACCCACAGTCGACCGACTCACCGAGGCTGGACAGACGGGATCAACGAAGCCCGCCCTCGCCCGGGAAACTTTTCAATCGACTTCAAGTCAGTGAACTTTATTTTTGCAGGACATCATCATGAACACGAAATTCGCATCCACTCTCGTCATCGCTGCCGCCCTGGGCGCTTCCAGCAGCTTTGCCTTTGGCACCAGCAGCGACAACGGTGCCTGGTCGGCTGGTAACGGCAGCCCGGTTGCGTTGAATCCGAACGGCGACACCGTCACCCAGCCGGCATTCCAGAGCATTGCCAGCCGCGGCCAGGTCAGCAGCGGCGTTGCGCAAAACCGCGCCGTGCTGACGGCTGTGGCGATCAATCCGCAAGGCACGACCGTGGTCGAGCAGTCCGGCTTCCATGCCGAGCAAAGCCGTGCCGCTGTGGCACAGAGCGTGGCACGCGACCGCACCGTGCTGTCGGCCGTGGCGCTGAACCCGAACGGCGACGACGCACTGCCCCCATCGACTGCGCAACGCCTTGTGACCCAGCAGCCGTTGCTGGCCACCAGCGGGCGCAGCAGCCGCTTTGGCGCTGAATAACGCGATCTGCGGTTCAACCCACTCAAACCCGCCGGCGACCCCGGCGGGTTTTTTTTCGACTGTCACTTGCAAGTCGCTGCGTCGCCACACGCGCGGCACAATCGCAGCCATGCCTTCTCCGATCGATCACCTTCTGTCCAACAACCGCGCCTGGGCCACCACCATGGAGGCACAGCGGCCCGGGTTTTTCAGCCGACTGGCGCAGCAGCAGTCACCCAAATACCTGTGGATCGGCTGCGCCGACAGCCGGGTGCCGGCCAACGAGATCACCGGGCTCGATCCCGGCGAAGTGTTCGTGCACCGCAACATCGCGAACCTGATCGTGCATTCGGACCTGAACGCGCTGTCGGTGATCCAGTTCGCAGTCGATCGTCTGCAGGTCGAACACATCATGGTGGTCGGCCATTACGGCTGTGCGGGGGTGCGCGCCGCGATGCAAGACACCCGCGTCGGCTTGGCCGACAACTGGCTGCGCCATCTGCGCGACGTGCGGCTGCGCCACCGCGGCCGCATCGAACACCTGCCTGAGCCCGAGCGTGAGAACGCGTTGTGCGAGGTCAACGTGATCGAGCAGGTCGGCAACGTCGCCTGTTCGACGGTGCTGCAGGACGCCTGGTCGCGTGGGCAGGACGTGACGGTGCACGGCTGGGTCTACGGCGTGCACGACGGACTGCTGAAAGACCTCGACGTGAGCATGAAGCTCGGCGACGAGCCGGTGCAGGTGTTTGCGAATGCGCTGAAGCGTTACCCGCGTGGGCCGGCGACCGACGCTGTGTTGCCCGCATGAACAGCCACAACGCAGCGGTGTTTCCGCAGCGACTCGATTCGCCGCTGGCTTATGAAATCGCGAAGGCGATGATGGACGGCTTCAACCGGCACTATCAGCTGTTCCGCAGCGAATCCGCGCGTGCCAAGCAACGTTTCGAGACCGCCGACTGGCACGCGCAACAACGCGCCCAGCGCGAGCGCATCGAGTTCTACGACCTGCGCGTGCGCGAGTGCGAACGCCGGCTGGAAAAAGAGTTTCATGCGGATGACCAGCCGATGGATGTCTGGCACCAGATCAAGCTGCATTACATCGGTTTGCTCGTGAACCACCTGCAGCCTGAGTTGGCCGAGACGTTCTTCAATTCGGTCACGACGAAGATCCTGCACCGCACGCACTTTCACAACGACTTCATCTTCGTGCGGCCGGCCGTCAGCACCGAATACATCGAAAACGATCTGCGCGAAGCCAAGCCGACCTATCGCGCCTATTACCCGGCGCAGGGCGACTTGGCCGACACGACACGCGCACTGCTGGAAGACTTCGATCTGCAGTGCGCTTTTGAAGACCTGAATGCCGATGCGCAGCAGGTCGCTCGGGCGATGAATTCCCGTCTGGGCAAAGTCAAGCTGCGCGCGAACTTTCAGTTGCAGGTCCTGACGAGCCTGTTCTATCGCAATAAGGGCGCTTACGCGGTCGGCAAGATCATCAACGGCTTTGGTGAGATTCCGTTTGCGCTGCCGATCCTGCACAGCAACGGCGCCAAGGTATCAATCGACGCGGTGCTGTTCGGCGAAGACGATCTGCAAATGCTGTTCTCCTTTGCGCGCGCCTACTTCATGGTGGACATGGCGATACCGTCGGCTTATGTGCAGTTCCTGCGCTCGCTGATGCCGCGCAAGCCGCGTGGCGAGATCTATAACGCATTGGGTCTGGCCAAACAGGGCAAGACGCTGTTCTACCGCGACTTCCTCTACCACCTGCGCCATTCGACCGACATGTTCCGCATCGCGCCCGGCATCAAGGGCATGGTCATGCTGGTGTTCGACCTGCCTTCGTTCCCCTACGTGTTCAAGGTCATCAAGGACTACTATCCGCCGCAAAAGGACACCACGCGCGAGCAGATCAAGGGCAAGTATCAACTCGTGAAGCGGCACGACCGGGTGGGCCGCATGGCGGATACGCTGGAGTACAGCGAAGTCGCGTTTCCGCGCGCGCGCTTCACCGATGAGCTGATCGCCGAGATCGAGCAGTTCGCGCCGAGCCAGCTCGAGATCAGCGACCGCGACGGCGACGGCCAGACCGAGGTGATCCTGAAGCATGTCTACATCGAACGCCGCATGATTCCGCTCAACATCTATCTGCAGGAAGCGTTCGACGCCGGGCTGGACGACCCGCACGCCAAGCGCCAGATCGAACGCAGCGTGATCGAATACGGCAACGCGATCAAGGACTTGGTGGCCGCCAACATCTTCCCCGGCGACATGCTGTGGAAGAACTTCGGCATTACGCGCAACGGCAAGGTCGTGTTCTACGACTACGACGAGATCGAATACATCACCGAGAGCAACTTCCGCAAGGTGCCGAAGGCCCGCAATGAAGAAGACGAGATGAGCGGCGAGATCTGGTACTCGGTCGGCAAGCACGACGTGTTCCCCGAGACGTTCGGCCCGTTCTTGCTGGGCAACGATGCGGTGCGCGAAGTGTTCATGCAGCACCATGCTGATCTGCTCGACGTGAGCTTTTGGCAGCAGCACAAGGACCGGATCAAGGCAGGCCATGTGTTCGACGTGTTTCCCTATGAGCAGAGCAAGCGCTTTGCGGTGCGGGGCCACGCGACCAAGGCGCAGCCAGAAGTCGGAACGGCTTTAAGCGACTCGACCCATGTGATCGGCTGAAATCGTGCCGCAGCGGGCCATCGGGTGCGGGGGGACAGGAGCGTATGGAAAGCTTGCCTGTGTCCGGACGCCAACCGCGCCGGCCTAGGCTGCCGGCATCGGATACTTGCCGCGTCCCGCTGCACGGCATGGCAGCGCGTGAAACACCTGGATGAACCCCGAACAAGGAGCCCGATTCCCGATGAGCAACACCCATCCAACCGACCCTGTCGTGATTGTCGGCGCCGCCCGCACGCCCATGGGCGGTTTTCAAGGCGACTTCGCCACGCTGGCTGCGCATGACCTGGGCGGCGCCGCGATCCGTGCCGCGCTGGAGCGCGCCGCCGAGGGCTCGAAGTTCAAGCCCGAGATGGTCACCGAAGTGCTGTTCGGCAACTGCCTGATGGCCGGGCAGGGCCAAGCGCCTGCAAGGCAAGCCGCATTCAAGGGCGGCCTGCCGAACAGCGCGGGCGCGGTCACGTTGTCGAAGATGTGCGGCTCCGGCATGCGCGCCGCGATGTTCGCGCACGACATGCTCAAAGCCGGCAGCCACGACGTGCTGGTCGCGGGTGGCATGGAGAGCATGACGAACGCGCCGCACCTGCTGCCCAAGGGCCGCAGCGGCATCCGCATCGGCCATGACCGCGTGCTGGATCACATGATGCTCGACGGCCTGGAAGACGCTTACGAAGCGGGCCGATCGATGGGCACCTTCGGTGAAGACTGTGCGGCGAAGTACGACTTCACGCGTGCGCAGCAGGACCAGTTCGCGACCACCAGCGTGCGGCGCGCGCAAGAGGCCACCAAGTCCGGTGCGTTCGCCGACGAGATCACGCCTGTCATGGTCAAGACTCGTAAAGGCGACGTCGAAATCAAGATCGACGAAGGCCCGGGCAAGATCAACGTTGACAAGATTCCGACGCTCAAACCTGCGTTCAAGAAAGACGGCACCGTCACAGCCGCCAGCAGCTCTTCGATCAACGACGGTGCCGCTGCGCTTGTGATGATGTGTGCATCCACCGCGCAAGCCCTTGGCTGCAAACCGCTCGCACGCATCGTCGCGCACGCCACGCACGCGCAGGAACCCGAATGGTTCGCCACGGCGCCGATCGGCGCGACAAGAAAACTGCTCGACAAAGCTGGCTGGAAGGTCGAAGACGTCGACCTCTGGGAGATCAATGAAGCGTTCGCCGTCGTGCCGATGGCGCTGATGACCGAACTGAAGCTGTCGCATGACATCGTCAATGTGAACGGCGGCGCCTGCGCCTTAGGTCATCCGATCGGCGCCAGCGGCGCGCGCATCATGGTCACATTGATTTATGCGTTGAAAAATCGCAGCTTGAAAAAAGGCGTGGCGACGTTGTGCATCGGCGGTGGGGAGGCGACTGCCATCGCGTTGGAATTACTATGAAAATAGTAGCTATCTGCGCAACAAACGTAAGCCCCTACAGCCGATTTGTCTTGAAAAATTAGCGTTTCCCATGGTTCGACTCACCCTTTGTCCAATTCAGGAGCAACTCCTATGAACACAACCAAGCCTTTCGTATGTCGCTCGATCGCCGCCGCTCTGTCGACGACGCTGCTCGCCGCCGTACCGGTGCATGCTCAGACGCGCGACGAAGCGCTGATGTCGGCCGCGACCGCTGAGAAGTCCGCCGTCATCGGCACGCTGGAAAAGCTCGTCAACATCGAAACCGGCACCGGCAACGCGGAGGGCCTTGCAGCCTATGCAACGCTGCTCGAAAGCGAGCTGCAAAAGCTCGACTTTCAGGTGACACGCCACAAGGCCGCAGAAGGCAAGGTCGGTGACAACCTGGTGGGCACCCGCAAAGGCAAGGGCGGCAAGAACATCTTGCTGCAGTCCCACATGGACACCGTGTATTTGAAAGGCATCCTGGACAAGGCGCCGTTCAAGGTCGAAGGCGACAAGGCCTACGGCCCCGGCATTGCCGACGACAAGGGCGGCAACGCGGTCGTGCTGCACGCGCTGAAGCTGCTGCGCGAGCGCGGCTTCGAGGACTACGGCACGATCACGGTGCTGTTCAACACGGACGAAGAAAAAGGCTCGTTTGGCTCGCGCGATTTGATCCAGAGCGAGGCGGCAAAGGTCGACTACGTGCTGTCGTTCGAGCCCACCGCAGCAGGCGACGAGAAGTTCTCGATGGGCACGTCCGGCATCGCCTACGTGCTGGCCGAAATCAAGGGCAAAGCGTCGCATGCGGGAGCTGCGCCTGAGAAAGGCGTGAACGCGTTGGTCGAAGCAGCCGATCTGGTGCTGCGCACGCAGGACATCGACAACAAGGACAAGGGCCTGCGTTTCAACTGGACCATTGAGAAAGCCGGCAACGTCTCCAACATCATCCCGGCCGAAGCCACGATCAACGGCGACATGCGCTATGCGCTGGTCGAAGACTTCAATGCAGCCGTCAAGACGCTGCAGGAAAAGGCGCAGCAAAAACGCTTGCCACAAGCGGAAGTCAAGATCACCGTGACCAAAGGCCGGCCCGCATTCAACGCTGGCGAAGGTGGCAAGGCGCTGATCGACCAAGCCGTGGCGATCTACAAGGAAGCCGGCGGCAACGTGGGCGTCGAGCCCCGCACCGGCGGCGGCACCGATGCGGCCTATGCGGGCCTGACCAACAAGGCCGTGATCGAGAGCCTGGGCCTGCCGGGCTTTGGTTATCACAGCGACAAGGCCGAGTATGTCGATCTCGAATCGATCCCGCGTCGGCTCTACATGGCGACCAAGCTCATCATGAACCTGGGCAGCGGCACCACGAAGTAAGTCGCTGGCTTCACCATGCTGCTCAACGCCGATCAGGAAGCCATCCGCGACGCGGTGCGCATATTCGCGCAAGAGCAGTTGTGGCCTAACGCGCCGCGGTGGGACCGCGAACACCGGTTTCCCAAAGAAGCGCTCAGAGGCCTGGCCGAACTTGGCGCTTACGGCATCTGCGTGCCGGAAGCATTCGGCGGCGCCGGGCTTGACTACCTGAGTTTGTCGCTTGTGCTGGAAGAAATCGCAGCCGGCGACGGCGGCACCAGCACGGTCATCAGCGTTACCAACTGTCCGGTGAATGCGATTTTGATGAAGCACGCGAGTGCAGCTCAGAAAGACAAGTGGCTGACCCCGCTCGCGCAAGGCTTGATGCTCGGCGCGTTCTGCCTGACCGAGCCGCACGTCGGCAGCGATGCCTCCGGGTTGCGCACAACCGCCGCGCGCGACGGCGACTGCTATGTGATCAACGGCGTCAAGCAGTTCATCACGAGCGGCAAGAACGGCGACGTGGCCATCGTGATTGCGGTGACCGACAAGGGCGCGGGCAAGAAAGGCATGAGCGCGTTCCTGGTGCCGACCGATGCGCCCGGTTATGTCGTGGCGCGGGTGGAGACCAAGCTCGGCCAGCATTCGAGCGACACCGTGCAGATCAATTTCGACAATTGCCGCGTGCCGGTGGACAACCTGCTGGGTGCGGAAGGTGACGGTTACCGGATTGCGCTCGGCGGCCTGGAAGGCGGTCGCATCGGCATCGCGTCGCAGAGCGTGGGTATGGCGCGCAGCGCGCTTGAAGTCGCGATCAACTATGCGAAGGATCGCACCAGCTTCGGCCAGGCAATCTTTCAGCATCAGGCGGTGGGTTTTCGGCTGGCCGAATGCGCTACAAAAATAGAAGCGGCTCGTCAGCTGATCTGGCACGCCGCATCGTTGCGCGACGCCGGCCTGCCGTGCTTGAAGGAGGCCGCGATGGCCAAGCTGTTCGCGAGCGAGATGGCAGAGCAGGTCTGCAGTGCCGCGATCCAGACCCTCGGCGGCTACGGTTATCTGGCCGACTTCCCGTTGGAGCGCATATACCGCGATGTGCGCGTCTGCCAGATCTATGAAGGCACATCGGATGTGCAAAAAATCATCATTCAGCGCGCACTGGGCGCTTGACGCGGGCTTCAGAGGCCTTCTTCCAACCTGGAAATCCATGTTGGGCTGTTCTAATCGGGTTGGCAGTCCGAATGCCTCACACGCTTAGAAACTGGAACCTTTGTTGTCCGCGTCGCCTACCGATACCGCCGAGGCCGAGCGGCTGCGCGCGCTGAGCGCACTGCAGGTGCTTGACTCGCCGCCCGAGCATATGTTCGATGCACTGGTGCAGACGGCGGCAACGATCTGCGCCGCACCGATCGCGCTACTTACCTTGGTGGATGCCGACCGTCAGTGGTTCAAGGCCAGCGCCGGTTGGCCGCTGGCAGCTGAGACACCACGCAAGATTTCGTTTTGCACGCACACGATCGAGCATGCCGGCGATCTGCTCGAAGTGCCGGATACTTGGCTCGATCCGCGTTTTTCCGACAACCCGCTCGTAGTCGGCGAACTGGACGTGCGTTTTTATGCTGGCGCGGTGCTGCAGCTCGACAACGGCCAGCGCATCGGCACGCTCTGCCTGCTCGACCGGCGGGTGCGTCAGCTTGATCCGGCGCAGCGCCAGGCGCTGCGGCTGCTGGCTGACATCGCGGCGCAGGCGCTGCAAGACCGCAGTACGAATGCGGTATCGGCTGCTAGTCGGGTACGCTTTCAGGCCATGCTTGACGGCTTTCCGCTGGGTGTGTTCGAAGCCGACGGCGAAGGCATATGTCGCTATGTGAACGACCGTTGTATCGCGTTACTTGGCGGCACGCGGCAGCAGCGCGTCGGAGCCCACTGGACCGATGGGCTGCACGAGGGCGACCAAGCCAGAGTGCTGACCGAGTGGCAGCGCAGCACACGTGCCAGCGGCGAGTTCGACGGGCAGTTTCGCGTGAATGGCTCCTCGGGCTTGCGACACTTGCGGGCGCGTGGTGCCCTTCTGCATGACGTGCAGGGTCGTCCGGACGGCTACGTCGGTTCGGTCCAGGACGTGACCGAGCGCGTACAGGTGGTGCAGGAGCTTGCGGCCGAACGGCAGCGGCTTGCCTACATCATCGAAGGCGCTGCGACCGGTACCTGGGAAATCAACGTGCAGACCGATGCGGTTCGCTGTAACGAGCAGTGGGCTGCGATGATTGGCCTCACCTTGGCAGAACTCGGTCCCCCGACACTGCAGACCTGGGTCGACTACACCCATCCGGATGACGTGGCGCGCGCACGTGCGGAGTTGGTACGGCATTTCAGGGGCGAGAGCGAGCGTTTTGAATGCGGATTCCGCATGCGCCATCGTGACGGTCAATGGGTCAGCGTGCTGAGCCGCGGCCGTGTGCTGACGCGCACATCGGACGGCAAGGCCGAATGGATGTTCGGCACCCACGTCGACGTCACACAGTTGCGGCAGCAGCAGGACGCGCTCGTCAAGAGCGAGGCACTGCTCAATCGCGCCAGTGATGCAGCGGGGATCGGCGTCTGGGAGCTTGATCTGATCACCAGCCGGGTGACCTGGTCCAAGCAGGCGCGCCGGATCCATGGGGTGTCCGAGTCATACGAGCCAACCATGCTGGAGGGAATCGACTACTACGAGCCGGATGCCCGGCCCGTGGTACAGGCTGCGATAGAGCAAGCCATTGCGTCGGGTGAGAGCTGTGACTTCGAACTTCCGTTCATCCAGGCTGGCGGCCAGCGCATCTACGTGCGCGTGATCGGCAGGGTCGAATACAACGCGGACGGCAAGGCGGCACGGCTACTTGGCACGATCCAGGACGTGACGCGGCTGCACCGGCTCGGCGCAGAGCTGGCCGAGCAGCACGAGCTGATGCGGGTCACGCTGAAATCGATCGGCGACGCCGTCATCACTACCGACAGGTCCGGTTGCGTGAGCTGGCTGAATCCGGTGGCCGAGCGTCTGACCGGCTGGCCCGCAACGGACGCAGTTGGCCGCCCGGCCATGCAGGTGCTGCAGATCGTTGACGGTGAGACGCGGCTGCCGGCGCTGGATCCGATCGCGCGCTGCCTGGAGCAAGGCGTCGTCACCGGCTTGGCCAGCCATACCGTGCTGCTGTCGCGCGACGGCCAGGAGTTCGGTATCGAGGACTCGGCCGCTCCGATTCGTAACGAGCAAGGCGAACTGATGGGCGTCGTGCTGGTGTTTCGCGACGTCACCGAGCAACGCCGCATGAATGGCGAGATGAATTACCGCGCCACGCATGACGCGTTGACCGGGCTGGTGAATCGGGTCGAGTTCGAAGCGCGCCTGCACCGCGTGCTGGACAACTCCTTGAGCGAGCGACCCGACGCGCATTCGCTGCTGTTCATCGATCTGGACCAGTTCAAGATCGTGAACGACGCCTGTGGGCATTCGGTCGGTGATCAATTGCTGCAGCAGGTCAGTGCGCTGCTGCGTGAGACGGTGCGCGCCAGCGACACGCTCGCGCGGCTCGGCGGCGACGAGTTCGGTGTGATTTTGGAGGACTGCGCACCGGAGCAGGCGCAGCGTGTCGCACAGCAAATCTGCGAGCGCATGAACGACTTCCGCTTCGCGCATGAGGGGCGGCGTTTTCGGATCGGCACGAGCATCGGCCTGGTGCCGCTGGATGCCCGGTTGGGCACCACTGCAGCCATCATGCAGGCGGCCGACAGCGCTTGCTATGCGGCCAAGGAAGCCGGGCGCAACCGGGTCCATGCCTGGCTCGATACCGACCATGCGATCCGCGCACGCAGCGGTGACATGCAGTGGGCCACGCGGCTGGAACAGGCGCTCGATGAAGATCATTTCGTGCTTTTTGCGCAGCGTATCGAAGCGCTCACCGACAAGAATTCAGGCGATGCGCTGCACTTTGAAGTGCTGCTGCGGCTGGTCCAGGGCGACGGCGAACTGGTGCTGCCCGGCGCGTTCCTGCCGGCGGCCGAACGCTTCCACTTGGCTTCCCGCATTGATCGCTGGGTGCTGCGCAATGCGATCGCCGAGCTTGCCGCGCTGCCGGACCTGGAGCGCATCGGCACGATCTCGATCAACCTGTCCGGCCAGTCGGTCGGCGACCGGGCCTTTCACGGCCATGCGATCGAGGCGTTGATGCAGGCGGGTTCGCGCTTGCGCGAGCGGATCTGTCTGGAAATCACCGAGACCGCCGCTGTGACCAACATGATCGACGCAATGCTGTTCATCGAGCAGGCGCGTGCGTTGGGCGTGCGCATCGCGCTCGACGACTTCGGCGCAGGCGCGTCGTCGTTCAGCTATCTGAAGAACCTGACCGTGGACTTGCTCAAGATCGACGGCCAGTACATCCAGAATCTGCTCGACAACGGGCTGGACGACGCGGCCGTGCGTTGCTTTGTCGATGTGGCGCGCGTGCTGGGTGTGCCCACCGTAGCCGAGTTCGTTGACCGGCCCGAACTGCTGCAACGCGTGCGCGAGATCGGCATCGACTATGCGCAAGGCTTCTTGCTGCATCGCCCGGAACCGCTGCGCAACTTGGCGATGCGGCAACCGGTGGGTGGTTGAAACCGATCGTCAGCCGGCGGTAAAGCCTGTCGTCTGACGCGGACCCACAGGCGTTGTTCGCGTTTGCGGGCCGGTTGCAGTGGGTCCCATGAGTCATCCCCGCCGTGTCTTGCGCGTTTTCATGAGCTGCCCAATGAACGTTTTTGCCGAACATTCATGCCGCGCGCTGGTAGCCGCTGTGGCCCTGCTGGCGACTGGCTGCAGCGCGGTGTCTGCGAAACCGGCATCCCCGCCTGCGCGCTGGTCAGGCGTTGCCGCATCGCCTGCACCCGCTGCCGCAGTGCCCAGCGGTGCACGGCCCCATGTCCCGGACAGCGCGTTGCCAGCCACCGCCCGGGCCCAGATCGACGCAATGACGATCACGCGCGTGCCGATGCTCGATCTGGTGCGCGAGATGGCCCAGCTACGCAAGGGCGCCAACGACTTGCCGAACGACAGCGACGCGAAGCAGGCCGCGCGCAAGGCCTACCAACAGGCCATGAACCAGCTCGAACAAGAGGGCGCCACCCGCCACCTGCTGCGTGCGCTGTATTCGCCGAATCGGCTGCAGCAGCAGATGACCTGGTTTTGGCTGAACCACTTCAGCGTGCACGACCGCAAAGCCGATCTGCGCGCGATGGTTGGCGACTATGAGGACAGCGCGTTGCGGCCGCACGCGCTGGGCCGCTTCCGCGATCTGCTCGGCGCGGTCGCGCACCATCCGGCCATGCTGCGTTACCTGGACAACGCGCAGAACGTCGCGAACAAGATCAACGAGAACTACGCGCGCGAACTGATGGAGCTGCACACGCTGGGCGTGGATGCAGGCTACAGCCAGCGCGACGTGCAGGAACTGGCACGCGTGCTGACCGGCGTCGGTATCGCGCGCGACGGTGCCGAACCCAAACTGCCACCGAACTTGCGGCCGTACCACGTGCAACGTGGCCTGTTCGCATTCGACCCGCGCCGGCACGACTTCGGCGCCAAACAGTTCCTCGGTGAGCCGATTCGCGCGCAAGGTCTGGCCGAGCTCGACGAGGCACTGGACCGGCTGGCGCGGCGCCCCGCCACCGCGCGTTTCATCAGCAAAAAACTCGCGGTCTGGTGGCTGGCCGACGAGCCGCCTGCATCGCTGATTGACCGCATGGCGCAGACCTTTCAGCGCACGGACGGCGACATCGCGCAAGTCCTGCAGACGATGTTCGGCGCGCCCGAATATCACGCCGCGGCTGGCAACAAGTTCAAGGATCCGATGCGCTATGTCACCTCGGCTCTGCAGCTCATGCAGGGCGACCCGGTGATCGTGAACATGACGCCGGTGCTGAACGCGTTGAACCGCATGGGCGAGCCGCTCTACGGCCGGCAGACGCCCGACGGCTATCCGATCGACGGTGCGTCCTGGGCCAGCGCGGGGCAGATGGCGACACGGTTCGAGATCGCCAAGGCGATCGGCACCGGCCAGATGCCGTTGTTCGATGCGCAGGGCACGCCGCCGCAGGATCGACACCGCGTGGTGCCCAACATCGATGACGCCAGGTTCCAACGCGACATCGCGCCGAAGCTGAGCGCCGCAACCCGCGCTGCGCTGGCTCAGGCCAAAGGGCCGCAGGAATGGAACACGTTCCTGCTGTCGTCGCCTGAGTTCATGAAGCAGTAATTGGTGCTGGCGGCGACTGCTCACATTCTTTTATCGGATTTCCAGATGAAACGCCGTCTGCTCGTTCAATCGCTCGCTGCCGCGCCGCTGATGCACAGTGCAGGGCAACTTTGGGCTGCGCCCGCTGCGGGCTCCAAGCTGCTCTTCGTGTTCTTGCGCGGCGCCTATGACGCCTGCAACCTGCTGGTGCCGACCTCAAGCAGTTTTTATTACGAGTCGCGGCCCGACATTGCGATCGCCAAAGCAGGCAGCGATGCGGGCCGCGACGCTGCACTGGCCATCGACGCCGATTGGGGCCTGCACCCCGCGTTGCGCCAATCGATCCATCCCATGTTCCAGCGCGGCGAGGTGGCGTTCATCCCGTTCGCGGGCACCGATGACGCCTCGCGCAGCCATTTCGAAACACAGAACAGCATCGAACTCGGCCAGCCGCTGCAGGGCACGCGCGACTTTCGCTCCGGCTTCATGAACCGGCTGGCTGGGGTGGTGGGGGGTGCGCGGCCGATGGCGTTCACCGCGCAACTGCCGCTGGCTCTGCAGGGCGAGGTGCAGGTGGCCAATACCGCGCTGAACCGGCTGGCCACCAGGGCCGCGCTCGACCCGCGCCAGAGCAGCATCATCGCGTCGATGTATCAGGGCACCGCGTTGGGCAGCCGAGTCGATGATGGTTTCCGCGTGCAGCACGAAGTGCTGCGCGAGACCGCGAAAGAAATGGACGCCGCCAGCCGCGACGCGATCTCTGCCAAGGGTTTCGGGGGCCAAGCGCGCCGCATCGCGCGGCTCATGAAAGACGACCAATACAACCTCGGCTTCGTCGACATCGGCGGCTGGGACACGCATGTGAACCAGGGCGGCGCGCAGGGCTATCTGGCGAATCGGCTGGATGAACTGGGCCAGGGTTTGGCGGCTTATGCGCAGGAAATGGGCGCTGCCTGGAAGCAGACCACGGTGGTCGTGATCAGCGAATTCGGCCGCACGTTCCGCCAAAACGGCAACCGGGGCACCGACCACGGCCACGGCACCGTCTACTGGGTGCTTGGCGGCGGTGTGAAGGGGGGTCGAGTGGCCGGCGAGCAGGTGCGGGTGGAATCGGCCACGCTGTTTCAGGACCGCGATTTTCCAGTGAAGAATGAATACCGCGCGGTGCTTGGCGGATTGTTCGCGCGCCAGTTCGGCTTGCGGCCCGCGCACCTCGACAAGGTGTTTGCGGGCGTGGCGCCGCGCGACTTGAAGCTGGTGTGAATCCCGTGGTTCATTCGCGCTCGATGCCTGCGCGTGCGTTTTGCTGCGCCCGATCGAACGGAGGTGCAAGGTGAACCGCAAAGTAGCCCCAGCGACGGTGCAAGTCTGCCCGTGCGGTCGGCTTGGCGCACGCAGTCAACCGCTCGGCTTCGCTGTGTGCTGTGGGCGTTTCCTGGACCACTTCGACACCACGCCTGCACCCGATCCCGAATCGCTGATGCGCTCGCGCTACAGCGCGTTCGTGCTGGAACGCGCCGACTATCTGCGCGCCACCTGGCACCTGAGCACGCGGCCGGCCGATGATTTGCGCTTCGACCCCGGCACGCGCTGGCTCGGGCTCGACGTGCGGTCGCACCGCGTCACTGGCAGCGACCGTGCCGAGGTCGAATTCATTGCGCGCTATCGCGCCGCAGGCCGTGCGGTGCGGATCGCCGAACGCAGCCGGTTCGTGCGGGAAGACGCGCGGTGGTTCTACGTCGACGGCGATGATTTGTCTATGGCGGCGGCCGGCGCCGTGTCTACAGCGTCGTCCTCGACGTCCACCGACCCTAACGCGGCCGCCGCCAACCGGCGTGCGTGATCGCGCAGGTCGGCGGGCCACGGCTCGGTACGCGCCGCAAACGTCGCCCCGTCGCCCGCATACAGCGCGCGGGCGGCCTCCTCATAGCCCGGTGCATCACCGAGCATCGTCAGCATGAAGCGGTCCGCGGCCATCTGCGCCTGCCGCGCCGCATCGCGCCCGCGATTGGCGATGCGCGCTGCGTCCACCAGCTTGCGCAGCGTGACCGAGGCGCCGCCCGGTTGGCTGGCAAGCCATTCCCAATGTCGCGGCAGCAACGTGACTTCCCGCCCGACCACGCCGAGCTTGGGCCGCCCGGCTGCGCGCGGTGCGGCGGGGTCATCGTTTGGCCCAGAAGTGGCTGTCGGTGTGGGTAGGAAGCGCGCCGCCACGTCTGCCTCGCTGCCGCGCAGATCGAACTCGACCATGCGGCCGGTGGCGTCATCGAACGTAAGCACGGTGGCGCCCGGGTCGGCCTCAAGCGTGCGTTTGACGACCCGCGCGACTTCGGCAGGTGCGCCCGATGCAAGGAAGCGGTGGTGGGTAAAGGCAGTGCAAGTGGTCATGGCAGCGAGAGCAAATAGTCGAGCTGTATATATTAGCCGGATAAAATACTATCCATAATTTACCAGGGTGAAACAAGTGCGGCCTTACGAGAGACACGCGACCCGTTCAAACCGCGTTGCATGGGACTAGGAACGATGGCTTGCTCCCCTGTCACGCTGGATTCTTCCAATCAAAAACCCAGTATCCGCACGTGCTCAAATGCTGTCTAGCTATGAAAATAGTAGTAACCCAGCATTTCGATTTCTCTTGGGCTGCATCCCGCCCGCCAGCTTTATGACCGCCATACCCACCCTCCCTTTCCAAGCCGTGCTGTTCGACTGCGACGGCGTGCTCGTCGACAGTGAAACCATCACGAACAGCGTGTTGCGTGACATGCTCGAAGAGCTCGGCTGGTCGATGACGCTGCCCGAGAGCATGGTGCGATTCGTCGGCAAGGCGGTGCGGGACCAGAGCGCGTTGATTGAAGCGCACACGGGCAAGCCGTTTTCCGAAAGTTGGCTGGCTGCGTTCTGGCAACGGCGCAACGCCGCGCTGGAGACCTCCCTGCTGATCATCCCCGGCGCACTGGAGGCGGTGGCCGAATTGCACGATCGGCTCGATGGGCGCATCGCGTGTGCATCCGGCGCAGACCGCGGCAAGGTCGAATTGCAACTGCGCAAAGTGGGCCTGCTGCGCTACTTTGAAGCGCGCATCTTCAGCGGCCACGAGACACCGCGCAACAAGCCGCACCCGGACGTGTACCTGGCCGCTGCGGCAGCACTCGGCATCGATCCGGCGCACTGCGCCGTGGTGGAGGACACGGCAACTGGTGCCGCCGCCGGGCTGGCCGCCGGCGCGACGGTGTTCGGCTACTGCCCCGGCGGCTTGGGTCACGACAGCGCCGCCGCGTTGCGTGCAGCCGGCGTGCAACACCTGTTGGGTGACATGCAGGCGTTGCCGAGCCGGCTGGCAGGCATAACCATTGGTTGAGTTGCGAGACGCTGCGCTGTGCCGGACACTGGATCGACAGGCACCGTTCGGCATCGTGCGGCCAGCCTGTTGCATCCCGAGAGCACGCCGATCGCAATCCCGCAAGGCCTGCCTCGCGCCGCTGCGAGCAGATGAGGTTGCACTTGTGTGATCGGTCAGGCTTGAACAGCCGCCAATTGGGCATCAACGACCACGCCTCAGTCACCAGTTGTTATCGGAACCCGCGCCGCGAACCGCCGCTGCAACGCGATCGATGCGCCAAGCAGCGCAACCGCCAGCACCAGCGCCAGCGCCACCGTCGCCTCATGCCCCCACCAGCCGATCGACAGCGCAAACGCGATCGGCGCTGCGGCCGACAGCATGAAAGCCGGCTTCAAAATCCCTCCGACGATGCGACCGTAGCTGCCAGCATCGAACAGCAGCAACGGCATCGCGCCGCGCGTGACGGTCGCAATCCCGTTGCCGGTGCCGTAGAAGAACGCGAACACCCCCGCGCCGATCAGCGTGCTGCCAGCCAGCAAATAAAGCACGAAGCAGCCGCACAACAGCGACGCCGGCACCAGGTTCAACTTCACTACGTCGATGCGCCAGCCCCAGGCCACCACCCAGGCGCGGCCTGAGAACTGACCCACGCCGAACACAGAAGCCAGTGCGACGGCTGTGGCTGCGTCCCAATCGGCGCCGCGCAGCAATTCGATGAAGTGCGCCGCCAGCCCGATCTGCATGAACATCACGGCCGCTGCAATGAAGCCGAACAGCCACTTGTCGGCATCCCAATGGATCGATGCGGTGTCGGCAACCTGCCCTGCAAGTGGCCGCGGTGGCGTCTGCAACGGACCGTCCGCAACCCGCGCAGGAATTGCAAGATGCAACGCCGACGTGAGCAACAGCAGCGCCGCATACACCCACAACGCGCCGCGCCAGCCGATGTGCTGCATCAGAAACTGGCCAAGCGGCCAGAACGCAGTCGACGCGAAGCCGCCAAACAACGTGAGCTGCGACATCGCGCGCTTGGACGATGCGCCGCCCAAATGCGCCAGCGTCGCAAACGCCGCGTCGTACAACGCGAGCCGCATGCCGCAACCCAGCAGCAGCCAGCCCAAAAAATATTGCACCACGCCGTGTGTTGTCGCCAGCACCGCGCAGCCCGCCGCGCCGCACCAGCAGCCCGCCATCATCGCGCGGCGCCCGCCGTGCCGATTGATCCAGCCGCCGACGATGCCTGAAGTCAACCCCATCACCACCAGCGCGAGCGAAAACCCACCCTGCACGAAAGCCGACCGCCAGCCGAACTCTGCGCCGATCGCCTGCCCGAACACCCCGATCAGGTAGTGCATCGCGCCCCAGCCGACGAGCTGCGAAATGCCCAGACAGACGATCAGCCGCACACCGATTGTCGGGGGTGCAGGCGCGTTGGGCGGGGCGGCGGATGCGGAGGCGGAGGACGACAGCGGCGCGGCTTTCTAGCTGTCGATGGATGTGAGCCGCACGGGTGCGTCGAGTTCCTCCGGCACCTCGTCATGAACGTCCGCGCCCGGGTCCGAGATCGGCCGCAGCTTGCTTGCGTGGCAGTAAAACGTCCAGCCTTCGAACGCGACGTCGTGGTAGGTGCCGGGCAGATAGCGCCAGTCCGGGGCCTCGTAAGCGGCCGAGACGACCTCGACGATGCGGCCGATCGCATCCTTCGCAGGCGCTTCGGCCAAGCAAGTCGAGTCGACGTAGCACAGGGTTCCGATGCGGATCATGGGTGTTCTCTACAGTTGTCTACAACGGCCCAATGGCAGCTGTTTGATCGATTCTGGCGTGTGAGTTGCTGAGATGACAGCTGAGGGATTGAGCACTTTCGCTGCGGGAAGCAATCAGCGATCAACTGCGGTATGGTTTCGAAGCGCAACGACCACTGCCTGTTGTTTGAATCCAGCACATAAGAAATCAGTTTGGCACTGTGAGGTGACAAGCGCAAAGCCGTCTGCCTACCCTTGCTTCGATAACTGTTGCCCCAATTCACCGATGCTTGCCCGCACTGCGAAGCGCCGCACTTGCCTGTTGAATCACAGCGACTTCGTTGCAGGGGACTGACGCGAAATGCATTGTTCCGTCGGCTTCAAGGGCTATTTGCTGGAGTTCAATGTTCGTATCGGACGCGACTCCAATCCACCACTGGGCACCACCATATACAACGCCGTAGCACCGTCTGCCGCCAAACTTGTTGGCTGTGAACTGCGACACCATCGAGATGGTTCGACCAGTCTCATGGTGGACTACAGCACACCCAAAAATCGGATAACGTTCTGCTGTGCCAGCGTCTTGATGCATCAACATCTTACGTAGGCGCTCTTCGTGCGGACCAAGCGAAACTTCAGCAAACATGGGCAGCGAACTGACGCTCGCTCGAAAAAGCACGCTGAGATGAAACAGCTTGAATGATGCGTAGTCAACCTTGATCGTCTCCATTCGCCCTGGTCGCCACAGGTATGGAAGAGGCCGGTTCTTTATCCAGGCTAGGTAGAAAGGTTTTTCGAAGCATTCATTGAAATGCTGCTCACAATCCTCACAGAAGAGATGCTCTCGAGCGCCGATTTGCAAGGAACGCCAGCCTCGCGAGCCCTGACCGTTGATTCCCATCATCTGCCGCTTTGCGTTGTATAGCTCGGCGTAGAGAAACTCTGGAACGACGTGCGAATTTCTTAGTTCGCCGTCTCGCTGGCATAGCTGACATTTCTTCAGCATAAAACCCCACTATCCAAGCTCTGTTGCTGGCGCGACCGATTGATTGCGATGGGAGCTTCAGAGTCACTCTCTACAAGCGATGTTGTAAGCCTTTCCCTGTCGGTCATATCCACAGCGCTGCACCTGTCTACCGCCCCACCGCGTACCCCTGCATCCCCCGCGGATTGGCTGCGGCCCGCAACACCAGCCGTCCCTGCGCATCGCGCTCGCGGCTGCATGCCGACATCCGGCTCTCGGACCAAGCGTCACCGACCTTCACTTGGTGGCCGGCGCCCCGCAACTGCTGGATCACGTTGTCAGAAAACCGCGACTCCACCGTCAACTGATTCAACGTGGTCGCGCGCGGCCAGAACGATGAGGGGAAATGGTCGACGTGCCAAGCCGGTGCATCGATCGCTTGCTGCAGGTTCATGCCGTGCACGACATGCCGTATGAAAAACGCAAGCGACCATTGGTCTTGCTGATCACCACCCGGTGTGCCGAACGCAAGATACGGCTCGCCATCGCGCAGCGCAAACGAGGGCGACAACGTCGTGCAGGGCGGCACGCCGGGGCTCAAGCTGTTTGGTGATTGGTCGTCCAGCCAAGTCATCTGCAGTCGGGTGTTGATCGAGAAACCCAGAGCCGGAATCACCGGGCTCGACGACAGCCAGCCACCCGACGGCGTGGCCGACACCATGTTGCCGTGCTGGTCGATCACGTCGATATGGCAGGTGTCGCCGACGAAGATTTCGCGCGCAGCCCATTCGGACACGGCGGGCAAGGTGGCGAACGTCGGCTCGCCGACGCCGAATCGCGTGTCTGCACTCAGCAAGGTGCGGCGCGCGACATCGAGGTCGGGCAGATGCGGCAGTTGCCCGAGCGGCGTGCCGGGCAGAAGCTGGGTGGCCGCACGGTCGGATACCTGTTGCCAGCGTTGGCTTAAATAATCGTCCGACAACAACGCGTGCTGCGTGGCGGGCACGGCAGCCGGTGCGGTGCCGTACCACGCAAGCCGATCGGCCAGCGCCAGCTTTGCGGCTTCTGCGATTTTGTGAACGAAGCCGGCCGTATGCGGCGCGTGCTGTTCCAGCGTCGCGCTGCGCAGCATGCCGAGTTGCTGCAACAACGACGGCCCCTGGCTCCAGAAGCCGCATTTGGCGACTGTATAGCGGCCGAAATCAAGCGTCAGCGGTGCTTCTATGGTGGGCGTCCACTGCGCGAGATCGTCGTAGCGCAACAGCCCTTTGTTGGGCTGACCGGTGGTGTCGATGACGGCGGTGGTGCGGTAGTAATGGTCGATCTCGGTGGCTACGAAGCCCTGATACCAGCAGCGCAGTGCGGCGTCGATGACCGATACGCGGCTGCTGCTTTCGCGGTTCGCTTCCACCAACAGTCGCTCCCATGTATCGGCCAGCTTGGGCAGACGAAACAATGCGCCGGGTTTGGGCGGGTGGCCACCGGGCAGCCACACCTCGGCCGACGAAGACCAGTGGGTACGAAACAGATCCTGCACCGCATGAATGGCCTGCACCGCGCGGGGAATCAGCGGGAAGCCGTCGCGTGCGTAGCGGATGGCTGGCGCCAGCACGTCGTCGATCGACCAGGTGCCATGGTCGCGCAGCAACGTGAGCCATGCACCGAACGCGCCCGGCACGGTGGCCGGCAACAGGCCGATGCCGGGGACTTGCTCCAGCCCCAGACGCTGGAATGCCTGCACGGTCGCTTCCGCCGGTGCCACGCCTTGGCCACAGATGGAGGTAACGCGCCGCTCGCGTTCGTCCCAGAACAGAATCGGCGCTTCGCCGCCCGGGCCGTTCAGGTGCGGCTCGACCACCTGCAGCACGAAGCCACCAGCAACGGCCGCATCGAACGCGTTGCCACCACGTTCCAGCACGCCCATGGCGGTCTGCGACGCGAGCCAGTGGGTGGAGGCGGCCACGCCGAACGTGCCGACGATCTCGGGGCGGGTGGTGAAGGTCATGGTGGAGGCTTCAAATGGCGGGTGACGGTATGGGCGACCACTGCGGCGCTCGTGTTCCAGCGGGATTCAGGCACGGGCCGATCGGGCCTCATGCGCAATCGCAGGCAGCGCGATGGATGCAAGCAGGCGGATCAGCCAGACCTCTTGTGGCTCCCAACGATCGCGCTGGCTCAAGACATTGAAGGTTGCGAATGGCGCGCCGCTGCTGACGTCCAGCAGCGGCACATTGACGACCGCGCGCAGCCCCAGCGACGCAATGCGCGCGTGGTCATCGAATGCGTCGGCCAGTGCCCCTGCGCCTTCGCCGATGAAGACCTCGCCACGTTGGAAGAGCTGGTGGGTCCATGCAGTCCAGGTCTTTTGCTTGCGGGCGGCCACTGGGTAAGCGAGCGTGTCGGAACTCCAGAGGCGTCGCAACTCGACGGTCGTGGACCGATCCGATCGCCGATCCAATGACAACGACGGAAAAGTTGAAGCACGCGCTGCCAAGGGCGGTTCGTCGCAGCGCAGATTCACCGTCATCAGCCCCGGCCCCAGCATGTTGCCGCGTACGGTCTCGATGGCATGCAGCGCCTCGTCCAGTGTCCGTGCCTGCGGCACGGTCTCGCACAAAGCAGCGCAGACCTCGAACGGCAGGCAGAGCGCAGCCGGCTCCTGGCTCGGCAGGCCAGCGTTCACTTGTTGCTCACTCGGCTTTGATGCCCAGATCGGTGATCAGCTTGCCGTACTCGTCCGCATCGCGCCGCAGCACCGTCGCAAACTGTTCGGGCGAAGCCTTGACGACTTCGACGCCCATCGTGTTCATGCGGGCACGAACGGCCGGCTCGGCCAGCGCCTGATTGGCCGCAGCGTTGAGTCGATCGACCAGTTCCTTCGGCAGCTCGGCCGGGCCGAACAGGCCGTACCAAACCCCGAGCGCATACCCCGGCAGTGTTTCGGCCACCGTCGGCACATCCGGCAGCAGGTCAGAGCGCTTGGCTTCCGTCACGGCCAGCAGTGTGAGCTTGCCGGCTTTCACATGCGGCAAGGTCTGCGTGCCGGCCGAGAACAGCACCTGCGTCTGATTGCCGACGGTGTCCAGCACGGCCGGCGCGCCGCCCTTGTACGGCACGTGCAGCATCTCGATGCCAGCGGCTTTTTCGAACAGCACCGCGCTCAGGTGATTGGTCGAGCCAGAGCCGGCGCTCGCATACGCCAGCTTGCCGGGGTTCGCCTTCGCATACGCGATGAGCTCCTTCACGTTTTTGACTGGCACGGAGGGATTCACCACCAGCGTGTTGATCACGTTGGCCAGCAGCGCAATCGGCGTGAAGTCATCAACGCCTTTGAACGGCATCGGCATCAGCGCCGGGTTCATTGCATGCGTGCTCATCGAGCCGACCAGCAAGGTGTACCCATCGGGTTTGGCCCTGGCCACCTGATTCGAGCCGATGTTGCCCGACGCGCCTGCGCGGTTCTCGACGATGACGGTCTGGCCCATCGATTGGGTGAGCTGCTCGGCCAACGCCCGCGCGAGGATGTCGGTCGAGCCGCCAGGCGCCCACGGCACGACCAGCGTGATGGGTTTGTCAGGATAAGCAGCGGTTGCGATGGATGCGAACGTGAGAAGCACAGCCGCACAAAAGCTGCGGCCAACAAATGAAGCCATTGGTGGTTGTCCCTGCAAGAGAAGAATCGGAGAGGCACAAAAGTGTAGACCGATGCGGCACCACCCAGACATCGCCCCGGTTGCCCTGCCCTGCGCCCTGCGCCCTGCGCACTGCGCGACGGTGGCCGAGATCGATGCGCGCTACGGCGACTGGAGCAGCAGACTGCAGACGAACAAGGCGGGACATCGTCGGATGCAACAATGAATGGTCACGCTCACTCGCCGGCCTGCCAAGCTGGACAACCACGATTTGCAAAGAGACAACCGATGGCCATTCTGGACACCCGACTCAACTCCCGCACTGCCGACTTTCAGACCAATGCCGATGCCATGCGCGCGCTGGTCGCGGATCTGAACGCCCAAGTGGAGAAGTCCGCTGCGGGCGGCAGCGAGCAGGCGCGTGCCAAGCACACCGCACGCGGCAAGCTGCTGCCGCGCGACCGGGTGCAGTTGCTGCTTGATCCAGGGACGCCGTTTCTGGAAATCGCGCCGTTGGCCGCGCACGATATGTACCGCGGCGATGCGCCGGGGGCCAGCTTGATCACGGGCATCGGGCGGGTGTCTGGCGTGACCTGCATGGTGGTCTGCAACGACGCGACGGTGAAGGGTGGGACGTACTACCCGATGACGGTCAAGAAGCATTTGCGCGCGCAAGAGATCGCGCAGCAAAACCGCCTGCCGTGTATCTATCTGGTTGATTCGGGCGGCGCCAATCTGCCGAACCAGGACGACGTGTTTCCGGACCGCGATCACTTCGGCCGCATCTTCTACAACCAGGCGCAGATGAGCGCGGACGGCATCGCGCAGATCGCGGTGGTGATGGGCAGCTGCACCGCGGGCGGTGCCTATATGCCTGCGATGAGCGATGAGTCGATCATCGTAAAGAACCAGGGCACGATCTTTCTGGGCGGGCCGCCGCTCGTGAAAGCGGCGATAGGCGAGATCGTGTCGGCGGAAGATCTGGGCGGCGGCGATGTGCACACGCGGCTGTCCGGCGTGGCCGACCACCTCGCGCAAAACGATGCGCATGCGCTGAAGCTCGCGCGCACGGCGGTGGCGAACTTGAATGTTCGCCAACCGGCAGCTCAGCACTCGAGTTTTGAAGGAAAACCCGCTGAGGCGAACGCAGAATCTGAGTCTATTGCTCCTAAATTCGCAGCAGATGAGCTCTACGGCATCGTCCCGGTCGACACACGCAAACCGTACGACGTGCACGAGATCATTGCGCGCATCGTCGACGGCTCCGAGTTTCACGAGTTCAAAGCGCGCTACGGCGCCACACTGGTCTGCGGTTTTGCGAACATTGAAGGCATGCCCGTTGGCATCGTCGCGAACAACGGCATCCTGTTTTCCGAGTCCGCGCAGAAGGGCGCGCACTTCATCGAGCTGTGCTGCCAGCGCAAGATCCCGCTCGTGTTCCTGCAGAACATTACCGGCTTCATGGTTGGCAAGAAGTATGAGAACGAAGGCATCGCGCGGCATGGCGCAAAGATGGTGACGGCCGTGGCCACAGCGCAAGTGCCGAAGTTCACCATCATCATCGGCGGCAGCTACGGTGCCGGCAACTACGGCATGTGCGGGCGCGCGTTCAGCCCGCGTTTCTTGTGGATGTGGCCGAACGCGCGCATCTGCGTGATGGGCGGCGAACAAGCCGCCGGCGTGCTGGCCACTGTCAAGCGCGACGGCATCGAAGGCCGCGGTGGAAGCTGGAGCACCCAAGAAGAGGCTGCGTTCAAGCAGCCCGTGCTGGATCAGTTCGCGCATCAGTCGCATCCCTATTATTCAAGCGCGCGGATATGGGACGACGGCGTGATCGATCCGGCCGACACGCGGCGCGTGCTGGCGTTGGGCCTGGCGGCGAGTTTGAATGCGCCGATCGGGGAGCCGAAGTTCGGGGTGTTCAGGATGTGATCGAAAGGCGATGCAAAAGGAAAGCGAAGCGAGCGACGTCACAGCAAAGCCATACCACCCGACTGAAGGTCTTCGTGGGGCGGGTTGCGCGTTCGGTCGGGCATTAAGCGTTGCGCGATCCTTCTGCATCGGTTTGGTAAAAACACGCGTTGCGCAGCCCGGCGCGCATGGCTAACATCGCGCCGTTCGGTCCGGTCGGTCTGGAGACTCGTTGCAGCAGGCAGCGCTGGTGACTTGAGATCGATCGACGCGGACCCGGCGTTCACGGGTCATCCAAGAGTCCAGGCTCAAGGTAGAACAACATGTCCTTCCCACACCCCTCGGCGCCGCTCAAGCGCCGCAGCCTCGTCAAGGCCGCTGCCGGCGCCAGCCTGCTGCAGCTCGCTCCGCCTTTCATCAGCACGAGCCGCGCGGCGGACACCGTCAAGATCGGGCTGGACAACCCGCTGACCGGCACCTATGCGGCGGTCGGGAAGAACGAACTGACCGGCGCCCAGTTGGCGCTGGAGCAGATCAATGCGAAGGGCGGCATCCTCGGTCGCCAGGTCGAGTTGCTGGTCGAGGACTCGACCAGCGGCGATGCCGGCACGGCCGTGCAGAAGGCGCGCAAGCTGATCGATCGCGACAAGGTCAACTTCCTGCTCGGCAACGTCAACTCGGCGCTGGCGCTGGCGATGGCGCAGGTCAGCAACGAAAAGGGGGTGCTGCACATCGTCCCCGGCGGCCACACCGACGCGATCACCGGGGACACCTGCCATTGGAACGTCTTTCGCATCTGCAACACCACGCAGATGGAAGCGAACGCGGTGGCGCCCTCGCTGATCAAGAACGCGGGAAAGAAGTGGTACTACATCACGCCCGACTATGCGTTTGGCCACACGTTGCAGGCCGGCTTGGAGAGAGCCTGCACGCGACTGGGCGGCGCCAAGGTGGGCGCCGATCTGACGCCGCTCGGCACCACCGATTTCTCTTCCTACCTGATCAAGGCGCAAGCCGCGAATCCCGACGTGATCGTGTTCCTGGTGCAGGGCGACGACATGATCAACGCGCTAAAGCAGGCGGTCCAGTTCGGGCTCGACAAGCGGTTCCACCTGGCTGGCGGCCAGCAGGAACTTGAGGCACTCGAAGGCTTGTCGCCCGATGCACGGGTCGGCACCTGGGTGTTCGAGTGGTACTGGAATCAGCCGGGCGTGCCGCACGTGGCCGAGTTCGTCGCCGACATCAAAAAGCGCACCAACCGGGTTCCGACCGCGCGCACCTGGTTCGGCTATGCCTCGACCTGGACCTGCGCGCTGGCCGCGAATGGCGCCAAGTCGCTCGAGGCGGTCAAGATGGCCCGGTTTCTGCAGGACTTCAAGCTGCCGCCCGAGGTGGCGCTGATGCCGAATGGCGCGTTTTTCCGCGCTGGCCAGAACCAGTTGATCCCCGACCTGTTCGTCGGCCAGGCCCAGGCCAAGGGCAGCGCGCCGGACGATCTGTTCAAGGTAACGGAAGTCGCCAAGGGAACTGATGCGGCCGGAACCCTCGCGGAATCCGGCTGCAAGATGACCTGGCCAGCCTGAGCGCTGACGTGCATCCAGCGGCGCTTTCGACGCGCGGCATCGACACGTGCGGCGCGCCGCAGTGCGGCCGGCCGGCTTGGTGCGTGGCCTGCCGTCAACGTCCTGTTCAACTTGGTTTCGTCACCAGCCCCGGGCTACTTGTGCGATGACACAGCTGCTTCTGTTCAACGTATTCAACGGGCTCATCGTCGGGGCGTTCTATGCGCTGATGGCGCTGGGGCTGTCACTGATCCTGAACCTGAGCGGAGTGATCAACTTCGCGCACGGCGGCTTTCTCGCGATCGGCGCCTATCTCGCCTACACGCTGATGCCGACGATCGGCTTCTGGGGCGCGCTGATCGTCGCACCGCTGCTGACGGCGCTGCTGGGGCTGCTGGTCGAGCGGCTGTTGATCCGCCGGTTGTACGGGCGTGATCCGCTCTACAGCCTGCTGCTCACGTTCGGGCTCGCCTACATCCTGGAAGACGGCACGCGTTACATCTGGGGCGCGCAAAGCCTGCCGTTCCCGATCCCGGCTTGGCTAACCAAGCCGCTGTCGGTGGAATACTTCTTTCTTACCGGCTACCGCCTGTTCATGGTGCTGCTGGTGGCGCTGGCGGTCGCCGGGCTGTTCTACATCCTCAACCGGACCCGGCTCGGCATGCGGATTCGCGCCGGCACGCTCGACTTGGAAACCGTGTCGGTGCTCGGCGTGAACGTGACGGTGCTGCGCAACCTGAACTTCGGACTCGGCATCTACCTGGCGGGGCTGGCCGGCGTGCTGGCCGCGGGCATGCTCGGGCTGCAGCCGACCATCGGCAGTTCGCTGATCATGCCGAGCTTCGTCGCGATCATCGTCGGCGGCTTGGGCAGTTTGCCGGGCACGTTGCTCGGCGGCCTGTTGATCGGCGTTGCGTCAGGCATCACCACGGTGTTCTTCCCGTCGGCGACCGAGGCCGTGATGTACGTGATGATGGGGCTGGTACTGTTGTGGCGCCCGCAGGGCCTTCTCGGCGAAGAGGGTAGGACGCAATGAACGGCCTTGACAAGCGGCTGCCTTCCGTGCTGGTCTGGATCGTTCTGCTGACCATGCCGTACTGGATGAATGCGGTCGGCGGCTACACCGAGCTGGCGACCCGCGTGATCGTGCTCGGGCTGGCGGCGATGGGGCTGAATTTCCTGTTGGGATTCACCGGCGTGCTGTCGTTCGGCCATGCCGCGTACTTCGGCCTGGGCGCGTACGGCGCCGCGATGACGATCAAGTACCTGGTGCCGAGCACCATGCTGTCGATCATCGTCGGCGTGCTGGTCGGAGTCGCGGCGGCGGCGGTGGTCGGATTTCTGATCCGCAAGCTGCGCGGCGTCTATTTCGCGATGGTGACGATCGCCTTTGGGCAGATCTTCTTTTTCGTCGCGTTTCGCTGGAACACCGTGACCGGCGGCGACGATGGACTGACCGGCTGGCGCAGGCAACCGCTGGATCTGGGATTCACGACCATCGACATCTCGAAGAGCGACACGGCCTACTACTACCTGGCGCTGGCGCTGTTCGCCGTCGCGGTCGGCATGATGGCGCTGCTGCTGCGTTCGCCGCTCGGCCGCAGCCTGATCGCGATTCGCGAAAACGAACGGCGCGCGCGCTTTCTCGGCATTCCGGTCGAGCAGCACATCTGGCTGTCGTTCGTGATCTCGGGCGCTGTCGCCGCGCTTGCCGGCAGCCTGTATGCGCTGTTGAACAATTTCACCGACCCGCGCACATTCCACTGGACGCTGTCGGGCAACTTCGTGATCATGGCCGTGCTCGGGGGCATGCGCTCGTTCTGGGGCCCGCTGGTCGGCGCGGCGATCTTCGTGGTGCTGCAGGACTACGTCTCGAGCCACACCGAGAACTGGATGTCGTTCATCGGCCTGTTCTTCGTGCTGGTGGTCATGTTCTTTCCACGCGGTGTGCTCGGCATCATCAAACGCAAGGTGTCCACGTGAGCTTGCTGCACGTGCAGGGTGCGTCGCGCCACTTCGGCAGCCTGGTGGCGGTCGATAACGTATCGCTTGCGGTCGAGCCCGGTGAGTTGCGCGCGGTGATCGGGCCGAACGGCGCGGGCAAGACCACGTTCTTCAACCTGATCAGCGGTTTCTTTCCTCCGACGTCGGGAAAGATCGTGTTCGACGGCCAGGACGTCACGACGCTGGCGCCACACGAGCGCGTGGCGGCGGGGATGGCGCGCACGTTCCAGATCACCGAGATATTCCCCGAACTCAGCGTGCGCGAGAACCTGCGCATCCCGATCGAGGTCGCGGCCGGGCTGCGGCTCAAGCCCTGGCTATCGCACCAGGCCGACGCGCGCATCCGCGCGCGCGAGGCCGAACTGCTTGAAATGGGTGCCCTGGGCGACAAGGCCGACCGGCTGGTCGGCGAGTTGTCGCACGGCGACCAGCGGTCCGCCGAGATCATGATGTCGATCGCGTTGAACCCGCGGTTGCTGTTGCTCGACGAGCCGACCGCCGGGATGGGGGACGAGGAAACCTATCACATCGCGCGGCTGATCCGGCGCCTGCACCGGGAGCAGAAGCTGACCATCGTGCTGATCGAGCACGACATGCGCGTGGTCTTCAACCTGGCCGATCGGATCATGGTGCTGGCCGAAGGCGCGGTGCTGGCCGAAGGCACGGCGGCGGAGATCGCAGCCAACGAGCAGGTCCAGGCCGCCTACCTGGGGAAGGCCGAATGAACCTGATCGAAGCGCAGGGCTTGCAGACCTACTATGGAAAAAGCCACATCCTGCACGGCGTCGGCCTGCTCGTGCGGGAAGGGGAGATCGTCACGCTGCTCGGCCGCAACGGCGCCGGCAAATCGACCACGCTGCGCAGCCTGATGGGGCTGACACCGGCGCGCGAGGGCAGCGTGCGGATCCTGGGGCAGGACACCACGCGCTGGCCGCCGCACCGGATCGCCTCGCTGGGCATCGGCTTCGTGCCGGAAGGCCGCAAAGTGTTCCGCAACCTGACGGTCGATGAGAACCTGCTGGTGCCGCTCGAACGCCCGGGGCCCTGGAACGTCGCCCGCGTCTATGAGCTGTTCCCGCGCCTGCGCGAACGCCGGGCCAACAAGGGCGGACAACTCTCGGGCGGCGAGCAAGAGATGCTGGCGATCGCGCGTGCCTTGCTGTTGAACCCCAAAGTGCTGATCCTCGACGAGCCTTCGCAGGGGTTGGCGCCGCTGATCGTGCGCCAGGTGTTCGAGGTGATTCGAACCGCGCGGGCGAACGGCATGTCGGTGCTGCTGGTCGAGCAGAACGTGCGCGCCGCGGTCGCCATTGCCGATCGCGCTTATGTACTTGAGCACGGAACCATGGCCTACGAGGGGCCGGCCGCCGAGTTCGCCGAGGACGAGGAGCGGGTGCGCGCGCTGGCCGGCGCGAGTGCCGAGCGTTGGGACGAGATCGACCTCTGACCGCGGGGCTGATGGCGCGGCCAAGCTGCGCATAATCCGTTGACCATGCGGCTCGGGGCGGCTGGATCTCCCCGCGTCTCGTTTCCACACCGACTCGGCAAGGCCTGCCCGTGGTCGTCCCGGGAAGCTGGAATCCACCGGGGCCTTGGAACAATTTTCGGGTTCGGCGGCAACAAACTGAACGTCGCCTGCCGCAAAGCTTCGCCTTTCGTGCAGGCCCACACGATGAACAACATCTACACCACCCCCGAACACGAGTTACTGCAAGATCAGGTCGCGCGCTTCATTGCCCGCGAAGTCGAGCCGCACGCCGCCGCCTGGGAAGAGCAGGGCAGCGTACCGCGCGACGTGCTGCGGCGCATGGGTGAAGCTGGGCTGCTCGGCATCGCGTTCGAGGGCGAATACGGCGGCGCCGATGCCGATGCGATGACCAACCTGGTGTTCGCCGAGGCGCTTTCGCAATCGACTTTCGGCGGCTTCATCATCACGGTGCTGGTGCATACCGACATGGCCGGGCCGCATCTGCATCACGCGGGCAGTACGGAGCAAAAGCGCCGCTTCATGCCCAGGCTGACAGCGGGCGAATCGATCTGCGCGGTCGGCATCAGCGAACCCGGTGCGGGCTCCGACGTGGCGGGCATCCGCACGTCGGCCAAGCGCGACGGCGATGCGTGGGTGCTGAATGGCACCAAGATGTTCATCACGAACGGCGTGCATGCAAACCTGTATTTCATCGCAGCCAAGACCGGCAGCGCGCGGCACGACATGAGCATGTTCATCATCGAGAAAGGCACGCCCGGATTCAGCGTGGGCCGCGCGCTGAAGAAGAGCGGCTGGTTGTCATCCGACACGGCCGAGCTGATGCTCGACAACGTGCGCATCCCGGCCGAGAACCTGCTGGGTGACGAAGGCAAGGGCTTCTATTCGGTCATGAAGAATTTTCAGACCGAACGCATTGCGCTGGCTGCGATGGCGATCGGGCACTGCACGCGTGCGCTGGAACTCACGCTGGACTATGTGCGCCAACGACAGGCGTTTCAGGCCACCTTATGGGACAAGCAGACGATCCGTCAGCGCATCGCGATGCTCGATGCGAAGACGCGGGCAGCGCGTGCGTTCATGTACCAATGCGCCTGGGCGGTGGATCAGGGGCAGGACATCGTGCAGGAGGTGTCGATGTTGAAGGCACTGACGGGTGAACTCGTCAACGAAGTGCTGCAGACCTGCCAGCAGTTTCACGGCGGCATGGGCTACATCCGCGAGACCGCGATCGAACGGCTTTGGCGCGATGCGCGTGTGCTGGCGATCGGCGGCGGCGCGACCGAAGTCATGCTGGAAGAAGTGGCCAAGCGCTACTGATCGGCCGATTTCCGTCCATCGCTACAACCAGCGCGCCCAATCACAATCCAGACCGATGAAGCAATCAGAAGCGCTTGCGATGTACTGTGCTGCATGTCGTGCGGGGGTCCAGGCCGGTCCGTCTGCAACGCGCAATGAATTTCAATCGGTTTGGCAGCCAATCGGCACCGTTCGGCTGCAGATTGGCTGGTTCGCACACACGCTGCCAAGGAAAACCCCATGACCAACGCTCCCATCAAATCGCTCCAGATTGCCGTGGATGGCCACGTCGCCACCATCGCGCTGAACCGCCCCGATGTGCGCAACGCGTTCAACGACGACGTGATTGCCGAACTGACGGCGGCGTTCCGTGTGCTCGGTGCCCGGGCGGATGTGCGCTGCATCGTGCTGGCCGCCATCGGCAAGGCGTTTTGCGCGGGCGCGGACCTGAACTGGATGCGGCGCATGGCCGACTATTCGCGCGAAGAAAACCTGGCCGATGCCGCCAAGCTGGCCGACATGCTGAAGACGATTCATGAGTGCCCGAAGCCCACGGTGGCGCGCGTGCAGGGCGATGTGTATGCAGGTGGCCTGGGGCTGATCACGGCATGCGACATTGCCATTGCAGCCGACGTGGCGAATTTTTGCGTCAGCGAAGTCAAGATCGGACTGATCCCGGCCACCATCAGTCCGTACCTGATCCGCGCGATCGGCGCGCGTGCTGCGCATCGCTATTTTCTGACAGCCGAGCGATTTGGTGCGGCCGAAGCGGCGCGCATCGGACTCGTGCACGAAGTCGTCACGGCCGATGCGCTGGACCCAAAAGTCGCCCAGATCGTGCAGGCGCTGGTTGCGGCCAGCCCGAATGCCGTCCGTGTCTGCAAGCAGCTGATCCACGATGTGGCGGGCCGCGACATCGACAAGGACCTGGTCAATGAGACCGTGTTTGGCATCGCCGATATTCGCGCGACGGATGAAGGACGCGAAGGCGTGCAGGCGTTCCTGCAAAAACGCCAACCTGGATGGCTTGGCGGCCAGTAGGCAACTTTTTAAAGACACCGAAGCTCGGCAATGGAAACCGCCTGGCTCGACCTGGTTCAGTGGCTGCATACGGCCGGCCTGCATCTGGACGCCGGCTGGAGCCGCGGCGTGGCGCAAGCCGCCGGTGCCATGGACATGCCGAGCTTGCTTGCGCTGGCTGCGGCGCTCGGCTGGGCCAGCGGCTTCCGGCTCTATGCGGTGGTGTTTCTGGTCGGGCTGATGGGCGCGGCGGGTGGCGTGGTGCTGCCGGCTGGCCTCCAGGTGTTGCAGCATCCCGCGATCCTCATCGTCAGCGGCTTCATGCTGTTCATGGAATTCTTTGCCGACAAGATCCCCGGCTTCGATTCGCTCTGGGACTTGATGCACAGCCTGATCCGGGTGCCGGCGGGTGCGGCGCTGGCCGGGGCCGTATTCTTCGGTGCGGACAGCGGGATGATGACGCTGCTCGCAGCGCTGCTCGGCGGTACGCTCGCTGCGACCAGCCAGGCTGCGAAGACGACCACACGGGCAGCGATCAACACCTCGCCCGAGCCGTTTTCCAACATCGGCGCGAGTCTGGTTGAAGACGGCGCTTCGGTGGGCGCGATCTGGCTGGCGACAACGCACCCGCTCGTGTTCGGCGTGCTGCTTGCAGTGGTCGTCGTGTTGATGTGGATCGTGACCTGGACGCTGATCAAGTTCCTGCGCACAGCGTTTCGGCGCTTGTCGCAGTGGCGGTCGGCGGGCCAGCCGCGTGTGGCTTGACAATGAGGACGCAACAGTGAAGAAGACATCGATCGCCAATCAAGGCAACCATCTGTTTGAACGCTTCAAGCGGGCGCCCGATCGGCTTGCAACGGCAGCACACACCGGCGACCGTGTCGCCGAAGCACGCCATGTTTAAAAAAATCCTCATTGCCAATCGCGGCGAGATCGCCTGTCGGGTCGCGGCCACCGCACGTCGGCTTGGCATCAAGACCGTGGCGGTTTATTCGGATGCCGACGCGCACGCCAAGCACGTCGCAGTCTGCGACGAGGCCGTGCACATCGGCGGCAGTGCGCCGAAAGACAGCTATCTGCGGTGGGAACGCATCCTGCAGGCTGCAGCCGACACAGGGGCAGAAGCAATCCACCCGGGCTACGGTTTCCTGAGCGAGAACGATGCGTTTGCCACCGCGTGCGCAGAGGCCGACGTGGTCTTCATCGGCCCGCCGCCACAAGCAATTCGTGCGATGGGGCTGAAGGCCCAATCCAAACAGCTGATGGAGCGTGCTGGTGTGCCGCTGGTGCCCGGCTATCACGGGGCAGGCCAGGACCGGGCGCTGCTCGAAGCGGAAGCCCAGAAGATCGGCTATCCCGTGCTGATCAAGGCCAGCGCGGGCGGCGGCGGCAAGGGCATGCGCATCGTCGAGCAGGCGAATGACTTCGCTGCTGCACTCGCTTCCTGCCAGCGCGAAGCCACGAACAGCTTCGGCGATGCGGCTGTGTTGATCGAAAAATACGTGCAGCGCCCGCGGCATATCGAAATCCAGGTGTTCGCGGATGGCCAAGGCAACGTGCTGCATCTGTTCGAGCGGGATTGCTCGGTGCAGCGCCGGCATCAGAAGGTGCTCGAAGAAGCGCCTGCGCCCGGCATGACGCCGGAGATGCGCCAACAGATGGGCGATGCGGCCGTGGCGGCAGCACGTGCGGTGGGCTATGTGGGCGCCGGCACGGTGGAGTTCATCGTCGAGCAGGCCGACGACGGTGCGATGCGCTTTTTCTTCATGGAGATGAACACGCGGCTGCAGGTCGAGCACCCGGTTACGGAAGCGATCACAGGTCAGGATCTGGTCGAGTGGCAGCTGCGCGTGGCAGCCGGCCAGCCGCTGCCGCTCACGCAGGGCGATCTGAAGATCGACGGACACGCAATTGAAGCGCGTATCAGTGCCGAGACACCGGACAAGGACTTTTTGCCGGCCACCGGAACCCTGAATGTGTATCGCCGCCCGCCTTGCGTGAGCTTCACGCGCGGGCCGGTGCGCATCGACGACGGTGTGCGCGAAGGCGATGCGATCTCGCCTTTCTATGACCCGATGATTGCCAAGCTGATCGTGCACGGCGACACGCGCGAGCAGGCGTTGGCGCGGCTGGACGATGCGCTGTCGCAGCTGCACATCGTGGGCCTGAACAACAACGTGCAGTTCCTGCGCCATGTGCTGGCCACACCGTCGTTCGCGCAGGCGCAGCTCGACACCGCGTTGATTCCGCGCGAACGCGCGCTGCTGTTCAACCAGGAGCCGGTCGGGCTGGCGGTGGCGGGTGCGGCAGCCATTGCGCATACGTTGCTGGCCGAGCGCGCGCAACAAGGCGGCAATCCTTTTTCGCGGCGCGACGGCTGGCAGTCGCACGGGGTGCGGACACGTCGGTTCGATTTCGAGTTCAACGGCCAGTCCGTAGGCGCCGAGTTGCGCTATCTGCACGACGGCGCGCTGCAGTTGTCGATCGATGATGCGTGCGCGCCGTTGTGGCTCCAGCGCATGGACGACGGCGGTAAGCAATCCGCCGGCGACGCTTGCGCCATCGAGCTTGAATTCAACGGACAGCGTGTAAGGGCTGAGGTGCACCGACATGGTGAGGTGCTACACGTTTTCACACCAGTCGGCGCGACCCGCATTGTGTTGCTCGATCCGCTGGCCCATGCGGGTGAGGACTCGACGCAAGGCGGCAACTTGAGCGCGCCGATGCCGGGCAGGGTGGTTGCGTTTTTGGTCAAGGCTGGCGACGCGGTGTCGGTCGGCCAGCCGCTCGCTGTGCTTGAAGCGATGAAGATGGAACACACGATGGCCGCACCCACCGATGGGGTGGTCGAAGAGCTGCTTTACGCACCGGGCGATCAGGTCGCAGAAGGTGCGGAGCTGCTGCGGCTCGGCGCCAAGACCCCATGACCGCCATCACGATGCGCATCCTGTTTCACGCCACCCAAACCAAGGCCGAGCCGTGGCTTGAAGGACTGCGCGCTGCGCTGCCGCACGCCACTGTGGAAGCCTGGCAAAGCGGTGCGCCGCAAGCCGACCACGCGGTGGTCTGGGCGCCGCCGCAACAGTTCATCGACGAGCAGCCGAGGCTGCGTGGCTTGTTCAACATCGGCGCTGGAGTCGATGCGCTGCTAAAGTTGAAGCTGCCGCCCGAGTTGCTGCTGGTGCGCCTGGACGATGCGGGCATGTCGGTGCAGATGGCCGAGTTCGTCTGCCAGGCCGTAATCCGGCAGTTTCGCGAGCTGGATGCCTATGCACAGGAAGAGACGCGCGCAAAGTGGTCGTTTCGAAAGCCGAACCGGCGCGCCGATTTCACGGTCGGCATCATGGGTCTGGGCGTGCTCGGGGAGCGCGTCGCGCGGGCGTTGCAGCACTTCGAGTTTCCGGTGCGCGGCTACAGCAGGACGCGCAAGCAGGTGGCGGGTGTCGAATGTTTCTCCGGCGCGGCGCAGTTCCAGGCCTTCCTGGCTGGCACCCGCATGCTGGTTTGTCTGCTGCCGCTTACGCCGGACACCTCTGGCATCTTGAATCGTGAGGCGTTCGCCGCAATGCCGGTCGGTGGTTACCTGATCAATGTCGCGCGCGGCGAGCATCTGGTGGAAGCCGATCTGCTTGAAGCGCTTGACAGCGGCCAGTTGGCGGGCGCTGCGCTTGATGTGTTCCGGACCGAGCCGTTGCCGGCCGACCATCCTTTTTGGGCGCATCCCAAGATAGTCGTCACGCCGCATACGTCGGCGCGCACCTTGCGCGACGACACCATCGCGCAGATCGCGGGCAAGATCGAAGCGGTCGAACGCGGCGAGCCAATTCGCGGCGTGGTGGACCGTGGGCGGGGGTATTGATGGCTCGCCCCCAACCTTCACTCCCTGCGGTCGGCTTGTCGAGCTTCCCCTCACCGGGGGCGCTGCCTGTGGCCTGGCAGTGCCAGCTCCGTGGCCCCTGCTTGATCTGGGCACTTGGTTCCGATCGTTGCGGATGCGCTTGGGTGATGGGGACGGCACCATGTGCGGTGCTGAACTGAAGCGCCTGTCTGAAGGCGTGCAGCGTGTCGCGCGGGCGTTGCTGAACAAGAAGAAGGGGCATCTGCTTGCGCCCCGGTTGCTTGACCAGACAGCGCGCACCGCGCAGCACGCAACCGATGTGCCGCTCTCGCGAGGTGCGCAATGAGCGTGTATGCGCGCATCGTCGCGGCCACGGCGCAGCGCGTTGCCAACACGAACGCTGCGGGGCCGTCGCCGTGCGTGTCGGTCTGCCAGATGGACGAAGCCACAGGTTGGTGCGAAGGCTGCCTGCGCACGATCGACGAGATCATGGACTGGGGCGCGTTGGACGAGTCGGCCAAGCGCATCATCTGGCAACGGTTGGCGCAGCGCGCCGATGTTGTCATCAAGGGCTGAACGGGCGATTGAGCCGAACAGACCTGCCGAGCGCCAACCCACACGACCGCCATGAAACAGATCGACTGCTACTTCGATTTCATCTCGCCGTATGCCTACCTCGCGTTTGAGCAGCTGCCGCGTGCGCTGCAAGACGCCGGCAGCTACGCGGTGGCCTACAAACCGGTCGTGTTCGGCGCGTTGTTGAAGGCACACGGGCAACTCGGCCCCGCCGAGATTGCGGCAAAGCGCGACTGGACCAGTCGGCACGTCTCATGGCTCGCGCGCGAGCATGGCATTGCACTGCGCCACCCGGCCACGCATCCGTTCAACCCACTTGACGTGTTGCGGCTCGCGCTCGCGTGCGGCAGCGTGGGAGACGACCGGCTGCCCAACCGGCACGTGTGCCGCGCCATCTTCGAGCATGTGTGGCAGTCCGGGCTCGATGCGGCGGATCCGCAGCGGCTGGCTGTGCTGCAACAGCGATTGAAGCCGGCCCGCAATCCGCAGGATGGAGCAATCAAGACGCAGCTCCGCTCCCTTACCGAGGAAGCCGTTGCGCTTGGCATCTTCGGCGTGCCGAGCTTCGTCGTCAACGAGCGCCTGTTTTGGGGATTCGACGCGTTGGCGATGTTGCGGGCATACCTGCTCGGCGACGACTGGTTTGCGCCGATGCACTGGGATGAGATGGCGGATCGACCACTCGGCGCACAGCGGCGTCGTTGAGACAACTCCTTGATCGGACACCCTGCCACAGACCGTGCTGGCTTCGCGCAACGACGCAAACATTCGGGGTCGTGACCAAGAATTTGCCAAGGCGCGTCCAGCCTGTGGCGGCATGCCATCAATTCCAGGGTTTACCCTTTCCGGTGATTCCCTGACGGCGATCAAAGAAGCGAGCACACGCACGTCACGATCGGTTACGGTTGTAACTCTCACGATCGGCCGACGTGTTCCAGGCAAGTGACCTGGTCACTTCATCGCCTCTCTATCTCTTTCAACAACAAGGATTGCGTATGTCACTTGACGATACGTCCCAAGCCTATTGGAGCGCGACGCTCCGGTTGCTCGGCGGCATTCTGGTGGTCTGGTTTCTGGTGTCGTTCGGCGCCGGCATCTTGTTCGCCGAATGGCTCAACCAGTTCCATCTGGGCGGCTACCCGCTCGGCTTCTGGTTTGCGCAGCAGGGCTCGATCTACATCTTCATCGTGTTGATCTTCTACTACGGCTGGCGCATGGGCGCGATCGATCGGCGCTTCAACGTCGACGAAGAGCGACCTGCCAATCGCCTGCCGGCGAAACCGGTCGTCCGGCCGCAACAACAACAAACTCGTCGATAACAGGTTGCGCAATTCATGGATCTTCAAACCACCATCTACATCGCGGTCGGGCTGAGCTTCGCGCTCTACATCGGCATCGCGATCTGGGCGCGAGCCGGCTCCACCAGCGAGTTCTACGCAGCCGGTGGCAGCGTCCACCCGGTCACCAACGGCATGGCGACAGCGGCCGACTGGATGAGCGCCGCGTCGTTCATCTCGATGGCCGGGCTGATTTCGAACATGGGCTACGGCGGCGCGCTGTTCCTGATGGGCTGGACCGGCGGCTACGTGTTGCTGGCGATGCTGCTGGCACCGTACTTGCGCAAGTTCGGCAAGTTCACGGTGCCGCAGTTCATCGGCGACAGGTTCTATTCGAAGTCGGCCAGCACGATTGCAGTGGTCTGCCTGCTGACCGCATCGATCACCTACATCATTGGCCAGATGACTGGCGTGGGCATCGCGTTTTCGCGCTTCCTGGGTGTTTCTTCGGACACCGGCATCTACGTCGGCATGGCGATTGTGTTCGCCTATGCGGTGTTCGGCGGCATGAAGGGGATCACCTACACGCAGGTCGCACAGTACATCGTACTGATCCTGGCCTACACGGTGCCGGCAGTGTTCATCTCGTTGCAGCTCACAGGCAGCGTGCTTCCGCAGATCGGCTTGGGCTCAAACCTGGTAGGGCACGATTTCTCGCTGCTGTCCAAGCTTGACCAAGTGGTCACCGAACTCGGCTTCGGCCAGTACACGACATCGCTGCCCGGCAGCAAGCTCAACATGTTCATGTACACCCTGTCGCTGATGATAGGCACAGCGGGCTTGCCGCACGTGATCATGCGATTCTTCACCGTACCGTCGGTCAAAGCCGCGCGTTCTTCGGCTGGCTGGGCACTGGTCTTCATCGCAATCCTCTACACGACCGCACCCGCTGTGGCTGCGATGGCGAAGATGAATTTGCTGCGCACCGTGACGCCTGGCGTCGTGATGCAGGACACGAGCCCGTTCGCGGCCGACTCCGCGCTGAAGTATGACGAGCGTCCGGACTGGATGAAGCGTTGGGAAATCACCGGCCTGTTGAAGTTCGAAGACAAGAACGGCGACGGCCGTATCCAGTACTACAACGACAAGACAAAGGACGCTGCCGTATTGCAGAAAGCGCAGGCCGCTGGTTGGAAAGGAAACGAACTCGACGTGAATGCCGACATCATCGTGCTGGCGAACCCGGAGATCGCGCTGTTGCCCAACTGGGTGATTGCGTTGGTCGCGGCAGGCGGTCTGGCTGCGGCGTTGTCCACCGCAGCGGGGCTGCTGATGGCGATCTCAGCGGCGGTTTCGCACGACTTGATCAAGAACGTGTTCAACCCCAACATCAGCGAGAAAAACGAG